>NZ_SLVT01000002.1:203038-219731 GCF_004345505.1 Micromonospora sp. CNZ303 | reverse complement strand
CAGCCCCGCACCACCCCGGAACCGCCCCGGCCCACCGGAATCGGTACGGATCTCCACCCGCTCGAAGAACATCCCGGTCCGCGCCTCCAACACCTCCACGGGAGTGATCCGACCGGTGTTGCCGGAGATGTGGCTGGCCGAGTTCATGCCGTCGTGCCGCGCGGTGCCACCCCAGCCCACCGGATCGTTGTTGCTCACCGCGAAGAGCTGCCCGGTGTCCGGGTGCGTACCGACCATCATGAATCCCGGCACGTCCCCACCCGAGGAGGCCGGCAACCGCTCCGGCATCCCCTGCGCCAACGCCTTGAGGATCAGCTCGACCGCGACGATGCCGGTCCAGAGGGTGAAGGTGGGCTGCGGGTAGACCGCGTGGAAGAGGCTGCCCGGCTCGGCCCGGACCACCAGCGGCGCCACGGTGCCCTCGTTGGAGGGCTGATCGGCGGAGGTGAGCGACTTCAGCACCACCTTGCAGATCGCCTCGGTGGCGCCGAACGGCATGTTGATTGGGCCGGCAGTGGCCGGGGCGGAGCCGGCGAAGTCGACGGTGAAGGCGCCGTCGGCGATGGTCACGGTCACCCGCATCCGCACCGGGTCCTCGGTGATCCCGTCGTCGTCCAGCCAGTCCTCGGCGGTCCAGCTGCCCTGCGGCAACTCGGCCAGGGCGGCCCGGGCGCGGGCCTCGCCGTCGGTGATGATCCGCTCCACCGCCGCGTCGACGGTGGACCGGCCGAACTTCTCCAGAATCTCCAGTAACCGCCGCTCGCCGGTACGCAGCGCGGCGATCTGGGCGTGCAGGTCGCCGAGCACCTCGTTGGGCATCCGGGAGTTGAACCGGATCAGCTCGTGGATCTCCCGGACCGGCTCGCCCCGCGAGACCACCTTGGTGCCCGGGAAGATCAGCCCTTCCTGGTGCATGTCGGTGGAGTCCAGCACGTACCCCGGGTCCTTCGCGCCCAGGTCCATCCAGTGCGCCCGGACACAGAGGAACCCGACCAGCGTGCCGTCCGCCGACTCGTCCGCCGGATCCGGCTGGAACACCGGCGCGAACAACGTCGCGTCGTACGCGTGCGCCGCGTTCCAGTACGGATAGTTCAACAGCACTACGTCGCCGGGGTGCAGGTTCTCCCGCCCGACGTACTCCACCCCCTTGCGGAGCGAGAAGTCGTTGGCACCGAGGAAGAAGGTCAGCCCGGTCGCCTCGGCGATCAGACGCAGGTCGGTGTCGTACATCGACATGCCGAAGTCGTGCACCTCGTAGATCACCGGGTTGAACGAGGTGCGGATCAGCGTGGCCCGCATCTCCTCGGCGGCCGAGAGCAGATAGCTGCGAACCACCTCGACGGTGGCGCCGTCCAACGTGGTCATGATGCCTCCCCAACGAGGGTCACCAACAGGTAGCCGTGCTGATCGACCTCGACGCGCTGCCCGCTGGGCACCACCGTGGTGGAGGTGCCCTCGTCGATCAGGGCGGGGCCGGTGAAGGTGTCGCCGGGGGCCAGCGCGGCCCGGTCGTACACCGCGAACGGCACCACCTCGCGGGTACCGAAGTCGTACGCGTCCCGGTGCGCGAGCAGGGCCCGCTTCGGGTCGCCGTCACCGGCCGGCAGGCTGGCCAGCTCCGGTCGCATGGTCCGGCCGATGCCGCGTACCCGCAGGTTGAGGATCTGCAGCTGGTTGTCCATGGCGTGGCCGTAGCGGGCCCGGTGCAGTTCCTCGAAGGAGGCCCGGATGGCGGCCGGGTCGAGCACCTGACCGACCGAGACGATCATGCTGTGTTCCTGGCCGAGGTAGCGCAGTTCCAACTGCCGCTCCAGGATCGCCTCTTCGGCGGGGACGCCCTGGTTGCCCAGCGACGCGACCGCCTCCTGCTCCGCCTCGGCGAAGCGCCCGGCCAGGTCGTCCAGGTCGATGTCGTCCAGGTTGGCCAGCACGGTGCGGGAGAAGTCGTTGACGATGTCGGCCGAGAGCATGCCCCAGGCGGAGAAGCCGGACGGCGCGTACGGCACCACCACCTCGCGGATGCCCATCTCGCGGGCCAGCAGCGGGGCGAGCAGCGGGCCGGCGCCGCCGAAGGCGAGCAGCGAGAAGACCCGGGGGTCGTGGCCGCGTTCCACGGTGATCTGCCGGACTGCGCCGACCGTCTTGGCCAGCAGCACGTCGAAGATGCCGGCCGCGGCGGTCACCGGGGTCAGACCCAACGGTTGAGCGATCTGCTCGTCCAGCGCCCGGCGGGCGGCCTCGGCCTGTAGACCCATCTCGCCGCCGAGGAACCGGCCCGGGTCGACGTAGCCGAGCGCCACGGCAGCGTCGGTGACGGTGGGCCGGGTGCCGCCCCGGCCGTAGCAGACCGGGCCCGGGTCGGCGCCAGCGCTCTGCGGTCCGACCTTGAGCAGCCCCCGGTCCAGCCAGGCGATCGACCCGCCGCCGGCCCCGATGGTACGGATGTCGTAAGCCGGGATGAGTAGCGGGAAGTGCTCCAGCTGCGCCTCGTAGGCGGCGACCGGGTCGCCGCGCTCGATCACGCAGGCGTCCAGCGAGGTGCCGCCGATGTCGAAGGTGAGCAGGTTGTCCCGGCCGAGGGTCTCCGCGAGGTACGCCGCGCCGACGATGCCGCCGGCCGGGCCGGAGAGCACGGTGTGGGTGGGCGAGGTCTTCGCCACCGTGGAGGTCATCGACCCGCCACCGGAGCGCATGATCAGGAATCGGCCGGCGAAGCCGCGCTCGGCGAGCCCGGCCTCCAGGTGGTCAACGTAGCGCTCGAAGATCGGCCGGATGTACGCCTCCAGCACGGTGGTGCTGGTCCGCTCGTACTCCCGGTACTCGCGCACGATGTCGGTGGAGACCGAGAGGCTGACCTCGGGGTACGCCTCGCGGATCAGCTCGGCGGCGGCGCGCTCGTGGGTCGGGTCCAGGAAGGAGTGCAGGAAGCAGATGGCGATCGACTTGACGCCCTGCTCCTCGACCAGGGTGCGGGCCGCCGCGCGGACGCTGGCCGGGTCGAGTTCCTCGACCACCCGCCCCTTGTAGTCCAGCCGGCCGGTCACCCCGGCGGTGTAGCGGCGCTGCACCAGACTCTCCGGCCGCTGGTACTGGAAGTCGTACATGTGGTCGGCCGGCACGTTGCCCCGGCCGATCAGGAAGATGTCCCGGAAGCCGTCGTTGGTCAGGATCCCGGTCGGCTCGCCGCGCCGCTCCAGCACTGCGTTGAGTCCGAGGGTGGTGCCGTGGATGAAGAGCTCCACCTGGGACAGGTCGGTGCCGAGCGCCTCGATCGCGTTGAGCACGCCCTCCCAGGGGCGGGCCGGGGTGGTGGACGCCTTGCGGAACCGCACCTCGTTGGTGCGGGTGTTCAGCTCCATCGCGTCCACGAAGGTCCCGCCGATGTCAACGGCGAGGCGGAGGTGCGGGTCAGACACGGGTGTCACCTTTCAGCAGAGCGGGAATCTCGGGAACGCGCCAGCAGGCTGCCTGGCTGACCCCGTACGGCTGCAGTTGCTGTTCCTCGGAGCGACAGCGGTCGGTCACGAACGGGCAGCGGGCGGCGAGCGGACAGCCCACCGCGGCGTCGGCCTCCTCCAGGTCCTTGACCAACGTCACCTGGTCGCCGGCGAAGCCGGCGCCCAGGCTGGGCGCGCTGGAGAGCAACGCCCTGGTGTACGGGTGGCGCGGGTTCTCGAAGACCTCGTCGACGGTCCCTTCCTCGACGACGCGCCCCAGGTAGAGCACGACCACCCGGTCGGCGAAGCTGCGCACCGTGGCCAGGTCGTGCGAGATGAACACCGACCCGCGGTTCGGATCACGCACCACGTCGGCGATCACCTCGAGGATCTGCGCCTGCACGGTGACGTCGAGCGCGGAGGTCGGCTCGTCGAAGACGATCAGCTCCGGTTCGCCGATCAGGGCGCGGGCGATGCAGATCCGCTGGGCCTGGCCGCCGGAGAGCTCATGCGGCTGGCGCTGGAGCATCGACCGGTCCAGTCCGATCCGGTCGAGGACCGCATTCACCCGCTCGGCGCGCTCGGCGGCCGGGACGCCGAGCGCCCGCAACGGCTCAGCGATCGCGTCTGCGACGGTGCGCCGTGGGCTCAACGAGCCGATCGGGTCCTGGAAGACCATCTGCACCCGGGTTCGCAGCTGGCGCAGCCGCCGGCCGCGCAGCTCGGCCATCTGCCCGCCGCTGACCCGGACCTCGCCGCTGGCCGGCTTGACCAGGCCCATCATCAGCTTGGCGAGCGTGCTCTTGCCGCAGCCGCTCTCACCGACCACACCGAGCGTCTCACCGGCGGCGACCCGCAGGCTGACCCCGCGCAGGGCGTGATGCCCGCCCCGGCCGAACCGGCTGCGGTAGACCACGTGCGCGTCGTCGATCTCCAGCACGGTCCGGTCGTCCGCCCCGGCCCGACGCTCGGCCGTGGGTGTCGGGTCGGTCCGGTGTGCCGGCACGGTGCCGTCGGCCGACTCCGGCTCGGCCAGGTCGCCGGTGCGGGGGCGGTAGCAGGCGAGGGTCCACCCGACGTCGTCGCCAGGGGCCGGCGCCGGATCCGGCCGCCGGTCGGTGCACTCCGTGACCGCGTGCGCGCAGCGCGGCGCGAACGGGCAGCCGGTTGGCGCCTCGCGCAGAAGCGGCATCGCGCCGGGGGTGGCGACGACCGGCCGACCGTCGACATCGGGCACCGAGCGCAGCAGCGCCCGGGTGTACGGGTGCGCCGGGCGGCGGAGCACCCGCTTGGCGGGGCCGCTCTCCACGACGGTTCCGGCGTAGAGGACGACCACCCGGTCGCAGACCTCGGCGATGGAGGCCAGGTCGTGTGAGATGAGCAGGACACCGCGCCGGTCAGTGTCGGCCGCCTGCCGGAACTGCCGCAGGATCTCCCGGGTCAGGGTGACGTCCAGCCCGGTGGTCGGCTCGTCGGCGATGAGCAGGCCCGGCGCGCAGCCGGTGGCCAGCGAGATCATCACCCGTTGCGCCATCCCGCCGGAGAGTTCGTGCGGGTACGCGTCGAGCCGCTGCCGGGCGTTGCGGATGCCGACCGCCTCGAACAGTTCCCGGGCCGCCTCCCGGGCTTGGGCGCCGGTCATCGCCTGGTGGGTGGCGAGCCGGTCGGTGAGCTGCCGGCCGACCGTGCGGGTGGGGCTCAGCGCGCCACGCGGGTTCTGGAAGCAGATCGACACCCCGTGCCCCCGGTGCCGTTCCAGCGCGGACTCGTCCATCCGCAGCACGTCGACCTGCTCGTCACCGCCGTCGAACCGGACCGCGCCGCTGGCGTACGAGCCACCGGGCAGCAGTCCGACGATGGAGCGGGCGACCATGCTCTTGCCGCCGCCGCTCTCTCCCACCAGGCCGACCACTTCGCCCCGGTTGACGTGCAGGGAGACGCCGCTCAGCGCGGCGACCTGACGGCCGGGCCGCCGGATGACGACGGACAGGTCCTCGATGGAGAGGAGATCACCACGCACGGGTCACCGCCGCTTCGCGTCGGCGCGCTCCTGCAGCCCCTCACCGAGGAGGCTGAAGCCGAGCACGCAGGTGAGTAGGAGCAGGCCGGGTGGGATGGAGGTCCACCAGCGCCCGGCGACCACGTCCGGGCTGCCCAGGCTGATCATTGCGCCCCACTCAGCGGCGGGCACGGTGACGCCTAGACCGAGGAAGGAGAGTCCGGCCAGGGTGAGCATGGCCCAGCCGCAGTTCAACGGCGCGATGACCCGTACCGGGGTGAGGCTGTTGGGCAGCACGTGCCGCCAGAGCACGCCCAGGGTGGACGCGCCGGAGGTGACCGAGGCGTCTACGAACGGGAGTTCCCGGATCGAGCGGACCTCGGCGCGGACCAGCCGGGCGTACGCGGGCGCGTTGACCGCCGCGATCACCATGATCAGGTTGACCGTGCCGTTGCCGAGCAGCGCGGCCACCGCGAGGGCCAGGATGAAGGTGGGGAACGCCTGGAAGATGTCCACGATGCGCATCAGCACGTCGTCCACCCAGCCGCCGAGGTAACCGGCGACCAGGCCGAGCGCCGTACCCAGCACCACCGCGAAGGCGACCCCGGCCACCGCGATGCCGAGGTCGAGCCGACCGGCGTGCAGCAGCCGGCTCCACACGTCCATGCCGTTGGAGTCGGTACCGAGCAGGTGCCCGTCGCCGGGCGGGGTGAGCGAGCCGGCCGGATCGATCTCGGTGGGACCCCAGTTGCTCAACAGCGGGGCGAAGATCGCGGCGAGCCCCACCACGGCGAGGATGACGGCGCCGGTGACGATCAGCACGTTGGCGAAGCGACCGGCGCGGGGCGCGCCGACGACGACGGTTTCGGCCATCAGAGCCTTCCCCTCAGATCTTCACGCGCGGGTCGAGGATCGCGTGCACCACGTCGGCGATGAGGAACACGATCACGTAACAGAGCGCGATCACCAGCACCGATGCCTGCACCACCGGGTAGTCGCGGTAGAGCAGACCGCGCAGCGCCCACTGGCCGAAGCCCTGCCAGGAGTAGACGTACTCGACCAGGACGGTGGAGCCGATCGCGGTGCCGAAGACCAGCGCGGCCAGCGACGGCAGCCGGACCAGGGTGGCCCGGGTCAGGTAGCCGCGCCGCAGGGTCCGGCCCCGTAGGCCGTGCGCCCGCGCGGCGGTGTACGCCTCGGAGTGCAACACCTCCAGCGCGGAGGCGCGGACGCTGCGCAGCAGGGGCGCGATGATGACGATGGCCAGGGTCGCCACCGGCAGGGCCAGGTGCGCCAGCGCCGAGGTGAACGCCGGCCCGTTGACGGTCAGCATGGCGTCCAGCAGGTCGGCGTGGGTGATCGGGGCGAGGTCGGTGTCCGGGTCGACCCGGCCGCTGGGGGCCGGGAACCAACCCAGGACGCTGTAGCCGACCAGAATCAACACCAGCCCCAGCCAGAACTCCGGCATCGAGTTACCGACCAGCGCCAGCACCCGCACGCTGTGGTCGCCCAGCCGGTCGGCGCGCCGGGCCGACCAGATGCCCAGCGTCACGGCGACGACCAGCGCCACCGCGAGCGCCAGCACCACCAGTTCCAGGGTGGGGCCGATCCGCTGGGCCATCTCCGTGCCGACCGCGGCGCCGCTCTGGATCGAGGTGCCGAAGTCTCCGGTGACGAGTCCCCCGAGGTAATCCAGGAACTGTCGCCACAGCGGCTGGTCCAATCCATAACGGGCGCGCGCCGCGGCGGCGTCCGCCTCGGTCGCGTTCGGGCCGAGAATGGTCCGAATCGGGTCGCCCGGCAGGACCCGGACCAGAAGGAAGGTCAGGACGACCACGCCCAGCAGCACCGGGATGAGCTGGAGTAGCCGCCTGACGACGAAACGGGCGATCCGCATGGCAGGCGATTCAGGCCGATGCGCGCAGGTAACGTAGCCGGGCCAGCCCGTCCATCGGCTGTACCCAGCCCGACACCGACTCGCGGACCGGCAGGTTGAAGTTGGGCTGGCAGATCATCACCCAGGGCACGTCCTCGGCGAACAGTTCCTGCACCCGCTGCCACAGCTGGTTGCGCTGGGCCTGGTCGACGATGGTGTGCGACTGCGCGTAGATCCGCTCGATCTCCGGGTTGGAGTAGTTCGAGTAGTTCAGGTTCGCACCCTTGACGAAGCTGGTGGCGAGCATGTACTCAACGTCGTTGACCCAGAGCTGACCTGAGGTGATCTGCAGCGGGATGCTCTTCTGCTGCCGGCGGTCGGCGAGGGTGGCCGGGTCGAGCGGGGTGAGCTTGAGTTCGATGCCGGCCTTGCGGGCCTCGCTCTGCACCAGCACCGCGAGCCGCTGCTGTTCCTCGTTGTCGCTCTCGAAGATCAGCTCGGAGCTGACCGAGGTACGCCCCGACGCGGCCAGCGCCGCCTTGGCCCGCTCCACGTCGTACGCGTACGGGTAGCCCCGCTCGTCGTAACCGGGCATGTCCAGCGGCACCACGCTCTTGGTCGCGCGCGCGTCGCCGCCGTAGACGTTGTCGATGATCTGTTGGTACGGCACGGCGTACGCCAACGCCTTGCGGACGTTGACGTCGTCGAAGGGCGCGGTGGCCACGGACATCTGGATCGTGACCTGCTGGTTGCTGGGCGCGGAGATGACCTTGACACCGTCGAGCTTCTTGAGGTCGGCGATGTCCCGCTTGCTGATGCCCAGCGCGATGTCGATGTCGCCGTTCTGCAGTTGCAGCCGCTGGTTCGAGGCGGCCGGCACCACGGAGATCCGGATCGTCTCGGTCCGGGGCCGGTCCGGTCCGGGGTAGCCGGTGTTGGCGGTCAGCACGATCTCCTGGCCCTGGGTGGCCTTGGTGACGTTGTAGTAGCCGCCGGTGGGGGCGTTCTTGGCGAACCACGCCTTGGCCCATGGGTCGGCCGCGGTCGCGTGCTTCTTGGCCTCGACCGAGTCGAAGACGTAGAGCGAGATCGCCTGGATCTGCCGGGTGAGCGCGCTGGGGAACGCCTGGTGGAACTCGACGGTGTAGTCGTCGACGACCTTGACCTGGTCGGGTTCGGTCAGCCCGATGGTGCGGTAGATGCCGGCCACGTTCGCCTGGGCGGCGAAGGCCCGGTCCTTGGACCATTTGACGTCGGCGGCGGTCATCTCGTTGCCGCTGGCGAACTTGACGCCCTTACGCAGCTTCAGGGTCCAGACCTTCTGGTCGGCGCTGGGTTCGAAGGACTCGGCGAAGGTGGGGGTGACCGCGTTGGCGTCGAGAATCTGCGCCCCGTTCACCTCGGTCACGCTGTAGTCGATCAGATACGGGAAGATGTTCTTGTAGAGCATGAGGGCGGTGAGATCGAAGCCCACGAAATCCTGGTCCCAGCTGCTGAGATAGTTGGAGACCGCGATTCGCAGGGTCGACGCGGTGGAACCGCCGGAGTCGCCCGAGCCTCCGCCCGACCGGGCGCCGGGGCTGCAGGCGCCAGTGGCCAGCAGCAGGGCGATTCCACCCCCGAGCTGAAGTACAGACCGACGGGACAGAGCGTTCGATCCGGCTTCACCCGGACGCGATGAACGAGCCATTGCATGTCCTCCAGACCAGGACCCCGTGGGCCGAAGAGTCCGACCCGCACCCGAGTGTTCTATCAGGCTGCAACTTTGTGAACAAGAGGTGTTTTCTGTTCACGGACAAAAACTCGCTGATGACGGCCGTGTCTGCCCGAATGGTGGAGGCCTGCGAAGCGGGCCTGTTCATAGATTTTCACAGCACCGAAACACGGCAGGCAGGGCCGGGGGAGTCGAAAACCGGCCCGCGATCCCACCCGGAGCCGACGCGAACCGCGGCGCCCCGGCACTCGCACCCCGGCACAGCAGCGCCCCGTGCCGGCCGTGGTCTGCACTGCCGGGCTGACCGTCGAACACGGCGGCGGGGACTTCAACAACTCCAGCGTTGGTCAACCGGGATGACGAACCCGGCTCCAGGCCTCTGCGCAGGGCCGCACTGACCAACGGTGCCAGCGCGGGTGTCCCACTCCTGCTGGGCTCGGCCGTCTCGAAGGATCGCGCGGTGGCCGTTTCTTATCTACGCAACACGCCCATCACGGGCAATTCGTACACCACTCCCGCGCACGCAACCGCAGGCAGAGGACGTCCGCCCCGGCGGATGCCCCGGACTTACGCTGATCATCCTCTGGCGCAGGCGTTCCCGTTACGGGAACGGATGCGGGTGTGGGTTGATCTCCTCGATCTCCAGCGGGGTGTCCCGGTAGCCGAGTCGCACCGGCAGGTCACGTAGCCGGGGCAGGTCGACACGGCGGTTGCGGTGTCCGAACGCCATCGGCAGCAGCCCCGGAACGATGACCTTGACGCAGGTCAGGTCCACCGTGGCCTGCTCGACGGCGGTCTGGTCCACCACCACCACGTCGAGGCCGTCGCGGAGGTAGCGGTCGACCACCCCGGTCAGGTCGTCGAGCAGGTCGTCGGCCGGTTGGTAGCGCTCGGCGGCGGGGAACGCCCGCGCCATCGGCAGGATCTCGTCGCGCTGGTAGAGGAAGCCGAACCGGTGCCAGCTCTCCGGTGCAGCGGCCACCAGCATGTGGTCCTCCATCCGCACCACGAGGTCCGGATCGGCGACCAGGCTCGGCGCCGTGGTGTCCTCGGCGACCATGTCCCGGGTGGCGTCGGCGACGCTGGCCAGCTCGACGAGCCCTGCCCAGAGGGCCCGCTCGGGGTCGAGGTGGGCGCCGGCACCGCAGAACGCCTTGGGCTGACCCGGCCGACCTTCCTCGTCGACGAGCATCAGCCACAGGGCCGGGATCCCCTCCGGCATGGTGATGTCGAAGACGGAGGCGTTGCGCGATGCGGCGGTGGAGCAGCGACCGATCGGGCGGCTGCGCATCGCCACCGGCGCGCTGCTCGTCGCGGTGGGGGGCGCGCTCAGCGTCGGGACGGCGACGGCCGACGAGGCCCGTGTCGCGGCGCAGTACACCCTGTACGCGGTGATGGCCCTGGTGGCCGGCGCCACCGTATTGGCACCGGCGGTCGTCGGTCCGGTGGTACGGATGCTGCGGCCGCCGGTGCGCCGACCGGGTGGTGCGATCGGGATGCTGGTCCGGGCCGGGGCGTTGACCGCGACCCGGCGGACGGCCTCGATCGCCGCCCCGGTGCTGCTCACGGTCGCGTTCGCGGTGCTGGTCTCTGGAATGGTGCGCACCACCACGGCCGCCTACGCGGTGGGCCGGGCCGACAACGTGAACGCCGGCTGGATCGTCGTGCCCGACCGCGCACCAGGCCTGACGGACCAGGCCGTAGCGGCGACCGGGGGCACCGCCCTGCTGCCGACGACGGCCTTCGAGAGCGACCCGGACTCGTCGCCGGAGAATCGACCGTTGGCTGCGCTCGGCGTGGACCCGACGGGCTTCGCCGCCGCGAACCGGGCGCTCACCGTGGTTGCCGGCTCACTGGACGACCTGAGCGGTGGTGACACGGTGGTCCTTCCCGCCTCTGCGAACCGGCAGCCGTCCGAGTCGTACGCGTTGGTCTTCGCCGATGGCGAGCGGGTGTCGCTGCGCGTCGTCGCGGTCGTCACCGACGACTCGATCCCCGGCGACCTGCTACTGCCCCGGTCGGTGGTGCGGGCGCACGACCCCTCGGCGCTGACCTCCGCGGTGTACGTCCAGGACCGGGTCGATCCTCCGGTCGGAGCGCGGATCGTCGACGTATCGGCGTGGGCGGCCGAGGCGGACCGCGCCGAGGATCGCCTCGTCTGGCTCTTCACGCTGCTGCTGATCGGTGTGTCGGCCGGCTACGGGGCGGTTGCGGTGGCGAATACGCTGCTGATGGCCGCTGCCGGCCGGGTGGCTGATCTGCGGCTGATCCGATTGGCCGGTGCGACCCGGAGGCAGGTCATCTGGCTGGTCACGGCCGAGTCCGCCCTGGTGGTGCTGATCGGCGCGCTGATCGGAGGGGCTGTCGCGTTCGTCGGTCTGCTGAGCGTCCGTGCCGGCCTCGCCGAGCAGGTCGGCGTACCGGTCGTCCTGGTGGTGCCGTGGTCGGTGGTCGGCGGGGTGGTGGGGCTCTGCCTGCTGCTGGCGGTGCTGGCGAGCGCACTGCCGACCTGGCGGTCACTGCGTCACCGTCCCGCGCGGTCTCCCGTCGGCATCGTGAGGTGAGAGAAACGTGTCCTTGCCGAGATCCGGCGAAGCTGCCGCGCCGCGTCCGTCTACGGTGCCGCAAGAGCCTGGGCCAGCAGCGCGGCGAGTTTGGCTGCGCGTGCTGGATGGTGATGACCGACCCAGAGAACCCGTCCGATGAGGTATTGAGCGAAATCGGGGTGGCCCGTCCGGTTCTGTATGGCGAGGCCGGTGCGGGCAGCGTTGTGGAGGATGGCGCGGAGCCGGTCGTATTCGTCGCGTGGTGTGGCGGGGTGTTCGTTGACGACGAGTCCGGCGAGAAGTTGCCGGTCGGCACGCCCGCGGATGCGGGTCTTAGCTGGGTGGGCTTGGAAGCCCTCGTCGCGGGCGATGTCGGTGACGGCGGTGATCAGGTCGTGGATTCGGCGGATGGTGAGGTCGCCGGAGAAGGCGAGGTCGTCGGCGTAGCGGGTGTAGGTGATCTCGAAGGCGTCGGCGAGGCCGGTGAGGCGTCGGTCGAGTCGGTAGGCGCACAGGTTGGCCAGTGCGGGTGAGGTGGGCGCGCCTTGGGGCAGGTGGCCGGTTCGCAGCCTGGCGAGCCGCGTCGCCCGGTGCGGCAGGTGGGCTGGTGCGCGGCGGAGGACGGGGTGTGGGGTGCGGGTGGTGCAGAGTCCGGTGAGGGCGTGGGCGACGGGTTCGGGGTAGCCGGCGGTGCGGAACAGTCCGTGGACGCGGGTGGCGGGGATGTGGGTGAAGAAGGCGAGCAGGTCGATGCGGACGACGACCGGTTGTGCGGTGTGGGCGGCGGCGAAGGTGTGCGCGGAGCGGCCGGGTACGAAGCCGTGCGCGGCGGTGTGGACCGGGATGGGGCCGAGTATTTCGGCGAGGAGCCGGCGTTGCAGGGCGCGAAGCCGAGACTTCGGTGCCTCGATCAGCCGACCGTGGTCGGTCCACCGGTAGTGGTAGTGGTGCAGCCGGTGGGCGGTGGCGCGTCGGTTCATGGCGCGTCGGTCGGCGTACCAGTCGAGGTGATCGGTGCTCAGGTCGAGCATCGCGGCCAGGTCGCCGAGGGTGTCGATGACGGGGGTGTGCCAGGGGCGGCGGACGGTGCGGGTCGGCGTCACGGGCCGCGCGCGGATGACGATCGGCCGCTGGTGCTGGCGGGCGGCGGCGACTGCCGCGCGGAGCGGGTCGAGGGTGCTCAGGAACGTGGCCAGTTCGCGTGGCCGGTCGGTGGGTGGGTGCGGGTAGGCGGCCAGCACCGCGTCGGCGACTGGCCACAGCCAGCGCCGCCGGACCCCGAGGACGAGCCCACCCTGCTGGACCAGATCGGCGCGGCGCCAGCCGTCGCCGGCGAGGAACGCGTCGGCGAGCGCGGTGGCCAGGGCGTGGATGGTGGTCACGACCGGGCCGATGGTGGCAGCGTGTCCCGACGATGCCCGGTCGTGCGGGTGCACAGGCTCGCGGAGCGTGCCGACGCACCTGTGGTGTGGTGCCGAGGTGAGTATCGCGTCCCCGGGGTTGCCCCGGAGAGACCGTGACCGGACCCCACGTGGGGGACCGGCCTGGTCAGCTCGGGACACGCTGCCATGGGAGCAGCGTAGAGAACGGAGGCCGTCATCGGTGTCCGCGAAGCGTGTGGCGCGGCGGAGAGAACCGTGTCGCCGCGCACCAACGGAGCACCGTTCCGACCGGTGGTCGGCGGCGGCTTCCTGCTGGGACTCGTCCTGGCGGGGGCGTGGATCAGTAGGTTGTCAGTGTAGGCCTGTGGCGGTCCGATGGTCGGCGATGAGACGTGCGACGAGTTCGGCGGCTACGTCGGTGGGGCGGGTGACAAACGCTGCCGTAGTCGATGGCTTCGTCCGGGGAGACGTGGATGTGGTCTGCCTGCGCGAACCCGTAGGTGGCGGTGTTGCTCGGTACGTTGACCTTGCCGTAGGAGATCATGGTGGCGGTGTCGAGTCCGATGGCCGGTACGACGAGGTCGCTGTGCGGTAGTTCCAGCGCCGGCAGCGTGTTGAGCATGGCAGCGAGCTGCTTGATCAGGTCGTCCCGGTCGAGCACCGCGCCCATGTGGTCTCGAGGCAGCGGGGCCCATGCCGACCGCTGGCCCGATCGGGTAGTTGGACACCGGCGACGAGGAGATCGTCGAGGACACCAGCACTGACCACTACTGGGGACGCGGCCGGAGTGGCGCCGGCAAGAACATGCTCGGACGGATCTTGATGCGCACCCGCACCCAGCTACGCGCCGACCTCGCCCAAAACGCCAACACCCAGGGCCGCCGACAGCGGCGATAGCACTGAGCACAACCATCGCGAACGCGCTGTTCACGGCCATGTGCGGACGCATGGGAGACCGCCAAGGTCGGAATCGCGGCGTGTCCGACTGGCCCGGGGTGGGAGCTCCATCGTTCTCGGGTGGCGGCGCCGACGGTAGGTATGCGGATGGAGCGTCGTTGATCTTCGATGATGTGCGTGTTGTGTGCTCTCCAGAGGATGCCAACTCGGGCGAACCGGTGCCAACGCGGGTCACTGCGACCGACCGCCGGTCGCAAACCGGGGTTCGTGCGCTCCGGGTGTGGTCCTGGGCTGGGAGAACAGGGGCCCGGGTGACGCGGGCGAACGTGGGCCACTCCCTGCCACCCCAGGTGAACGCCCGGGTCGCTAGACTGGGCCCTCGCGCCCTCGTAGCTCAGGGGATAGAGCATCGGTTTCCTAAACCGTGTGTCGCAGGTTCGAATCCTGCCGGGGGCACCCAGGTCAGCCACTAGATCGATGATCTAGTGGCCGGACATGTGGAGCCATACATGGAGCGAAACGCGCTACGGTCGCTCCATGCCTCCCAAATCGATGGCGCGCAAGCGCACTCGCGGCGAGATCGAGACGCTTCCTAGCGGGTCACTCCGCGTGAGGGTCTACGCCGGCATCGACCCAGTATCGAAGAAGCGGCATTACCTCGTGGAGACGGTCCCTAGCGGGCCGAATGCTGCCCGCGAGGCCGAGAAGTGCGAACGCGGCTGCTCAACCAAGTAGACGAGAAGCGCAACCCGCGCACCAAAGCCACAGTGAACCAACTCATGGGTCGGTACCTGGAAGTGCTCGACGTCGAGCCGACGACGCGCGGCACATACGAGGGTTATATCCGCAACCACATCCAGCCCCTTCTCGGTGATCTGGCCGTTGGCCGGCTCGATGGGGAAGTGCTCGATTCGTTCTACGCGGTGCTCCGTGCATGCCGCGCGCACTGCCAAGGCCGAAAGTACGTCGAGCACCAGGCCGCAGGGGAACACGCGTGCAACGACCGGTGTCGGCCGCACACGTGTCGACCGCTCGCGGATTCGTCTATCCGGCAGATTCACGGGATCCTCAGCGGCGCGTGCAAGCGGGCCGTCCGCTGGCGCTGGATCGGGGCCAACCCGATCGAACAGGCGGAGCCACCGTCGCCGGCCCGCCCCGACCCTCGTCCGCCGACCCCAGAGCAAGCGGCGAGCATCGCCACCGCGGCGTGGCGGGACCTTGATTGGGGCATGCTCGTCTGGCTAGCCCTGTTGACGGGCGCCCGGCGCGGCGAGCTGTGTGCACTTTGCTGGGATCGCATCGACTTTGCGACCGGCGTTCTGACGATCCGGTCAAGCATCGCGCAGACCGGCGCGAAGACGTGGGAGAAGGACACGAAGACACACCAGCAGCGTCGCATTACCCTTGACGATCAGACGTTGGCGCTACTGCGGGCGTATCTACGTCGCTGCACGGAGCGAGCCGCCGCGCTCGGCTTCACCCTGCCGACCGACGCCCGCGTGTTCTCTCTCTCGCCTGACGGGCACACCTGGCTGAAGCCCGACACGGTGACCCAGCGATACGCCCGCATGTGCGCGCGGCTGGGGTGGGACATGAACCTTCACCAACTCCGGCACTACTCCGCCACAGAGCTGATCGCTGCTGGCGTAGACGTGCGAACCGTTGCCGGGCGACTCGGCCACGGTGGGGGAGGCTCGACCACACTGCGGGTGTATAGCGCATGGGTGTCTGAGGCCGACCAGCGAGCGGCCGGCAGCCTGGCCGGACGTATGCCAGCCTTGCCAGCCGGCCTCGATTCAGAACAAGCGCTTCCTGCTTCTGCGTCTGCGCCGATCGCGGACGACTCGGCACCGTACCTGCGTATGGTTGCGGACCTTCGGGCCGCCATCAAGTGTGGAGCTTTGCGGCAGGGCGCCCCGTTGCCACCAATGGTTGACCTTGCGGCACGTTACGGAGTTGCGCCGAGCACGGCTCACCGGGCAGTCGCCATTCTCGCGGCGTGCGGCGAGGTGGTTGTGTCGCGTGGGAAGCGCGCCATCGTGGCAGGAGCATGACAACTTTTTCTGGCGGGATTGCCGCCGTTTTGTCGGACTACTGGTAGGGCGGCTACTGTAGTGCGCCTCCAATGGGTTCTCCGGCTTCAGGACGCCAAGCTCCGTCGGTGGGGCGGTCTGTGGATAGTGGCGGCAGGCCATCCCATCCGCCGACGTGGGACGAGCCGAGCAGACCGCTGTCCGACCCGCTGGCGTCCGAACCTGCGTCAAGGTCCACTTGACGTGGCCAACTTGACGACGCTCGATTCCAGCAGGGCGGACCGAGGCAGACGGATGGCGAAAAGCGTCCTGCTCCGCCCAGGACAAGGGCTAGGCGGAGCAGGAACGCCTCATCAGGTTATGGCGCTTACAGCCCGAGTACGTCGAAGGCGTACCAGTTGCTGCTGAATACGCCGCCGGTGCCGGCTAGGAAGCCACCCGAGCCGTTGCCGGCGTAGAGGTGTAGGTCCTTGGTGGTGGCGTGGCGGGCGATGATGTCGGGCTTGGTGTCGCCGTTCCAGTCACCCGGAGAGGAGATCATGTCGAAGGCGTACCAGTTGCTGCTGATCACGCCGCCGGTGCCGGCTAGGAAGCCACCCGAGCCGTTGCCGGCGTAGAGGTGTAGGTCCTTGGTGGTGGCGTGGCGGGCGATGATGTCGGGCTTGGTGTCGCCGTTCCAGTCACCCGGAGAGGAGATCATGTCGAAGGCGTACCAGTTGCTGCTGATCACGCCGCCGGTGCCGGCTAGGAAGCCACCCGAGCCGTTGCCGGCGTAGAGGTGTAGGTCCTTGGTGGTGGCGTGGCGGGCG
>NZ_SLVT01000002.1:0-202940 GCF_004345505.1 Micromonospora sp. CNZ303 | reverse complement strand
CTTGTACAGGTGCAGGGCTTTGGTCTGCGCGTGGCGGGCGATGATGTCAGGCTTGCCGTCGCCGCTGAAGTCGCCGGCCGCGAGGATGGTGTCGAAGCTGTTCCAGCCGGTGCTGAAGGCGCCGCCTGTGCCTGCTTGGAGGTCGCCGGCGCCGTTGCCTTTGTACAGGTGCAGGGCTTTGGTCTGCGCGTGGCGGGCGATGATGTCAGGCTTGCCGTCGCCGCTGAAGTCGCCGGCCGCGAGGATGGTGTCGAAGCTGTTCCAGCCGGTGCTGAAGGCGCCGCCTGTGCCGGACTGGAGGCCGCCGGATCCGTTGCCCTCGTACAGGTGCAGGGCTTTGGTCTGCGCGTGGCGGGCGATGATGTCAGGCTTGCCGTCGCCGCTGAAGTCGCCGGCCGCGAGGATGGTGTCGAAGCTGTTCCAGCCGGTGCTGAAGGCGCCACCCGTGCCTGTTTGGAGGTCGCCGGCGCCGTTGCCCTTGAAGAGGTGCAGGGCTTTGGTTTGAGCGTGGCGGGCGATGATGTCGGGCTTTCCATCACCATCGAAGTCCGTGCGGACAGGTGGGGGCGTCTCACCACCGCCACCGGGGTCACCCGGGCCACCCGGGACACCCGGGACACCGCCGCCCCCGCCGCCGCCAACAGTCCAGGCTGAATCGCCAGCGACTTTTTGCAGCTGCTTCACCGTGTCAGCCGATTGATACGTGACGAAAAATGCTAGGTATCCGAGCTGGTACGACCAGGAGCAAGCGCAGCCATCGACGTTGTGATTATAGTAAGTCTTCCCGTAAATCACCGAATCGGCGCAATTTGCGATATTCTGGTACGAGATGTAGCCTGTTCCTCGATCGACATACCAGGCGTTTGATTCGAGATAGTAATCTTCGACCTCAATTACGAGGCTATCGAAGCTCCAGTCTTTCTTGTGTGTAAACCTAGTTGAGTTACCGCCTGCTGCGTCGTAGGTCCACCAGTCATCGCCGTCATGTTTGAAGCACTGGCTCTTGACGTCTCCTGTCTGCACAGTAAACGCATCGCGCGGGGTGTCGCCACTTCCGCCAAAGATTGAATCGTGGTAGCTGTCACGGAAATTCCAACTCCCGAAATACGTCCACCATTCGCCGTATTGGTCCTGAACGTGGGACCAGTAGCCACTAACCGCGAAAGCGTCGTTCGGGATCTCATCTTGCAAAGCTGCTTCGGTGCGGGAGTCCGTCTCGGCGCCCTGGACGCCCTCCCCCTTTAGGGTCTTTTTCGAGGCTTGCGCTAGTTGGGCCTTGTCGTACTCTGCTTGCGCCTTCTCTGGCGTGAGGTTGTAGAGTCCCGCTTTTGGCAGATCGAATAGAACCGGATCGCCTCCGGCCTGGACGATTGACCTGTTTAGGCCAATGTAATCAACTTCAGACTTGTCGCGCTCGAACTTTTTGACAGCTTCGATCACGCGAATATTCGCAGGCACATAGTTGGAAGGTTTGGGGCTTGCCAGTGATGGCGACCCCCAGAGGGCACAGGCGGTTGTCATGGCAACAAAGCCAGCTAACCTCTTGAGCGCGGTGCTCGACTTCTTCAAAGAGTTGCTCCCTACGCAAACTCATCTTACAGTTTGACCGGGTGATCATCGCCGAGCCTTTTATAAGGTGTCAAGTCCATCTGACAAGGCGTACAAATCCGACAAATGCGTCCTACGGGTGGGGTGGATGTGCGGTCCGAGAAGCATCGCAATATTATTGCAGCTAGTGAAGCGTCGTAGGCAGGATTCAAAAAAGTCGCTATGGCGTGATGATCGATGGGAGATTGGAGAGCATTGAAAGTTCGTGCCGCAGGAGCGATTGCCGTCGCTGCCGTGTTTCTCGGATCCGTATCCGCCTATGTAATTGCGCGTGATAAGCATGAATGCTCAGGCGGGAGTGACTTGGCCGTAGCCGTAGAACTGCAGCTTGCCGACGCCGCGTCCCTTCCCTCCGTGGCGCTTGCCCTAGGGGTTCCCCGAGATGATCCGCGCTCTCTGCCGCAGGGGTTCCAGCAGGCAGCCATTGTCAAAGTGCGGTGGCAGCAGTCGACGCGTGAGGATGGCTGGTATCAGGTGTTCGGATTTAGGCGGGGAGGCCAACCTCGTTCTCTCCCCGTGCACGGCGGCTGGAATGGCGACGGTAAGTCGAATGCTACTGCGGCAACGTCAATAGACAAGTTCCTGGCGCGTTGCGACTGGATTCCCAGCCTCGGCTTGAGTGACGATAGCCTTCTGATTGAAACGGTCGGTGCTCGCTCCACCCAGGAGGGCTTCATTGCCTCGATATTTCTTACTGATCTAGGCGGGTCTATAGTGACGGACGGGTCGACCGAGCTGCTATTTGGTTTGGCGCACATTGACGAGGATGGTAAAATCCGATGGGCAAAGCGGCTTTGAACTCAAGCGTCGTAGTCTCGCCGCGGTAAATGCGGCTACAGCAGCGACGGCCGTTGGTGTCGCTACTGCAGCCGCGTAGCCTGGTGGAGTGGAGGATTCGTGACCACAGCGAAGAACATCGCAGAGAGCCTGCTTGCGCAGCAACTACCGCGCCGGTGGCGTCACGTTCAAGCCGTCGCCGCAAAAGCAAGTCGTGTTGCCGAAGCGCTTCCGGTACCAGAGCGGCATGTCTTGGTGGCGGCTGCGTGGCTGCACGACGTGGGGTATAGCCCGGACCTTGTCGACACCGGCTTTCATTCCCTCGACGGCGGAAGGTGGCTGCGACGAGAGCAGTTTGACGACCGGATTGCCGGCCTGGTTGCCCACCATTCTTGTGCGTGGCTTGAAGCGGAGGCGCGTGGGCTACACGACGCCTTGATGGCCGAGTTTCCTCGGGAGGATTCCCCATAGCCGACGCCCTGTGCTTTTCAGACATGACGACCGGCCCGGACGGTCAGGACTTCGAGGTCTTGGAGCGGCTGGCAGAGATTCGGTCTCGCTACGGTCCGGATCACCTTGTGACGCACTTTATCATTCGGGCCGAACCGGAAATGGTTGCTGCGGTACGTCGCACCCAGCAGCGCCTATCTCAACCGATGTAGGGCTCCGTGCGCTCTTCGTAGCCGTGCCTGATGCGCAGCAGGGTCGATGGGTGGATGTCGTAGCCGCCTAGTTCGTCGTGCGGCACCCAGCAAACATCGATTGACTCGCTACTCGGCGTCGGCGTTCCGGCGACGGGCACTGCGCGAAAGCATAGGGAGAATTGCTGCCGTACCTCGCCATCGGAGTACGCGATAACGTGATCAGGGTCGGAGTAGACCCCTACCATTCCGGTTATCTCGACCGTGATCCCGGTTTCCTCGTGCGTCTCCCGGACTGCGGTCTGCGCTACCGTTTCTCCGATTTCCTGCCCTCCGCTCGGCAGCGACCAGAGTCCGTTCCTGCAGCGGAATGCGCCCAGGAGGATTGAACGGGTGCCGTATCGCATCCCCCGGGGCTAACCGGCACCGCCATGTCGAGCTGGATGACCAACTGGGCGCGACCGCCGCGATCAGTCGCGAACGAATGTGGACAGCCTTGGACTGTCGTTGCCGATCGTGGCCCCTACTGCGGCAACCGGCGAAGCTTCGTCCATTCCTTCGGGACGAAGTGGCCAAGCTCCGCCAGCGAGACGATCGACGGAACTTGAGACCGCTGCAAGCATCGGGATGGCAAGACGCTCACTAGGTGTCTAGGAAGTCCCATTCGCTCCCTAGAACCCATCGCAGGGCCGACAGCTTGCCATGGACAAAGCCCCAACCCCAGTCATCCCAGGGGCCGACATTGTCGGCACCGTACCTGTCCTCAATTTGTCGCATGGCGGCTTCCATCTGGGAAGCTAGCGTCTCTGGCGTCGGGTCAGCCTCGCCACGCTCCTCCTTCTCCTGTCGGATAAGCTTTCGTACGTACCATATCTTGTCGAAGAATTCACGCTCCGCTTCAAGGATCTCAACGAGGGTACGAGGCTCCTCTTGAACTAGCTCAACTTCCTCGACAAGCTCTTCGAACTCGTCCCCGAAGTGCTCTGTAAGCCCGGCAGCAAGACCCTCCAAGCCTAGGAGGTAGCGGACACGGCCATCGTCGAAAATGTCATTGAAGTCGGGATGAGGCTTCCTTCGGTCGCCGTTGGGGAGAGAGAAGTCCTGGTGGTTCGAGGTGGCAAAGCAACAGACGTCTGATGGCCGGCTCTTCTTCACCGCATCCCGGAACATCTCAATAAGGAGAGCGTCAGCCACGCTGTTCTTCGCCAGATGAAACGGAGCCCTCTTCTCCAACGCTCTCAGTATCACCGACGCTTGCTGGCGGCTGCTCGGCTCCACTGCGGCCGGGTGGCTCAACAACTCCCGAATCTCTGTGAAGTTCCTCAGTGACAGGGACGACAGTAGAGGCAGGCGATGGCTCATCTCTTCAAGCCATTGCTCCCGTTGGTTTCCGCCATACTCGTTGAGATCAATCTTTAACTGCCGGACGCGCTCTGCAACGCTGGCTGAGACAGACGCCTCAACCCGAGGCCGGTTACGCTCAAACTCCTCGACAACCAGCGAGGGCACGATCAGTCGAAGGCGCTTCTGGTGGAAGAGCACTCGGAGCGGCACGATGAGCTTCTGGCCGTCTCGATGCTTCGCCATGTCGAGCCAGACTGATGTGTCGACCAGCAACCGGAGCACAGGTAGAGGGTACTGGTCACTCCTCACAAGGCAGTGCGACCACATCGCTCCTCAGTGGGGCACGCAGGCGCTCGGGGCACACACGGGGCACAAGACACTGTCAAACGTCGTCAACCAGCCATCAACGATGGCGGCCGAGACGCCGTGTGAGCAGGCGTCAGGTAGCGTTCCCGCTGGTGGCGAGACAGCGGCTCTAAGTTCCGCTTCAACGTCTGACGGTCGCCGGTCTTTGCGGTTGTGCCACGGAACCGGGAGCAGGGGGATTTGTCACGCTCCGAATCGTCGGCTGCGGGCCGAGTAGGAGCGCAGGGCGCGCAGGAAGTCGATCTTCCGGAAGCCGGGCCAGTACACGTCGCAGAAGTACAGTTCGGAGTAGGCGGCCTGCCAGAGCAGAAACCCGGACATGCGGCGTTCTCCGCTCGTGCGGATGACCAGATCAGGGTCGGGTTGGCCTCCGGTGTACAGGTGCGCCGCGAGAGCGTCGGCGGTTAGTCGCTGTGCGACGTCGTCGAGTGTGGCGCCCGCTCGTGCCTCCTGTTCCAGCAGGGAACGAACTGCACTGACGATTTCCTCGCGGCCGTCGTAGCCGATGGCGACCGTGAGATGGAACTCGGCACCGCGTTCGCGGGTGGCGTCTTCCGCGAGTTTCAGGGCGTGGCGTGTCGAGTCGGGTAGGACGTCCGCGCGGCCGGCCAGGTGAAGCTGCCAGGGATTGGCCGGGCGGAGGAGCGGCTCCGCGACGACCTCCTCGATCATCCGCATCAGGTTCTCCACCTCTTCGGATGCCCGCTTACGCATGTTGTCGACGGAGGCGATGAACAGAGTGACGTGATGGATGCCCATGTCGGCACACCAGCTCAGTACCTCGTGGACGTGTTCCGCGCCGTACCGGTGGCCCACCCCGGGGTCATCGAAGCCCACCTGCCTGGCCCACCGGCGGTTCCCGTCCATCACCATTGCCACGTGCCGTGGCAGCGACTTCCCAGCCAGCTGGGCGCGGAGGCGGCGGGCGTAGAGCCGGTAGGCGCCACGGCGTATGGGCTGCATCATGATCGAATGAAATCACCTCATCGGCGCTGGCGTTGGCCCGCGCGGACTGTCGACAGCAACGGTGACAGCTACGAGCCGGAACAAAGACGCCCACGCCCGGCGTCGCGTGGACGGTCGGTCGAGGCGGGCGACGGATGCGGACGCAGGCAGACGAAGCGCACGGTTCTTGTAAACGAGACGTCGGATGGACCCTGCCAGCGACGCCACTGCCGAAACGTTCTCATTAGGATCAAGGCACCGCGCAAGCGCGGCGCAGCGGCCCGCTCGCACTCGGCCTGCTGACGGCCTCCGGCCGGCATCGGCCGGCGCGGCGGGCCGCAGAAGGCCGATGACGGCGACCGATCAGATTCGTCTTGGTCGGATGCGGTGCCCAGTCCGGTGCCGCCCCTCAGCTAACAGGAGGTCTACGGCAGCGAGGACTGCTCGCCAGGCATGGGTGGCCTCCGGATCATGGCGCTTGGCGAGCCTCTCGAAGGTGGCGAGGGTACGCTGCACCGACTCCAAGTGCGGGTCAAAGACTGAGGGCCGGCTCCAGCGGAGATAGCCCGGCGTGACGTGGAGCCGAACGTAGCTGGCGTCTCGGTAGCGCGGGTTGCTCAGTGAGCGCTGGCGGAGGTAGGCCAGTTTCCCGAGCGCCAGCGTATCGGCGAGAGGCAGATCCTCGTCTTTGGCCACGTAGGGCATCTTGGCGGAGGGCCTTCCCTGAGGCCAATGGTTTGCGGCCTGTGACGATCGCGAGGGTCAGGGCCGCCGTCGAGGTTGGGGCGATCGGCTGCCGCGCCGCTTCGCGGCTTGCCACCGGGTACCAAGGTCCAGGCGCGCGGAAAGCCGGCGACACGGCAAGCCGCCCCCGGCCCGAAGGCCGGGGGCGGTAAGCCGTACACCGCCGGACAGCCGCGCGCCCACCGTGCAGCCGTGCCAGCCACGTGCCAGTAGCCGGTGTCCCAGACGGTCAGCAGCGGTCATGATCGGGCACCACGGTACCGCGGCTGAGCAGGCGTTCCGGACAGATCAGGTCAGCCGAGAACGATCTTCCAAACTGCGGTTGCCGAAAGACGACTGCACGCGTGTCGACTCGTCAGCGGCCCGGGAGAGAATCGTCCAGTGACGATCGTCGAGCCGCCGCAGGTAGTTACAGAGCAGGCCGTCTTGCAGCTCCTGCGCTTGGCCTTCCTGGAGATCCGGTTCTACACGGCTCCGGTGGACGAAGAGCCGCTGGAAACCTTGCTGAAGCGGCGTGAGCAGATCAACGAACTTGCCGACCTCTGCCATGGGCTACCCGGCTGTGTCGCCCCGGAGCGACGGCATCTGCTGGGCGACAACTTGAGGTACCTGTGGCGTACCTCCTCTGTCCGGAAGCAACGATGGATGCGTTCTCACTGGGATCATCTTGGCTACGACCACCGCTGGCTCACGGACTCGGATGCACCTCGTCGGGCGGACGCAGCAGTCGAAGACGCCGGACCGGGGGCCGTGCAGAGTACGTGCAATGATCTTGACTCGTCCGGCACGTGACCGACGCGGACGTCCAGGTCAAGGGCATACTCGCCAGCCTGCCTCAGTCGCCTTCCTAAACCGTGTGTCGCAGGTTCGAATCCTGCCGGGGGCACCTCGAAGATGGAGCCAAAGCGCCATCTGAGCAGCGGATGTGTTCCCGCGTCGATCGGTCGATCCGTGCAGTCGGGTGTCACCTGAAGCCGCCGTTTGCAGCCGTGCGCGGAACACGTGCAACGATCTCGGACCGCATGAGTGGGGCTGTCCGTGCAGGTCAGTGTCCCGCCAAGGGTGAACGACGGGATGCGCGTCTGCAGTGTCACGAACCCGCACCGACGCGTGCTCAGTGATCGACCACGTGGACGGCTGTTTCGCGCTGCTCGACGGCACGGCTCGTCGAACCAGATAACGATCTTGTTGGGGTGGCGGCGAGGAAAGCGGCCCGGGGAGCGGAGTGTCGGTCGACCAGCGAACGCACTGCGGCGACGTTGTGCGTCTTGCGGACGAGCTGGTACGTCCTCCGCGCCCCGGGCAAATCGCCGACGACCGGAAGGAGTGCGCCTGGTGGTGCCCGGCGAACTCCTTCCGGCAATCGGCGAGCGGTGACTCAGTTGAAGGTGTAGCAGTACAGCTGCACGTTGGCGGTGTAGTAGTAGTCGCTGACCTTCGTGCTGCTGCTGTAGGTCGTGCGGCAGTCGAGGTAGGTGTTGAAGCCGCCCATCTGGGCCTTCCACTTGGCGTCGTTCTCCGCCGACCAGATGGCGAGCGAGGCGGAGGATCCCGAGCCGTAACCCGTGTACCAGCCGACTGCGTTGGCTCCAGCGTCGGCGGACGCGGGGGCCGCACCCGCCAGCAGGGACACTGCGGTCGCGCCGGTGACGGCGGTGGCAGCGAGGATCTTTCGAATCGCGCGCATTGAAGCTCCGTTCTGTTCGAAGGGATGCCTTGAGCCTGCCACGAGAATCAACCACTGTCAATTCAGCCGTGCCTGGTGTTGACAGTTGTTAAAACGTTCGTGGGGCGCGAAAGCTGTTTCGGGGATGTCGTCTGCTGCCCCGGTCCAGGTAGGCGGCTTGGGGCGGCGTTCCGTGCCGCGATCCAGGCGGTCACATCTGCTTTAAGGTCGGTGAGACTGCGCCGGGCAGACCGACGTGATTGCGGTAGGTTGGTTCGCGGAACCAGTTCGCCCAGGGTTCAGCCACGACGAGTGGTTCGGGGGAAAGCGCAGGTGGAACTGGCGTGCTCAATGAGCTCCGGCTGGATGGCCGGCTAGCGTAGCTGCTTAGCGTGCTTCGTGGTTCCAGTTCGGTCCTGGCCCGCCCGGTCGATGGTGCGGAGGAGACGCACAACTCCTGGTGGCGGCGTATGCGAGCAGTCTGGCCGAGGGGTCACGTCCACCGTGGCAACAGGTCGGTAGTGCCGTGGCGGACGTAGTCGATGATCACTGTCCGTCAAATTGGGGCAATCCCAGAGGGCGTGACCAGGGGACGGCGCGGGCCGGTGCGTAATTGGTCGTTCGACCTGGGGCACCATGCTGTTGTTGGCCGCGATCGAGGTGGTTATGGCGACCGGTGCGGGGGCGAGCTGTCAGGTCGCGGTAAAGCCGCCCATGGGCGTGGGCCACTTGCAGCTTGATCTTGCCCTAATTGCGTGGAGCGCCTTCCGTGGCCGCAGGTGACCGGCCCGTACGAGGCGTGCGTCGTGCGGTATTCCTGACCGAGCCGGTTGTCGCAGGTTCGGATCCTGGCCGGGCGGAAGGAATTGGCCATGACGCCACAGTGCTCGTCCCGAAAGGGAGGGGCTCGTTTGTCTGGTTGCCATCCCCCTGCACTCCGTCGTCGTACCCGAATCGCGGCTCGCGCGGCGTGGGGCGGCGGACGCCGCCGGGTGGGGTGGGCCATTATGCGGCCGACACCGCCGGGGGCACCGGCGCGATCGACCGGTACGACCCGTGGAGATAGAGCAGCGGCGCCTTCGCCGGATTCAGTGGGCCGTACGACACCGCCTCCCCGATGACCACCGAGTGGTCGCCCTGGTCGGAGAGGTCGCGTACGCGGCAGTCGAAGTAGGCCAGTCCCTCGCTGAACACGAGACAGCCGGTGGCCGGCGCCCGGTGCACGCGGACGCCGGCGAACGCGGCCGCGCCGGAGGGCCGCCGGGCGTCGGCGAACCAACGGGCGACGTCCCGTTGGTCCGCCGCGAGCACGGTGACCGCGAAGATGCCGGAGTCGCGGATCTGGGTGAGCAGTCGACTCCGGTGCTTCAGGCAGGTCAGGACCAGGGTGGGGTGCAGCGAGACGGTGGTGAACGAGTTGACCGTCATCGCCAGCGGGATGTCGTCGTACACGCTGCTGACGATGCCGACGCCGGTGGCGAACGCCCCGGCGGTACGGCGGAACTCCACTGCCCGGTCCTGGTTGGTCATGGCGTCAGTCCTGACCCCAGACCAGGCAGAACGGGTGTCCCACCGGGTCGGCGTAGACCCGGAAGCCGTGGTTGCGGCTGCCGCCGCCGCGCAGCCGGGTGGCGCCCAGCCGGAGCACCGCTTCCTCGGCCTCCTGGATGTCGTCCACCTCCACGTCGAGGTGGGCCTGCTGCGGGAAGGCCGGATCCGGCCACTGCGGCGGCTGGTAGTCGGCGACGCTCTGGAGGCAGAGGCGGGGATGCCCGTCCGCGCCCTTCAACGTCACCCAGTACCCGTCGCTGTCGGCCCACTCCAGGCCGGTCAGCTCGACGTAGAACTCCGCCAACTTCTCGGCGTCCGGACAGTCCAGCACCACCGAGTGCAGTCGACCTATCATCCGACCTCTCCCGTCATCGTCGTACGCGCGATGACCGGCGCCCCCGGTCACCGTGTCAGTGAAGGTACTCGCCGAAGGTGGTGAAGTAGTCGATGGCGCGCACGGGCGGCCCGGTCTCGGTGGAGACCTGGAGCAGCACCACCCCGCGGTCGTCGCCGTCGCCCGGTCCGCCGCTGGCGACGACCACACCGCCGTAGTCGGCCTTGACGATCCGGCCGGGCGTGCCGCCGTGCGCCCGGGCCGGCCGGGTGGCGGCCTTGACCCACAGCCGGAACCCCCGGTGCGTCGTCCAGGCGTTGACGAACGGGTCCGACTGGCCGCGCACCAGGTCGCAGATGGCGGTGGCGCTGTCCCGCCAGTCGATGCGGGTGTCCTCGACCCCGATCCGGTGGTAGAACGACGCCCCCTCGGGCGGCTGCGGCTCGCCCCGGTGGCCCTCGGCGACCCGCTCCAACGCCTCGAGCGTGACCGGCACGTACTCCGCGAGGAGGCGCTCCAGGATCTGGCCGGCGGTGTCGTGCGGGCCGATCTTCACGCGGGCCTGGGTGATGATCGGGCCGGTGTCCAGCTCCTCCGCCATGTAGTGCACGGTGAGGCCGGTCTCCTCCTCGCCGTTGCGGATGGCCCAGTTGACGGCGCCGAACCCGGCGTACGCGGGCAGCAGCGCGTCGTGCGTGTTGACCGCGCCGCGTTCCGGGATCCGCAGCACCTCCGCCGGCACCCGGGTCCGCCAGTTGGTGGAGACGATGAGTTCCGGTGCGAGGTCGCGCAGCTGCTCGTGCAGGTCGGGCTCGCGGGCGGTGGCCGAGTAGCGCACGGGCAGTCCCAGGTCCGCCGCGGCCAGCTCCACGTCCGGCTCGCCGAGCCCGCTGAACTCGGCCCGGTGGGTGAGCACCAGCAGCACCTCGTGGTGCGGCGCGATGCCCCGCAGCACGGTCGCGCCGAGCTCGCCGTACCCGAAGAAGACGATCCTCACGGCTTCGCCGCCCCGGTGGCCCGCCCGGCGCGGAAGCGGACGGTGTTGACCCGCAGCCAGCCGGAGGAGTCGCGCTGGTCGAACACGTCGTCCGCCTCGAAGGTGGCGAACGCGGTGTCGTAGCGGCTGTGCGGGGAGCGGCGGCCGATCACCTGGACGGTGCCCCGGTGCACCCGCAGGATCGCGTCGCCGGTGACGTCCTGCTGGCTGAAGTCGATGGCGGTCTGCAACATCAGCCGCTCGGGGGCGAACCACAGGCCCCGGTAGACCAGGGCGGTGTACTTCGGCATCAGCTCCTCCTTGAGCTGCGCCACCTCCGGGTCGAGCACCAGCGACTCCACCGCCCGGTGGGCGTGCCAGAGCAGGCTGCCCGACGGGGCCTCGTAGATGTTGCGGGTCTTCATGCCGAAGATCCGGTTCTCCACGATGTCGAGCCGGCCGATGCCGTGCCGGCGGCCGATCCCGTCGAGCGTCTCCAGCACGGCGCTGGCGGACAGGGGCGTCCCGTTGACGCCGACCGGGTTGCCGCCCTGGAAGTGGATCTCGACGGTCTCGGGCTCGTCCGGGGTGTCGGGGAGGTCGCGTACCCGGAACAGCAGCCCCTCGGGCGCGGGCTGCGCCGGGTCCTCCAGCGCCTCGCCCTCGTACGAGGTGTGCAGCAGGTTGCTGTCGATGGAGTACGGCCGTTCGCCGCTGCTGAGGTCCAGCTCGATGCCGTGCCTGCCGGCGTACGCGAGCAGGTCGCTGCGGGAGGCCAGGTCCCACTCCCGCCACGGGCTGATCACCGTGAGGTCGGGGCGCAGCGCGGCGAACGTCATCTCGAAGCGGATCTGGTCGTTGCCCTTGCCGGTGGCCCCGTGCGCCACGGCGTCGGCGCCGACCTCCTCGGCCACCCGCACCTGCGCGGCGGCGATCAGCGGCCGGCCGATGGAGGACCCCATCAGGTACTGCCCCTCGTAGAGGGCGTTGGCCCGGTACATGGGGAAGGCGTAGTCCCGGGCGAACTCCTCGCGCAGGTCGACCACCCGCACCTCGTCGGCGCCGAGCTTCTCGGCCTTGCGGGCGGCCGTGTCCAGCTCCTCGCCCTGCCCGAGGTCCGCGATGAACGCGGTCAGCCGGCAGCGGTACCGCTCCTTGAGCCAGACCAGGGCCACCGACGTGTCGAGCCCGCCGGAGAAGGCGAGCACGATGTGCTGGGGGGCGATGTTGTTCCGAGCAGACATGATGGTCACACCTCTCCGGCGGGCACGGTCGCCCACAGCTGGTCCATGGTTTCGTGGGTGAAGTCGCGGGTCAGGTCGGACGTCGAGGCGTACCCCATGTTGATGATCTTGCGGCGGCCCTGGCGGACCGGGGCGACCCGGTGCAGCGTGGTGTTGGTCCGCATCAGGTACAGGTCGCCGGGGAACAGCTCCATCGAGTAGATGGGACGGCTGACCAGCGCCCGGTTGACCTCCGGGCGCTCCTTGTTCCAGACGGTGTTGGGCACGCACTGGACGAAGCCGCCGTGCTCCACCGGCGGGCACTCGACCACCCAGACCAGCGCGAAGGTGAAGTCGTCCCAGTGCCAGCCGTGGGTGTCGCCGTCCTTCTCCAGGCAGGTGATGACGAACTGCTCCGGCTCGTACGGGCACGGGTGCACCGGCTCGCCGGCCACCTCCGACAACACCCGCAGGATCGGCTCCGCGGTGTAGATCCCGTTGATGACGGTGCCCAGTTCGGCGATCTCGGCCCGGGTCACGTTGCGCATCCGGCGCGGCGTGTAGTCGGTCTCGGCGAACCGCAGGTCCCGGCGCGTGCCGGCCTTGTCGATCAGCTCGTTGACCTCGTCGGCGACGGCCTTCTTGACGCTGTCGGGGGCGACGAAGGAGACCTTCGCGTGCCCCAGGTAGGAGAAGTCGCGGCGGGCCGTGGCGACGTCGTCCGGCGCCACGTCGCGCTCCACGTGCTCCCGCAGTTCCTGGTACAAGACTCTCGAGTCGAACACGGATCCTCCTTGGTTAACCTCGCGCCGCCGCGACGCGCGCGAAATCGATGACGGCCGCCGCCACCTGCGTCACGGCGGCGGAATGCAACACTCCGAAGTGGTCGGTGCCGATGCGCTGGGACCGGGCCGCCCCGACCCGCGCCGTCCACTGGGCGAGCTGCGCGTCGAGCAGGTCCGCGCCGATCACCAGCGCGGGAGTGTCGACCGGGCCGTCGTGGACGTACTCGGCGCTGGCCCGGACGTGGCGCTCGTAGCTGCGCCACCGGTGCGCCAGCAGCGCCGTGGGCACGGGCTGCCCGACGGCGGCCAGGCAGGCCGCGAGCGCGCCGAGGGCCAGCCGCCCGTCGAAGCCGGCCGGCTCCGGGCCACCCGTCACCCGGGGCCTCGGGGCGTCCGGCTCCAGGTCGAGGGCCCGGTGGATGTTCTCGGTGAAGGTGTCGAAGCGGTGCCGGACCTCGTCGGCCGGCAGCTCGTAACCGACGGGCGGGGCCGAGTCCAGCACGACCAGCGCCGAGCGCCGTCCGACCTGGTCGGCGGCCATCTGGTAGGCGACCTGACCGCCGAAGGACCACCCGCCGAGCAGGTCCGGGACCAGCCCCGCCGCGTCCAGGTCGGCCCGGTACCGGCGGGCCAGCGCCGCCACCGTCGGCAGTTCCGCGCTGTCGCGGGAGGCGGTCACCCGCCAGTGCTCCGGCAGCTCCGCCAGCAGGTCCTGGTAGTCCTGCGGGCTGCCCCCGGCGCCGTGCACGAGGTGCAGGTGCGGCCCCGGGCCCGCCCGCAACTCCACCAGCGTCGACTCCGCCGCCATTGGCTGCGACCCGTTGCCCAGCAGGTCGGCCAACCGGCGGGGGGTCGGCTCGCCCAGCCACCGCACGACGTCCACCGCCGGTCGCCCGTCGGCCGTCAGCGCGTCCACCAGGCGCAGGGCGCTCAGCGAGTTGCCGCCGGCGGCGAAGAAGTCGACGTCCGCGTCGGCCGGCGGGCCGCTGAGCACGTCGGTCCAGGCGGCGACGACGTGCTGCCAGTCCGCCGACTCGGGCAGCGGGCCGGTCGCCCGGCCGCGGTCCACGGTGGCCGGGGCCGCGCGGCCGGCCCGGGCGCGGGTGGCGACGTCGAACGAGCCGACCGTACGCTGCGGCTCGGCGCCGCCGTCGGCCAGCACCTCGTCCAGGTCGTGCAGCAGGGCCAGCACGCTGCTCTCCCGGTAGCGCCCGGTGTGGTACTCGATCTCGGCGAGGTAGCCGCCGTCGGCCTCCCAGACGGACATCGCCAGGTCGGCCCGGGCGGCCCGGTTCGGGCTGGGCAGCAGCGTCGCCGGGACCGGGCCGAGCCGCAGGTCGGTGCCGATCGGGCCGAGGTAGCTCAGCAGCAGCGGCGCGGGATCGCCCAGCGCGCTCCGGGTCGCCTCGGGCAGCGCCCCGAACACCACCGGGTACGGCACCGCCTGGTGGGTCAGCATCTGCCACATCCCGTCCCGGGCGGCGCCCACCACCCCCGCGACGGTGTCCGCCCCGTCGACTGTGGCCCGGGCCACGCAGAGGTTGGCGGTGTACCCGAGCAGCGCCTGGTCGCGGGCGGTCATCCGGTTCGCGGTCACCACGCCCACCGCCACGTCCGGCCCGGCGCCGGCCCGGGCGAGCACGATCTGCGCCGCGCCGAGGATGACCGCGAACGGGGTGGCGAAGGTGGCCTTCGCCAGGGCGGCGATCCCGGCGCCCGCCTCGGCGCTGAAGCCGTAGCGCAGGATCGCCCCGGGCGCGCCGCTGGCCACCTCGCCCGGCAGGTCGGGTTCCAGGACGGCGGAGGCGGCGCCCGTGAGCGCGTCGCGCCAGTACGCCAGGCTCTTGTCCCAGCGGCCGTCCGCGCGGGCCGCGGCCTGCTCCCGCGCGTACGTGCTGAACGGCACCGGGTCGGCCGGGAAGCTGACGGCACGCCCCTCCCGGGTGGCCGCGTACGCCTCGGACAGCTCGCCGACGAGCAGTTGGACCGCCCAGCCGTCGAGGACCACGTGGTGCACGGTCAGCAGCACCTCGTGCCGGTCGCCGACCCGGACCAGGGTGATCCGGGCCAGTGGCGCGGCCTCCGGTTCCATCGGCCCGGCGTGCACCTCCTCGGCGACGAGCCGCAGCAGGGTGCCCGGGTCGGCCGGTCCCGGGTCGTCCACCTCCACCCGGTGCGGGCCCACGACGATCCGGGGCGCCACCACCAGCGTGACGGCGTCCGCCTGCCGGACGACCGAGGTCCGCAACGCCTCGTGCCGGTCAACCATCGCCTGCCAGGCGACGGCCAGCGCCGCCTCGTCGAGCGGCTCGTCGACCGCGAGCCGCCAGGTGAGGTGGTAGACGGACCTGTCCCGTGCCCGCTGGTGCACCCACCACAGGGCCTCCTGCATGCCGGTGGCCGGGACCGGGCCCGGGACCGCCCCGGCGTGCTGCTCAGCCACGGGTGGCGAGCAGCTCGGAGGTCAACCGCTTGCGGTCGACCTTGTCCACCTCGGTCAGCGGGATCTCCGCCCGGTGGTGGAACGCCCGTGGCCGCATGTACGGGGGCAGGTGGCCCACCAGCCGGGTGAGGTCGTCGTCGGCCAGCGCCGCGCCGGTGTAGACGGCGTGCAGGTCCAGCTCCCCGTCGGCGCCGGCCACGGTGAGCACCACGGCCTCCACCACGTCGGCGTGGGCGCGCAGCGCGGCCTCGATCTCGGCCAGCTCGACCCGGTTGCCGCGCACCTTCACCTGGTGGTCGATGCGGCCCTGGTGCACCAGCTCGCCGAACTCGCGGCGGACCCGGTCGCCGGTGCGGTACCAGTGCTCGGCGGTCAACGGCCCGGTGCCGTCGTAGAGCCGGCCCCGCTCGCCGTCGAAGGAGACGAACCGACCCGCGTTCTCCGTCGGGTCCAGGTAGCCGGGGAAGCGCTGCTCACCACGGACGCACAGCTCGCCGTCGTCGCCCGGGCGCAGGTCCTCGTCGAGCAGCACGTAGTCGAGGTGCGGGTAGATGTCCCCGATCGGCACCGACCGGTTCGACGACTCGATCCGGGCTGCCGGGTCGGCGGGCACCTCGTACGCGGTGACGATGACCGTGGTCTCGGTGGGGCCGTAGCAGTTGATCACGGCGGTGTTCGGCGCGGCGGCCGTCCAGTCGTTGACCTGCTCGATGGTCAGCGGCTCCCCGCCGAAGGAACTCAGCCGCAGCGTCGGCATGCTCTCCGGCGCCAGCGCCCGCAACCGCTTGGCGAACGAGATCAGCGACGGCACGGACAGCCAGTGCGTGAGCCGCTTCGTGTTGATGAAGCGCACCGGCGTCAGCACGTCGCCGCGCTGCGCCACGCACAGGGTGGCCCCGGTGCCCCACGCGCCGAACATCGCCAGGATCGAGCCGTCGAAGCACATCTCGAAGGTCTGCGAGACCCGCGACTCGGGCCGGAACCGGTACCGCTTGGTCACCTCGGTCAGGAACGAGTCGACGTTGGCGTGGGTCGCCGGCACGCCCTTGGGCTTCCCGGTGGTGCCGCTGGTGAAGATGATGTACGCGAAGTCGTCGCGGCCCCGCTCCACCTCCGGCGGGATCTCCGTCGCGTCGCCCGGGGCGAGGAACCGGCGCCAGCCCTCACCGGTCAGGTCGAGGACCGTGACGGTGGTCTGCGCGCGGAACTCGGCCAGCCCGTCGCCGGAGGTGTCGTCGACCATGACGAGGTCGAGCCCCGCCTCGTCGGAGATGGCGAGGTTCCGGGCCGCCGGGTTGGCGGGGTTGAGCGGCACCACCGTCGCACCCAGCCGCAGGGCGGCCAGGTAGGCGATGTAGCCGACGAGGCTGCGGGAGGTGAGCAGCCCGACCCGTCGGGGTGGCCGTCCCGGCACGCGCTGCATGGCGGCCGACAACCGCTCGGCCGCGGCCCGCAACTCGGCGTAGGTCAGTGCGTCCGAGGCGACCTCGATCGCCACGTTGTCCGGGTACTGCCGGGCTGACGTACGGAACCAGTCGTAGAGGGTACGGGTCTGCATCGCACATCCTTCACAAGGTCTGCCGGTGCGGGCGGTCCGCCGCCGGCGCTGGGGTGGTCGACCGGTCTCGTTCCAGGTGCCGCAGGTGGTCGAAGGTGGTCCGCACCAGCGCGGACCGGGGGCGTCCCCGACGGGCCGACTCCACCGCGAAGCGCAGGGCCCGGGGCAGGTCCGCCCAGGCCCGCACCGCCTCGTCGTCGCCGAGGTGGCGGTACCGGAACGTCCGGTGCTGCGCGACGGCCCACAGGTCGTCCAGGTGCGCCCCGGCGGCCTCCGGGTGCGCGACGACGTGGTCGCGGAGGAACTCCAGGGCCGCGTCCTCGTCCAGCAGCCAGTCGCCGGGCAGCTCCGGCTCGTCCCCGGGGGCGCCGGTACGGACCAGCCACTGCGGCTGCCCGCCGGCCGGCGGGGGCATCCAGAAGCCGAAGGCCAGCGCGTTGCGCCGGTCCTGCTCCGGGCGCCACGCGGGCGGCGGGGTCATCGCGGCGAGCAGCCCGGCGGTGCCGAGCCAGCCGGCGTACGGCTCCTGCTCGCCGGCGGGCAGCAGCCCGCTGAACCCGTCGACCACGTGCCAGTCGTCGCCGCGCCGGTCGTCGACCAGCAGCCAGTGCGGCGCGTGGGCGGTGCCGCCGGACGAGGGGGACCAGGGCAGCGCCGCGTTGTCGGTGACCACCAGCACCCGGCCGTGGCGCCGCAGCTCCGCGTCGACGGACCCGACGACGCCGTCGGCCGGGGCGGTGGCCCACGCCAGGCGGGTGCCGTCCGGCAGCCGGTCGAGCGGCATCCGGTGGTGGGAGAAGGCGAGCTGTCCCTCCGGCAGGTCCGTGCGCACCGCGACGCGTACCGAGTCGGCGAACCGGTCGGGGGTGTCGGCGAACTCGCCGGCCCGGTAACCGGCCAGGTTGGCGGTGTAGCAGCTCAGCCCGGCGAAGCGGGGGTCCGGGGCGGTCATCGCGTACCCACCACGTGCGCCACGCTCGCCGGCACCCGGCTGTGCCCGCGCAGGCTCACCCACCGCAGGCCGGCCCAGCGGCCCGTCCGCCGGCCCGCCGGCACCGGGATCGCCCAGGGCCGGCCGGCGAGGCCCGCGCCGGTCGCCTTCACGCACGCCTCCTGCACCGTCCAGATCCAGGCGAACTCGCGGTCCCGGGCCGGTGCGGGCAGCCGGTCCAGGGCGGCGCGGACCGGCGGGGCGCAGCAGCGGCGCAGCAGGGCCGGCGGCGCGGGCACGGGCACCTGGACGTCGACGCCGACCGGCACGCCCCGGCCGAGCGCGGCGGCCACCGTCCCGGCGTCGTGGGACAGGCTGACGCTGATCCCCGGCCACTCGGGCAGGTGGGGCTGGCCGCCGTCGCGGGCGGCGATCGGCGTGACGCCGGCCGCCCGGCCCAGCTCGGCGGCGAGCAGCAGGCGCAGCAGCGACCGCGCGGCCAACCGTTCGGCACGCGGGCCGGCGGGGAGGTCACCGACGGTCGCCAGGTCCGCCGGGGCCGGCGGCAGGTGGGCGAGCAGCCGCTGCTCGGCCACGGCCACCCGCACCCGGGCGCCCAGCCGCAGCCGGACGATGCCCCGGTGGCGGCCCGTCGGGTCCCGGCGCGGCCGTGCCCGGCAGGCCAGCGCCGTCCGCTGCCGGGCCGTCACCACGGCCGGTCCCGCAGCAGGTCCGGCACGTGCTCGGCGATGCCGGCGAGCATCGCGCCGGTGGCGCCCCCGGCCGTGGCGAACATGCCGGCGGCGGCCCGCAGCTGCGCCAGCCCGCCCTCGGCGTACGCCTCCGCGCCGAGCAGGGCGGCGCACTCGCCGAGCACCACGTCCAGGCCCTGCGCCACCGAGGTCTTCAGCAGCATGCTGGTCACCAGGGGTTCGGTGCTTCTCCGGTGGGCGTCGCAGGCCGCCTCGATCCGCCAGGCCTCCACCACGCACCGGGCGAACCGCTCCCGGATCGCCGCGTTGTCCCAGGCCCGGCCGTCGCCGAGGGGACGCTCGACGAGCCGGCGATGGGTGTCGGCGAGCACCCGACGGCACATCGCCGCGGCCCACACGCCGCCCGCGAAGCGTTCCGTGGCGATGTGCCGGGCGAAGCTGACCATGCCCCGGCCGGGCCGGCCGATGAGGTGCGACCGGTCCAGGCACACCTGGTCGAAGTGCAGGTCGCCCAGGCCGGCGCCGGTCAGCGGGGTGCCCCGGGTCGCGGACACCCGCACGCCGGGGGCGTCGGTGGGCACCAGTACCCAGACGAAGCTGGTGAAGTGCCGCTGCGGGCGGTGCCGGGCCAGCACGAGCGCGTGCCCGGCGGTGCGGGCGTTGGTGATCCACCGCTTCCCGCCGTCGAGCACCAGCGACCGGTCGTCGAGGCGTACCGTCGTGCCCAGCTCCATCAGGTCGGAGCCGGCGCCGTCGCGGTCCGTCGCGGCCAGCGCGAGCGTCGCGCGACCGGCGACCGCGTCGAGGTACGCGGCCCGCACCGGCCCGTCCGCCGGCTCCGCGTCGACCTGTTCGCGCAGGACGGGCAGCGCGCTGGCGACCTGGACGCAGACCGACAGCACCACCCCGACCGGGCAGTACGCGTCGAGGGTGCCGAGCAGTCCCGGCAGCTCGGCCGGCCCGAGGTCACGCAGCAGGCCGTGCTCGCCGAGCGCCCGCCAGACCGCGCGGGCGTCCCCCGGGGACTCCAGCCCGCGCAGCGCCGCCCCGGTACGCGCGGCCACGTCGCCACCGGTGTCGGCTGCCGCCGGGCCGGGCCCGGTGGGGGCCGCCGCCGGTGCCGTCCGCAGCTCAGGCAAGGTGCACCTGCCGGTCGCGCAGCGTCAGCGCCCCGTTGACCAGCAGCAGCCGGTCGTTGGCGTAGTTCAGCGAGGCCGAGCGGAGGTCCCGGAAGACGCGCTCCAGGTACAGCGGCGACGACCTGAGGTAGCCGTGCCGCAGGCCCACCAGCTCCACCATCTCGTCGGCGGCGGCGAAGCACTGCTCGGCGGCGTGCACCTTCAGGGAGTTGACCAGCAGTTGGGTCGACGGGTCGGCCACGTCCGGGGTGCCCTCCACGGCGGCGACGGTGTGCCGCAGCAGGGCGTTGACCAGGTCGAGCCGGCCCCGGACCCGGGCCAGCCGGGTCAGCAGCAGCTCCGAGGAGGGATCGAACTGCCCCCGGCCGGCGTCGCGGATGTGGTGCAGGATCCGCGACAGCGCGCCGGTCGCCGCGCCGAGCCACGCCGCCGACCAGCCGATGTGCGCCAGCGGGCCGAAGGTGGGGGCGACGATCTCGCGGAACTTCCCGGGAGCGCCGATCACCTGGTCGGCCGGCACCCGTCCGGTCAGCCGCATCGGCACGCTCTGGGTGGCCCGCATCCCGAGCGGCTGCCAACCGCCGCGCACCTCCAGCGTGAGCTGGTCGCGGCGGGCGTACACCAGGGAGACCTGGCTGGGCGAGGTGGCGTCCGGCGCCAGCGTCGTGATGAGGTACGCGTCGGCGTGCTGGCCGCCCGTGACGATCGGGGCGTCCCGGTCGATCGTCAACGTCCCGGCGTCCTGCCGGACCGTCGACTCCGAGCTGAGCAGGTGCCCGCCCTTGCCCCGCTCGGTGGTGACCGAGGCGAGGTAGACGTCGCCCTTGCCGAGCTCCGGCAGGAGCCGCGCGGCGAACGGGCCGTCGGCGTGCCGGACCACCGCCACGACCTGCTGGCAGTGCATCGCGAAGATCAACGCGACGGACATGTCCACCCGGGCCAGCCGCAGTGTCACGTCGACGAGGTCGCCGAGCCCACCGCCCCCGCCGCCGTGCTCCGCCGGCACGAGCAGGCCGAGCAGGCCGGTGGCCCGCATCGCGTCCAGCGCCGCGACGGGGAACTCCGCCGCCTCGTCGGCCTGCTCCGCGTGCGCGGCGGCGGCGGCCAGCACCTCCTCCAGCGCGGCCTCGTGGCGGGTCGCGGTGCTCACGCCGCCCGCCCCCGCAGCGACTCGATGGTGTTCCACAGGCTGCCCGCGGTGGCGAAGGTGCTGTCGGTCAGCAGCTCGTCGGGCATGGACACGCCGTAGGTGTCCTCGATGGTGAACAGCAGCTCGATCGCGCGCATCGAGTCCAGACCCAGCTCGTTGAGCGAGGCCTCGGCGGTGATGGGCTGCGTTCCCGCGTACTTGAGGAACGGCTTGAGCAGGTCCGGAAAAGCGGCGTCCATTGTCAGATCAACCCCTGTCGCTGCCGATGACGGTGTGCCGGGTGAGCTCCAGCCGGGTCACGCCGGTGATCCGGCCCCCGGCGACGGTGACCTCGACCGGCATGGGATGCGCGAGGAAGGCCACCAGGCTGGCGTAGAGGCCGTACGCGCCCACGTTGGGCACGGCGACCAGCTGGCCGGGGACCAGAGGCGGGAGGGCCGCGGCGCGGGCCCACGTGTCCAGCGGCGTGCACAGCGGCCCGGTGACGATGGTCCCGGGCACCGGGGCGCCGGCCGCCGCGTCCACGGTGAGCAGGTCCGGCACGATCGGCGGCAGCCGGCGCAGCCCGGACATCCCGCCGAGGTGGTGGATGCCCGACTCCAGGACGACCACGGTGGCGCCCTGCGACCGCTTCACGTCCAGGACCCGGGTGACCAGCGTGCCGCAGGTGCCGACCAGGTACCGGCCGGACTCGAAGGCCACCCCCGGCCCGCGCTCCGGCCAGCCCGGGAAGGCGTCGCCCAGCAACGCCGTCAGCCGGTCCGCCAGCTTCGGCAGCTCCGGCCGGGTGCCGGCCCGCGCGAAGGGCGCCCCGAAGCCGCCGCCCAGGTCGATCAGCTCCGGCTGCGTCCCGGTCGCCGTCGCCAGCCGCCGTACGGTGTCGACGGACTGGGTGAACTGGGCGAGCAGGGCGTCCTCGCCGTCGACGTTGCTGCCCATGTAGAGGTGGAACCCGACCGGGGCCACGTTCCGGCGCGGCCCGAACAGCTCGGGCCGGTCCAGCACCCAGCGCACGTCCGCGCCGAACTGCGAGGCGACACCGGTCATGGTGAGCCCCTGCCCGGGGGCCGGGGTGTCGTCGTTGATCCGCACCAGCGCACGTACCTCGACGCCGTGCTCGCGGGCCACCCGGTCGAGCTGGTCCAGCCCGTACGGCGAGTCGACGGAGAAGAGGCCGACGCCGGCCTGGACGGCCTCGACCAGGTCGACGTCCCGCTTGCCGGGGCCGGTGTAGAGGACCTCGGCCGGGTCGCAGCCGGCCGCCAGCGCGACGCGCAGCTCGCCGGGGGAGCAGACCTCCGCCCGGCACCCGGCGGCGGTGAGGTCGGCGACCACCGTCGGGTGCGGGTTGGCCTTGAGCGAGTAGAACAGCTCGGCGGGCCCGGGCAGGGCGGCGCGCAGCGCGGCGTACGAGCGGGCCAGTTCGTCGGTATCGTAGAGGTACGCCGGGGTCTGCGGCGCGTCCGGCCGGTCGAAGAGTTCCGCGAGCTCAGACACGGGCGCGCTCCGACCACATCCGGTACAGCTCCGCCCGGTCGACCTTGCCGTTGCGGGTCAGCGGGATCTCCGGCACGACCAGGCAGGTCCGGGGCGTCTTGATCTCGTCGAGTTCGGTGCGCAGCGCGGCGAGCACCTCCGGCGCGGTCAGCTCGGTCACCGCGAACAGGGTGGCCGAGTCGCCGCCGTCCTCGGCGCGGGGCGGCAGCACGGCGGCGGCCTGCACCTGCGGTATCCGGTACGCCGCCGCCTCGACCTCGGTGACGCTGACGCGGATGCCGCGTTCCTTGTAGATGTCGTCGCGCCGGCCGACGAAGTAGAGGTAGCCGTCGGCGTCGAGCCAGCCGTGGTCGCCCGTGCGCAGCTGGGGGAAGAGCCCCTCTGCGCGGGGGAAGCGCTGCGCGGTGAGCTCCGGGCGACGCCAGTAGCCGGCCATCACGTGCGGGCCGCGGACCACGATCTCGCCGACGGTGCCGGGCGGCACCGCCGCGCCGTCCGCGTCCACGATCAGGATCTCGGTGCCGGGCAGGGCCCGCCCGGAGGCGCCGGGCCGGCGCAGGTCCTCGTCCACCGGCATGATCGCGGCCCGCTTGCACTCGGTGAGCCCGAACATCAGCTGTACGCGCAGCGTGGGGATCCGGGCGCGCAGGTCGCGCAGCACCTCGGGCGGCATCGCCGCGCCGGTGTTGGTGAGCAGGCGCAGCGCCGGCACGGCCGTGCCCGGGCGGGACAGCATCCGGGCCAGGCCACGGGCGAGGGCGGGCACGGCGGGCAGCACGGTCGCGCCGCTGTTCACCAGGTGCCGGGGCAGCGTCGGGCCGGTGTCGGCGGGGGAGGCCAGGTGCAGCCGGGCACCGGCCAGCGTGCTGAGGAAGATCTGGTACATCCCGTAGTCGAAGGAGAGCGGCAGGGCGCACCACACGACGTCGTCGGCCCGGTAGCCGAGCTGGGAGGCGATGGCCCCGGCGGCGAAGACCACCTGCGCGTGGGTGGACACCACTGCCTTCGGCATGCCGGTGCTGCCGGAGGTGTAGATGAGGCAGACCGGGTCGACGGCCAGCGGGGCCGCCGCCGGCTCGGCGTCCGGGCCGTCGCGCACGATCCGGCGCAGGTCCGCCGAGCCGACGGTCGGCACCCCGTGCTCCGCGGCCACGGCGAGGGCCCGGGAGCTGTCGGTGACGAGCAGCGCCGGCTCGGCGTCGGTCAGCACGTGCGCCAGGGCGATCGCGGGGGACTGGTCGTTGACGACGCTGAACACGGCGCCCGCCCGGGAGCAGGCGTACAGCAGGGCGGGCAGCAGCGGGTCGGTGGGCAGGCAGACGACCACCCGTTCGCCCCGGCGGACACCCCGCCCGGCCAGCCAGCCGGCGAGCCGCCGGCTGGCGGCGTCCAGCTCGCCGTAGCTCTGGACCAGGTCGCCGTGCGCGATCGCCGGCGCGTCCGGCCGGGCGGCCGCGGTGCGGTCCAGCAGTTCGTGCAGCAGCGCGCTCACCGGCCCGACACCCCCTGCGTCGCCGGCCGGGCCCGCTCGAACACGGCGCCGAGCGAGTCGAGGTCGTGCAGGGCCGGCCCGGTGAGGTCGTCCGGGTCCAGCTCCACCCCCAGCCGTGCCTCCGCCCGCTCGATCACCTCGACCAGCCGGAACGAGTTGAAGCCGGACAACGTCCGCAGCGGACGCCCGTCGACCGGCACCTCCGGGCCGACGCCGAGGACGCCACGCACCTCGTCGGCCAGCACCTCGCGGATCCGGTCCGGGGCGACGGCCGACGCGTCCTGCGGCGGCGGCACCGGCCCGGCGTCGGCGAGCCGTCCGGCGAGCGCCACGTCGTCGCGCAGCAGGCCCGCGAGCTGGTCGAGGACGGGGGCGGGGAAGACGCCGCCCCGGCGGACCCGGCGCATCGCCACGTAGCTCTGCCCGGCGAGCGCGAGCCAGGTGTCGGCGCGGGCGGCGGCCTCCCGTGCCGCGTCGGCGGCGTCCGGGTCGCCGGCCAGCCAGGCGGCGTGCAGGGCCCGGGACCGGCCGAGCAGCCACACGTCGAGGACCAGTTGTGCCGCCGCCTCCGCCTCGCCCGCCCGCCGTCGGACCGCCGCCAGGTAGTCCTCGATCCGGTCGGCCTCGGCGCGCAACGCGGCGGCGTTGTCCCGCAGGACCGCCGCCCGGTCGAGCCGCGGGGCGCCGTCGGCGACGACGGTCATCGCGGTCGCCCGGGGCACCGCCGCGTCGAAGTCGGCGGCCGACATCCGCCACGTCCCGGGCCGCGCGTCACCCCACTGGGTGGAGTTGTGGTAGCCGTCGACCACGACGCAGTGCTCGCCGGCGTCGACCAGCAGGAAGCTGTGCTCCATGTGCTGGTTGCCGGCGTACGGCAGCCAGCTCATGGTGAACGTGTCGGCGACCACGTAGAGCGGCGAGTGCTCCGCCACCAGCTCGCGCAGCCGCGCGCCCGGCACGTCGTCCCAGCGTCGGGTGACCCGCAGGCCGAGCAGGTCGGCCGCCTCGGCCAGCCGCTGGTCCACCGACGCGGTCACCGCCGGCGTCCCGGCCGGCCCCTCGACGGTGTGGAAGCGCAGGGTGGCCCCGAGCGCCAGGTGCGCGCCGGGCCCGTAGGCCCGGTCGGCCAGCGCGGCCAGGTTCACCTGTACGCAGTCCAGCAGGTCGGCGCGGAGGCCGGTCAGCACCGGCGTCCACTCCCGGCTGCGCGTCGGCACCGCAGGCACAGCGACCATGTCACGCCCTTCAGATCTCGTGGACCGCGCGGAGCGACGCCGTCGCCGCCCGCAACGCGTCCGCGTCGGCCGGCCGGTCCTCGGGCAGACCGGCGAGGAACTTGTCGTACGCGGCCAGGTCGAGCAGGCCGTGCCCGCTGACGCAGACCAGCACCCCGTGCCGTGCCGGGTGCCCCGACTCGCGCCCGGTCGCCACGCGGGCGGCGGCGGCCAGCGCGTGACCCGACTCCGGCGCGGGCAGCACCAGCTCGGTCAGGGCGAACGTCCGGCCGGCGGTCAGCGCCTCCCGCTGGCCCACCGCCAGCGCCGAGATCTGCTCCCGGTGCCGCATGGCGGAGATCAGCTTCGCCGCGCCGTGGAAGCGCAGCCCGGCCGAGTGCGACGCGGGGATCGCGTACCCGCTGCCGATCGTGTACATCGGCTCCATCGGGCCGGTGCCGGTGGAGTCGGTGTGGTCGTAGGCGTACACCCCACGGGTCAGCTTCGGGGTGGCGCTGGACTCGACCGCGATCAGGTCGGCGGGCACGTCCAGCTCGCCGGCCCGCCACGCGGCGAAGAACGGCAGGGCCAGCCCGCCGAAGTTGCTGCCGGCACCCACGCAGCCGATCACCGCGTCCACGGTGGCGTCGACGGCGGCGAGCTGGTCGATCGCCTCCAGGCCGATCACCGACTGGTGCAGGATGCTGTACGTCTCGCCGCTGCCGATGCAGAAGGCCCGCTTGGGGTCCGCCCGGGCGTACTCGACGGCCTCGCCGATGGCCAGCGCGAGGCTGTTGCCCTGCCCCGGCTGCTCGGTGGCGGCGCGTCCCACCCCGGTCAGCGGGCTGGGACTGGCGTGCAGCTCCGCGCCGTAGAGCCGCATCAGGCTGCCCCGGTACGGCTTGTCGCGCAGGCTCCCGCCGACCATGAAGACGGTGCAGGCCATGCCGAACGCGGCGCAGGCGGCGGCGAGGGCGCTGCCCCACTGCCCGGCGCCGGTGCCGGTGACCAGCTCCCGGAAGCCCGCCCGGTGGTAGTAGTGGGCCTGCGCCAGCGCGGTGTTGAACTTGTGGCTGCCGGAGATGTTCCCGCCCTCGTACTTGACGTAGATCGGGACGGTGGCCCCGATCTCGGCCTCGAAGCGGCGGGCCCGCCACAGCGGCGCCGGCCGGTAGGCCCGGTAGCGCTCGGCCACCGGCTCCGGGATCGGCCAGAACTCCCGGGCCGACACGCTCTGCCGGATCAGCTCCAGGGGCAGGGTGGCGGTCACCGGGCCGTCGGTGTCCTCCGGCGTCACGTCCGCGGGCAGTTCGTAGCCGAGGTGCGGCAGGACGCTGCGCCAGGCCCGGGGTGTCTCGGTCACGACTCCTCCTTCACCACGTCGGCGACGACGTCGACCAGGTCCGCGACGGTCGTGAAGACCCGCCCGGCGAAGATGTCGTCCGGCAGCGTCACGTCCAGCTCGTCCTCCAGCCGGACGAGCATGCCGAGGAAGCCGAGCGAGTTGACCCGCAGCAGGTCGCCGTTGAGGGGCTCGTGGTCGTCGACCGTGCCGGGGTCGACCGCGAGCCGGGACTCGCGTACGACCAGCCGTTTCACCGCCTCGTTGATCAGGGCCCGGTCCGTCATGCCGCCTCCGTCCCGTCGCCGCGCAGCCGGCCCCCGGCGTCGACGACCCAGCTCCAGGTCAGCAGGGCGGACAGGTCGACGGGCCCGCGTACGTGCAGCCGGCCCGTGCTGATGGACAGCTCCGGTCCCAGCGCCATCGTCGGACCGTCGTGCAGGCGCAGGGAGCCGTTGACCACCAGCGCGGCGGCGTCCACCCTGGCCAGGAACCCGTCCACGACCGCCGGGTCGGTGGCCACCACGCCCTCGGTGTGCCGGGAACCGAAGCGGCGGATGTGGGCCGCCGCCTCGTCGAGGCCGGCGACGGGCCGGATGCCGACCGCGCGTTCCAGGAACTCGCGGCCGTCGTCGGCGGCGGTCAGCTCGGCCACCGGCGCCCCGGCGGGCACGGCGGCGGTCAGCCGGGGGTCGACCCGCAGCAGCCACGGCTCGGTCAGCTTGACACCGGCCCGCAGCAGGGCCCGGGTCAGCTCCTCGGCCACGTCGGCGTGGGCCAGCACCAGTTCGAGGGTGTTGCACGCGGTGGGCTCGCCCAGCTTGCTGTCGAGCGCGATCCGGGCGGCCAGTTCCAGGTCGGCGCTGCGGTCGACGTAGAGGTGGTTGACCCCGCCGCCGCTGGCGATGACCGGGATGGTGGAGCTGGTCTGGCAGTAGTCGATCAGTGTCGGGCTGCCCCGGGGGATCAGCACGTCGACCGCGTCGTGCCGCTTCAGCAGGGCCCGCACCAGCCGGCGGTCGGGGTCGGTGACGATCCGTACGGTGCCGTCGGGCAGCCCCGCGTCCGCCAGCGCCTGCCCGACGACGACGGCGAGGGCCCGGTTGGTGGCCGCGATCTCCGACCCGCCGCGCAGGACGGCCACGTTGCCGACCGCCACCGGGAGCAGGGCGCCCTCCACCGTCACCGTCGGCCGCGCCTCGAAGATCATCAGAACCACGCCGAGCGGCTTGGGCAGCCGGCGTACGGTGGCGCCGTTGCCGGCCAGGTGTCCCTCGGTCGGCGCGGTCACCGCCGGCAGCGCCGCACGGGTCCGCGCGATCAGGTCGACCAGCGCGTCGAGGTGGCGCTTGCCGAGCGCCAGGCGGTCCACCAGCTCGGGGCCGAGGCCCGCCTCGGTGCCCCGGGCCACGTCGGTGGCGTTCGCCGCCAGGACGTCGGCCCAGCCGGCGGCGAGCCGGTCGGCGAGCGCTTCGCAGTACCGGTCGTAGCGCCCGTCGCCGGGCGGGGGCAGCTCGGCCCGGGCCCGCGTCGCGCCGTCCAGGATCTCGTCCACATCGGTCACCACATGAACTGCCCACCGTCCACGATCAGCTTCTGCCCGGTCAGGTATCCACTCGCCGGCCCGACGAGGAACTCCAGGGCGTCGGCGATCTCCTCGGTGGTGCCGATGCGGCCCCGGGGGATCTCCGCGACCACCGCCGCCCGGGCGGCCGGGTCGTCCAGCCGGAACCGGGTCACCAGCTCGTCGGTCTCGGTCATGCCCGGGATCAGGCAGTTGACCCTGATCCGGGGCGCCAGCTCCAGCGCCAGGCACTTCGTGAGCTGGAGCAGGCCGGCCTTGCTGGCGCAGTAGTTCACGCCGTTGCGGCGGGGGCGGATGCCGGTGGTGGCCCCCACGTTGACGATCACGCCGTCGCACCCGGCCGCCAGCATCGCCGGCGCGAACGCCCGGGTGAGGTGGAAGACGCCGGAGAGGTTGGTGTCGAGCACCCGCCGCCAGTCCTCGGTCGACATCTCCAGGAACGGCCGGTCGATGTTGATGCCCGCGTTGTTGACCAGCACGGTCGGCGGGCCGTGCTCCGCGAGGACCGCCGCAACGGCGGCGTCGACCGCCTCGGCGTCGCCGACGTCGAGCCGGACCGGGTGGAACGCGGCGCCGAGCTCGGCCGCCGCCGACGCCGCCGCGACGGCGTCACCCCGGTACGGCGCGACGACCCGGTGCCCCAGCTTCACCAGCCGGCGGCTGAAGGTGAGCCCGATGCCCCGGGTGCCGCCGCTGACCACCGCGAGCGGGCTCATCGCAGCACCGCACCGGAGGCCCGGCCGAGGAACGGCGTCACCTCGTCGACGAGCTGCGGCAGGCGCTCGGGGTCGAAGACGTCGAAGTGCCCCGCGTCGAGCCGCCCGGCGTTCAGCTCCGGCGCCAGTTCCCGCCACCGGGCCTCGGCCTCCGCCCGGAACCCGAACTCCTCGTCGGTGCACATCAGCATCAGCACCCGGCCGGCGTACGGCCGTTCGGCCCGGTAGTCGGCGAGGGCGGCGACCTGGGTGTCGAAGACCCGCCGGACCCGCTCGACGGTCGCCGGGGCGGGGCGCGGCCCGAGCATCCCGACGACGGTCTCGCGGACCCGGGCGTCCTCCTCGGCCGTGGCGCGGCGCGGCAGCGGCGTCGCGTCCACCAGGACCAGGTCGGGCAGGTGCCCCCGCTCGGCCAGCCGGACGCACAGCTCCCAGGCGACCGAGCCGCCGAGGGACCAGCCGAGGACGGCCGCCGGGACCGTGCCGTCCGCGTCCAGCGCCTGCGCCGCCGCGTCGGCCATCTCGGCGATGCTGAGCTCCGGCTCCTCGTCGGGCAGCAGGCCGGCCGCGCGTACGGCCGCGACGTTGTGGGTCTTGCCGATGGCCGCGGCGAGCCGCAGGTAGGGGTGCAGCCCGCCGCCGGCGCCCGGCAGCAGTACGCACGCCGGTCGGTCACCCCGCCGCAGCAGGGGGACCAGCCGGCCGGGCAGCCTGGTCGTCACGGCGTCACCGCCGCATCGTCGCCGCCCCGCCCCGCGCGGACGAGCCCGGCGAGGGTGGCCACGGTGGGCGCGGCGAAGAAGTCGACGAGCGGCACCGCCACCCCGTAGCGCTCCTGCACCTCGGCCAGGGTGGTGAAGATGTTCAGCGAGTGGGCGCCGTACTCGATGAGCGGGCGGTCCGGCCGGATGCCCTCGACGTCGAGCACCCCGCCCCACAGCCCGGCCAGCTCCCGCTCCAGGTCGTCGGCGTACGCGACCTCCGTGCTGTCGGCGCTCTGCTGCTCGACCAGCAGCTCGTCGGCGAGCCGCAGCAGGGCGTCGCGGTCGGTCTTGCCGGTCGGCGTGGTCGGGACCCGGTCGACCGGGAAGATCCACAGGGGACGCATGTAGACCGGCAGCGCCGTGGTCAGCCGTTGGCGGACCTGTTCCGGGTCGACGGTCGAGTCCGCGTCGGGACGGACGAACAGCCCGAGTTCCCGGTCGGCCCCGGAGCCCCGGACCACCGCCACCGACTGTCGGACGCCGTCGACCTGGTTCGCGACCGCCTCGATCTCGCCCAGCTCGATCCGGTAGCCCCGGATCTTGACCTGGGTGTCCATCCGGCCCAGGAAGACCAGGTCGCCCCGGTCGTCGCGGACCACGAGGTCCCCGGTGCGGTACATGGTCGCGTCGGGCGCGCCGGAGAACCGGTCGGGCACGAACCGTTCGGCCGTGATCTCCGGGTCGTTGATGTAGCCGTCGGCGGGGCAGTCCCCGCCCAGGAGCAGCTCGCCGGCGACGCCGGGCGGGGCGAGGTGGCCCGTGGCGTCGACCACGTACGCGCTCACCCGCGGGTACGGCTGGCCGATCGGCACGTGGGTCGGCCACACCGCGTCCCGGTACGACAGCCGGTGCGAGGTGACCGCGTGGGTCTCGGTGGGGCCGTACAGGTTGACCAGGGTGCAGTGCGGGTGGGCGAGGAAGAAGTCGCGGATCTCGTCGTCGACGATGAGCTGCTCGCCGGAGACGCACAGGTAGCGCAGCGCGGGCAGCCGGGTGCCCCGGCTCGCGGCGGTCTGCACCAGGGGGCGCAGCGCCGCGACCGGCAGGTAGACGTGGGTCACCTCGGTCCTGGCGATCCGGCTGAGGACGGCGGTGAACATCCGCCGGTCGGCCGGCTCGCGGGAGACCACCGTCCCGCCCGCCGCCAGGGTCGGCAGGATCTCCTGGAAGGAGACGTCGAAGCCGAGCGGGGCGTACTGGAGGAAGCGGGTCTCGGCGTCCATGCCGAGGGCCGCGATCTGCCAGCTCGTGAGGTTGGCCAGGGGGCGGTGTCCCATCTGGACGCCCTTGGGCTGCCCGGTGGAGCCCGACGTGTACATCACGTAGATCGGGGCGTCGGGGTCGGCCAGCGGGTCGGGCACCGGCTCCGTCGTGGCGGCCAGGTCCGCCACCGCGACCGTGGGCACGTCGGGCACCAGGGCCTCGCCGACGACGAACTCGCAGCCGGCCCGCCGGACCATGTACTCCAGCCGCTCGGCGGGCAGGCCCGGATCCAGGGGGAGGTACGCCGCGCCCCGGCGCAGGATGGCCAGGATGGCGGTCACCGTGTCGCAGAGGGTCGTCGCGGCGAGGCCCACCACGGCCCGGGGGCCGACGCCGTGCGCGGCGAGCCCGGCGCTGATCCGCTCGGCCTCGGCCAGCAACTGGCGGTAGTCGAGCCGGCGGGTCGGGTCCTCGATCGCGGGGGCGTCGGGCCGCTGCCGGGCCGCCGCCGTCACCCAGTCCCACGGCGTGTCGCCGGTCAGCGGGCTGGTCCAGCCGTCGGAGCGGACGCTGGCGGCGGCGGAGGCGTCGGCGAAGAGGTCGCCGAGCCGTTGCGAGCCGTCCCGGACCGCCCCCCGTACGGCGTCGCGCAGCGAGGTGAGCAGCCCGTCGGCGACGACCGGTGCGATGAGCTGCCGGTCGTACTCGATCTCGAGCAGCCAGCGGCCGTCGACGGGGGTGGCGCCCAGCCAGAGGTCGAACTTGGCGGTGCCGTTGCCGGGCTCCAGGACCCGCAGCACGGCCCCGCCCGGTTCGGGCGTGAAGGTGTCCTGCATGGCGAGCATCGCCGAGAACAGCGGGTTGCGGTTGCTGGACCGGTCGGGCCGTACGTCGGCGACGAGCCGGTTGAAGGTGACGTCGACGTTCGCCCGGCAGAAGTCGATGGACTCCCGGACCACCTTGCCGAGATGCTCGTCGACGGTGCGGCTCCACTCCACGTCGACGGTGACCGGCAGCGTGTTGACGAAGAAGCCGCCGAGGTCGAAGGCGCCGATCGTGCGGCGGGCCATGAACGGGCTGCCGACCAGGACGCTGGACACGTTGCCGTGCCGGGCCAGCACGGTGCCGTAGATGCCGGAGAAGAAAACGAAGGGGGAGATCTCCAGCCGCCGGCAGGTCTCCGACAGCGCGGCCGTCTCGGCCGCGCTCAGGTACCAGCTGACCCGGTCGCCGGTGAACTCCGTCTGCGCGGCGCGACCGGGCAGGGGGGCCAGCACCAGGGGCGGGACCTCCCGCAGCCGGGCCGCCCACTCCCGGGACCTGTCGACGACGCGGTCGGAGGTGGCGGTGCGGTTCTGCGCCGCCAGCTCCTTGACGAAGGCCTTCTCGCGGGCGGCGCGCCGCTGCTCGACCTCCGCCCCGGCGAGGCGGCCGGCCAGTGCCTCCTGGAGGTCCCGCACCAGGGGCCCCATCGACACGCCGTCGAGGATGATGTGGTGGTCGCAGAGGAGGACGGCCACCCGGGGCTCGTCGACGCAGCGGACGACGGCGAAGCGGTACGCGGGGCCGTTGGCCAGGTCGAACTCGGGTCGGCCGATCCGCCGCTGCGCCGCGCCGACGGCCTCCTCGAAGTCGCGCAGCCGGGCCGTGACCCGTTCGAGCGGGAAGTCCTCCGGACCCGGCGGCGGGGTGAGCCGCGCGTGCATCTCCGGGAGCAGCCCGAAGACCTGGCGCATCGCCGGCTGGACGGCGACCACCGTGGCCAGCGCGCGCTCGATCGTCTCGTCGGGGATGGACGGGTCGATGTCGAAGCGGACGAGCTGGTTGTAGACGGCGCGGCCGGGCGAGCGTTCGTTGACGACCAGCAGCCCCTTCTGCGACTCGGTGATCGGCAGTCGCACCGGCCCGGTGTCCGTCGCGGGTTGCGTCCCGGCCGTCGTGGTCACCGTGCGCCCCCGGTCTCGGCGCCCACGGCGCTCAGCTCGCGTAGCCACTGCTTGAGGTCGCCGACGGTGCGGAGGTCCACCAGGCGGGTGGCGTCGATCTCCGCGTCGTCGTCCTCGGCCAGCTCGACGGCGAGCCGCAGCAGGGACAGCGATTCGAGGCCGGCCTCCAGCAGGGGGGTCGAGTCGTCGAAGGCCACCGACGCGTACTTCGCGATCGTCGTGTCGAGGTCAGCTGGAGTCGTCATCCCTGCTTCCCGTTCACTGAGGGTCGGCCGCGCCGCAATGATCGGAAACCGGGCGAGGAGCCGGGCCGCCGATCGAGGTGGGGTCGACTGAATTTGCGCTTGGAAGTTCTACGGGTCCGAGCATCCCGGCGCCGATGTTCTCTCGATGTTCCCGGGATGGAATGTCGTTGGTCGCTGATTCGGTCGGCACCCCGGAGCCCGTCCGGCTTGGGGCGGGCACGGTGTAAAAGGGGCGCTGGCCAGTGGCGGAGGCGGGGCGGCGGTGCCCGGCGGGGCGGCAATGCCGCCGTAATCGCCTCAGATGCGGCACCGGGCGACAGAAACGCCCGTACGTATTATTCGGGTCCCCGCTGGGCTGTCGTGGCCGCCGCCGGAGGGCCGGTCGACCCGCTGACGTGAGGATGGACACGTTCCCCCGGATGACCTATGGTGCAACCAGCGCAACGCAGAGTATTCCCATAAGGCGCGAAAGGGACTTTTCCGCGATTGTTGGAGCCGCCTGTCGATACCCGTACGACCACCCTGTCAACGCGCGGACCCCGATGACCTGCGACTCCGTTCAGCCCCGGCGACCGGTCCGATCGAAATTGCCGGCGATGGCCGGGGCGGAAGTGCGGATCGGTCCCCGACCCGCTCGGCATTGCGTGTCAGCTAATTGACAAGCACGGCCGGGTAAATGGTCCCTTATCGTTTGTCCGGGTGCTGTGCGAACTTCGCGGCGGAGTTCCGATTAACTTCTCCCAATTCAAGACCGTGCGAGGGATTGTCGTGGCCACAGCTCAAACCACAGCGCAGGCGGATCCGCCCGGAGCCAGGCGAAACGAATGGATTCTGGTCGTCTTCACGGGCACCACGAACATCGCCGACGCGGTGGCCCGGATCGCCCTCCCGCTGCTCGCCGCCCAGATCAGTCGATCACCCGTCGTGGTCACCGCCGTCGCGGCCATCATGAGCCTGCCGTGGTTGGTGGCCGCGCTGCACGTCGGTGTCTTCGTCGACCGGATGGACCGGCGGGCCCTGCTGATGGGCGCCGAGATCGCCCGGATGGTCTCCGTCGGCGCGCTCCTCGTCGCCGTGCTCGCCGCGAGCCCGACCCTGGCGCTGATCTACGCCGCCGCCCTGGTCATCGGCCTGGCCGACGTCGTGGCCGGGATCGCCGGAGTCTCCATCGTCCCGTCGGCCGTGCCCAAGCACCGCTGGGAGACCGCCAACGCGCGGATCACGGCCCTGGAATACCTGTTCAACGGCTTCGCCGGGCAGCCGATCGGCGGCTTCCTGGTGGCGGTCGGGTTCGGGCTCGCGCTCAGCGTCACCGGCTTCGCCTACGTGGCCGGCGCGGTCCTGCTGCTCCTGCTGGTCGGCAACTTCAAGGTCGCGGCCCCCGAGCGCAAGCGCTCGGTCAACGAGGACATCCGCGAGGGTCTCCGGTTCCTCTGGCAGCACCGGCTGCTCCGGACGATGGCGCTGCTCATCGCGATCATGGCCGGCTGCTGGGCGGCGTGGCTCGCCCTCATCCCGGTCTACGCCGTCGGCGGCCCGCTCGGCCTCGACGAACGGCAGTACGGCTTCCTGCTCACCGGCCTCGGCGCGGGCGGGGTGATCGGCACCGTCATCGTCGGGCCGGTCAACCGGTGGATCGGCCGACGCTGGTCCATGTTCACCGACATCGTCGGCGCCTTCGCCCTCGTCGCGGCCCCGGCGCTGCTGCCCGCCGCCCCGTCGAGCGCCTGGGCCATCGGCGCGGCGGCGTTCCTCGCCGGCGCCGGCGGCACGATGTGGACGGTCAACTCCCGGTTCATCACGCAGTCGCTGGTGCCGGCCGACATGCTCGGCCGGTTCAGCGCCGCGAGCCGCCTCGTGGCCTGGGGCATGACCCCGGTCGCCGCGATCCTCGCCGGCGTCCTCGCCGAGTTCTTCTCCTACCAGGTGGCGTTCGGCTTCTTCGCGGTGCTCTGCGTACTGCTGATCTACCCGTTCTTCAAGGTGGTCACCCGGGAGCGGATGGCTGAGGTCGACGGCCCGGCCGCCGCGCCGGCGCCCGGCGACGCGGACGACAGCGGGGGCGCCGGCACGGCCGACGACGGCGGGGACCTGCCGGAGGCGGCGACCACCGGCGGCTCCCGGTGAGCGCGGACGGCCCGACGCTCTTCCAGGGGTTCACCGACGCGGTCCGCCGGCATCCCGACGCCCCGGCGCTGCGCGTCGCCGGGCACGAGCTGACGTACGCCGAACTTTTGGACCGGGTCGAGCGGCTGGCCACCCGGCTGGTCGCCCTGCACGGCCGCCCGCCCCGGGTCGTCGGGCTCTGCGCGTCGCGCAGCCTCGCGGCGTACGTCGGTTATCTCGCCACGCTGCGGCTGGCCGCGACCGTCGTGCCGCTCGGCCCCGACGCGCCGGCGGAACGGATCCGGCGGACCTGCGCCCACGCCGGGGTGGACGCCCTGCTCGCCGACGACGCGGGCGGCCGGGTGGCCGACGAGGCGGCCGGGCCGGTCGGCGTCCTGCACCTGCCCGACACCCCGGAGCAGCGCTGGTACGACGTGCCGGCCGAGCGGTGGACCGAGGCGTACGCCGGCGGCCCCGACGACGTCGCGTACACCCTGTTCACCTCCGGATCCACCGGCACGCCCAAGGGGGTGCCGATCCGGCACCGCAACCTCGCCCCCTACCTCGCGCACTGCGTGCAGGCCTACCAGGTGGGGCCGGGGTCGCGGCTGTCGCAGACCTTCGAGCTGACCTTCGACCCGTCGGTGTTCGACATGTTCGTCGCCTGGTCGTCCGGCGCGCTGCTGGTGGTCGCCGCGCCCGGCGACACCCTGGCCCCCGTCCGCTACGTGAACGACAACGGGATCACCCACTGGTTCTCCGTACCGTCGGTGATCTCCCTGGCCCGCCGCCTGCGCACCCTGCGTCCCGGCAGCATGCCGGGCCTGCGGTGGAGCCTCTTCGCCGGTGAGCAGCTCACCCTGGCCCAGGCGCGGGCGTGGGCGGACGCCGCGCCGGGCAGCACCCTGGAGAACCTGTACGGGCCCACCGAGCTCACCGTCACCTGCACCCGCTACCAGCTCCCCGCCGAGCCGGCGCGGTGGCCCCGCACCAGCAACGACACCGTGCCGATCGGGCGGATCCACCCGCACCTGGAGGGGGTCCTGCTGGCGGCCGACGGCGCTGCTGGGGACGACGGCGAGCTCTGCGTGCGGGGCGGCCAGCGGTTCGACGGCTACCTCGACCCCGCGCAGAACCCCGGCCGGTTCGTCGACCACGACGGCCGCCGGACGACGCCGGTCGACGGCCCGCCCGGCCCGGCGAGCTGGTACCGGACGGGGGACCGGGTGCGACGGGAGGACGGTGAGCTGGTCCACCTGGGCCGGCTCGACGACCAGGTCAAGATCCACGGCTACCGGATCGAGCTGGGCGAGATCGAGTCCGTCCTGCGCCGGCACCCGGGGGTGCACGACGTCGTCGTCCTGGCGCTGCCCGGTGCCGGAGCGGTCGAGCTGCACGCGCTCTACACCTGCGACACCGTGCCGGAGGCGGCCCTGGCGGCCCTGGTGGCCGACCACCTGCCGCCCTACATGGCACCGGCGCGGTACCACCGGGTCGAGTTCTTTCCGGTCAACGCCAACGGCAAGGTCGACCGCCGGCGGCTGGCAGCGGACGTCGGACTGGTCTGAGCGGCACCGACTCCCACCACGCTCACGAATCGAGAGCAGAGATGCCCATCCCGCGGCAAGCACCACCCGCCCGCCTGCGTTTCCGGTTGATGGGGCCGGTGGAGTTCCACGACGGCGTCCAGTGGCGGGGGATCGGCTCGGCGAAACAGCGCGCGTTGCTGGCGATGCTGCTGCTCAAGGCCGACCAGGTGGTGTCGCTCGAACAACTGGTGACCGAACTCTGGGACGACAACCCGCCGGCCTCGGCCAGCGGTCTCGTCGCCGGGTACGCGTGGCGGCTGCGCCGCGCCCTGAACGACCGCGACGGCCGCGTCCTGACCACCCGCAGTCCCGGCTACCGCCTGGTGGTCGCCGCGGAGACGATCGACATCGGCGAGTGTGAGCGGCTGATCAGGCAGGCCCACGCCGATCTCGCGGCCGGCCTGCCGGACGCCGCCGTCGAGGGGTTCGACGCGGCGCTGGCGCTGTGGCGCGGTGCCCCGCTGGCCGACGTCCGGCCGACCCCGCTGGTGATGGCCGAGGTGGCCCGCCTGGAGGAGACCCGGATCGCCACGGTCGAGGCCCGCATCGGCGCCGAGCTGGAGCTGGGCCGGCACAGCATGCTGCTGCCGGAACTCAAGGTGCTCGTCAGCCAGCATCCCCTGCGGGAGCGCCTGCACGCCCACCTGATGACCGCCCTGTATTGCGACGGCCAGCAGGCGGTCGCCCTGGGGGCGTACCGCGACCTGCGGCGGTTGCTGGTCGACGAGCTGGGCATCGAGCCCAGCGAGTCCCTGCGCGACCTGGAACAGCGGATCCTGCGCAACGATCCGGCGCTGCGGCTGCACCACCCCGGGGCCCGCCCGTCCGTCCGGGTGGTCACGCCGAGCCCGCCGGCCTCCCGGTTCCCCGCCGACCCGGTGGCCCTGCACGGGCGGGCGGCCGAGCTGGGCCGGCTGGTCAAGGGCGTGCGGTCCGGGCGGCCGGGCGTGGTCCAGGGGCTGGCCGGCGCCGGCAAGACCGCCCTGGCGGTGCGCGCCGCGCACGAGCTGGCCGCGGAGCACCCGGGCGGGTCGGTGTTCGTACCCATGGGCGGGGGGACACCCGACGGGCCGGCGGAGGCCGCCCGGGCGGTGCGGGTCCTGGCCGAGGCGCTCGGGTTGTCGGCGCCGACGGGCGACCACCCCGCGTCGGGCTGGTCGACCCTGTTGACCGGCCGTCGGGTCGTGGTCGTCCTCGACGACGTGGCGACCGCCGTCCAGGTACGCGCCCTCGGGCCGGTGCCCGTCGGCTGCGCCCTGATCGTCACCTCACGCTCCGGGATGACCACCCTCGACGGGGCCACCCGGGTCTCCGTCGGTTCCCTGGACACCCACGACGCGCTCGACATGCTCCGGTACCACCTCGGCGCCGAGCGGGTGGACGCCGAGCCCGAGGCGGCGCGCACGCTCGTGGAGCGCTGCGACGCGCTGCCCCTTGCCCTGCGGATCGCGGCAGCCCGGCTGGCGACGCGGCAGAACTGGTCGCTCGCCGCCTTCGCCGACCGGCTGGCCGATCCCGCCGCCCGGCTCGACGCCCTGGTCTGCGAGTCGATGTCGATCCGGGACTGCCTCGCCGGCGCGGTGCGGGTGCTGACCCGGTACGGCGACGGCGACGGCGACGGCGTGGCGCTGCGGGCCCTGCGGCTGCTGAGCCGACTGGACCGGGGCCTGGTCAGCGTGTCGAACCTCGCCGCGCTGTCGGGCCAGCCGATGGCCGCCGCCGAGGTCGCCGCCGAACGCCTGGTCGACGCGGGGCTCGCCGAGGCGCTGCCGGACGGCCGTTACCGGATCCCCGAGCTCGTCCGTGCCCACGTACGCGAACTGGGCCGCAGCCCGGAGTGCGACCAGGTCGTGGCCCTGCGCGGTCAGCATCCCACCACGACTGCCCGGCCGCGCCGGTGAGGCGGCCCGCACGGGCCTGCGGCGCGGCGGCCCGGCTGCCGCGGCTGATCGTCGTCGGGCGGGCCGGTCAGGCGACGGCGATCGCCTCGATCTCGATGATCCACTCCGGGTCGAAGATCCCGGTGACGATCACCGTCAGTGCGGGGCGGTGTGCGCCGAGCACCTCGTTGCGGACCTTGGTGTTGACGTCGGCGTGCCGGCGGTCGGCCAGGAACGTGGTCACCTTGACCAGATTGTCGACGTCCATGCCGGCGTCGGCGAGGACGGCCCGGATGTTGTCCCAGACGAGCCGGCACTGCGCCTCGGGGGTGCCCGGGACGTGGCCGTCCCGGGTCTGGGGGATCTGCCCGCTGATGAACAGCATCCGCCCGGCGGTCTGGACCTCCAGCGCGTTGTGGTAACCGCCCGTGGCCTCCGGCACCGACTCGGGGTTGATCGGCCTCATCTGCATGGTCTCGATCACGTGTAGTCCTTCCGATTGTCCGGGGGAATCCGGATTACGGACTGTGACCTTAGTCTAAAGGTCGTCCCGGGGGACCGAATCCCGGACGGACCGGAACCGCGTCTCGTCCGGGAGCCTTCTGGTACCCGGATCGGGCCCTCGCCCAACCTTCCCCGGCGACGGGGACCCCGATGGGTGGTGCCGACCGTCTGACCGCGGGGTTGACCTGAAGCGGGATTGAGGTTGTCGGATGGGGGCATGCGTGCCATTCGGCTTCACGAGTTCGGTCCCCCCGCAAACCTGGTGCTCGACGACCTGCCCGACCTGACACCCGGCCCCGGCCAGGTCCGGATCGCGGTCTCGGCGAGCGGCGTGCACCTGCTCGACACGACCCTGCGCCGCGGCGAGGCCGGCGGCCCGCTCCCGCTGCCCCACCTGCCGACCATCCCCGGCCGGGAGGTCGCCGGCGTCGTCGACGAGCTGGGCGAGGGCGTGGACGGGGCGTGGCGCGGGCGGCGGGTCGTCGCACACCTGGGCATGGTGCCGGGCGGGTACGCCGAGCAGGCGGTCACCGACGTCGGCTCCCTGTACGCCGTACCGCCGGGGCTGACCGACGCCGAGGCGGTGGCCGCGGTCGGCACGGGCCGTACGACACTCGGGATCTTCGACCTGGAGCCGCCGACGGCGGACGACGTCGTCTTCGTGCCGTCGGCGGCCGGCGGGGTCGGCTGGCTGCTGGCGCAGGCCGCGCGGACGACCGGCGCCACCGTGGTGGCGGCGGCGCGCGGGGCCGACCGGACGGCGAAGCTGCGCGAGCTGGGCGCGGACCTCGTGGTGGACTACGGCCGCCCGGACTGGGTCGGGACGGTGCGACAGCGGGTCGGCGGCCTGAGCCTGGTGTACGACGGGGTGGGCGGCGCGGTGGGCCGGGCCGCCCTGGAGCTGACGCGGCCGGGCGGCCGGTTCATGATGTTCGGCTGGTCGGCGGGCGAGGCGACCCGGATCGACACCGGCGACGTCGTCGGCCGGGGCCTGACCGTGGGCTGGCTGGGTCAGCGGATCCGCGCCCTGCCCGGCGGCATCCCGGCGCTGGCCGCCCGGTCGCTGGAGCTGGCCGGGCAGGGCTGGTGGCGTCCGCTGGTCTCGACCTACCCGCTGGCCGACGCCGCCACCGCGCACGCCGACCTGGAGGGACGCCGGGCGCTCGGCAAGGTGGTGCTGACCGTCGCACGCTGACCCGGCGCGTCAGCCGGCCGGCCGGCGGGCCACCAGGTACGCCTGTGGCGTGCGCTCCGGCTGGCTCCCGAAGGCCTCGGGCTCGCGCACCAGCCGGACGCGGACGTCCAGCCCCGCGTCGGTCAGCAGCTCGGCGACCCGGTCGGGTCGGCGGCGCCGGAATTCCAGCGAGACCGGGTGGCCGAACGCCTCGGTCAGGTGCAGCGGCTCGTCGCCGACCTGGAACGCCAGCACCAGGTGACCGCCGGGCGCCAACGTCCGGTGGAAGTCCGCGAAGGTGGCCGGGAGCAGGTCGTCCGGGACGTGGATGGTCGAGTACCAGGCCACGACGCCGCTGAGGGAGGCGTCGGGCAGCCCCAGATCGGGCATCGCGCCCACGTCGAAGCGCAGGTCGGGGTGGGCCTGGCGGGCGACCTCGACCATCCGCGGGGAGAGGTCGATACCGAACGCGTCGAGCCCGAGCTCGTGCAGGTACCCGGTGAGCCGGCCGGGGCCGCAACCGACGTCGGCGACGGGCCCGTTCCCGGCGGCGCGCACGAGGTCGGCGAAGGCGGCGAGGACCGATCGCTCCCACGGGTTGGCGACCAGCTCGTCCTGGAGCCGCTCGGCGTAGTCGACGGCCAGGGCGTCGTAGGACGATCGGGTGTCATGCGGGTGCCCGGATTCGATCATGCCCAGGCACGCTACCGGTCCTGCGCGCCGGACGGCGAACACCTGCGCTACGCGGCGTCGGCGGGCGTAACGAGATTCGCGCCCAAGACGCTGCGCCGGCAGTCCGCGCGGAATCCCATCGGCGGGAATAGGCTCCGTCGTATCGGCGGCCAGCACGGCGATGGCCATCGCGTACCGGAGGTCGGACGCGGAGTGAGGGGGCGCGTCCGGCGCCGGTGTCGCCGCCTCCCGTCGCGGTCGGGCTCCGTCAGCTCCCGGGGAGCTGCTCGGCCCTCGTGACCACCCGGTCGATCAGGCCGTACTCGCGGGCCTGCTCGGCGGTGAACCACCGGTCGCGGTCCCAGTCCCGCTGGATCTCCTCCAGGCTGCGCCCGCTGTGCCGGGCGATCAGCTCCTGCATGGTCCGCTTCACGTGCAGCATGTTCTCCGCCTGGATCGTGATGTCCGCGGCGGTGCCGCCCATCCCGCCGGACGGCTGGTGCATCATGATCCGTGAGTGGGGCAGCGCGTAACGCTTGCCGGCCGTGCCCGCGCAGAGCAGGAACTGCCCCATCGAGCCGGCGAAGCCGAGCGCCACCGTCGCCACGTCGTTGCGGACGAACCGCATCGTGTCGTAGACGGCCATGCCCGCGCTGACCGAGCCACCCGGCGAGTTGATGTAGAGCACGATGTCGCGCTCCGGATCCTCGGCGGCGAGCAGCAGCATCTGGGCGCAGATCTGGTTCGCCGAGGCGTCGGTGACCTCGGTGCCGAGGAAGATGATCCGCTCCTTCAGCAGCCGGTCGAACACCTGGTCGCCGAAGGACGGCTGCCCACCGTCCAACATCCGCACGTCGAGACCGATCATCGCGTCCGCCCTTCCGGCACTGCCGGCGGGCGACCGGAGGACGCCCGGGGGACCGGCACCTCCAGCCTGCGCGGAACGGGACGCGCGAGGCCAGCCATTCTGCCGGCGGCAGATCAGCCGACGGCAGAACCGGCCGGCCTAGACGACGGTCAACGTGCGCGCGCCCGCCCGCGTCCGCCCGCAGCCCAGCGCGACACGGGTACGCGGACCGGAGCGCCCGCCCACGGCGGAGGCGGGAGGCCCGACCCGCACGGTCGTGCCGCCCGGACGCGGAGCCAGGTGGAGCAGGGGGCCGCCGGCCCGGGGAGCGACCCGCACGGCCGGGGTGACGGCGTCGGGCCGGCCGACCTCCGCCCGCTCCAGCCGGGCCAGGCCGGCCCGGGGCGCGGCCGGGATGCGCGGCTCGACCCGACGCAGGTCGTCGCGCGCCTCCTCCAGCAGGTCGGACAGGTGGATGCCGAGCGCCCGGCAGATCGCCGCGAGCACCTCCGACGAGGCCTCCTTGCGACCGCGTTCGACCTCGGACAGGTAGGGCACGGACACTCCGGCGGCCTCGGCCACCTCGCGCAGCGTGCGGCCCTGCCGCAGCCGGAGCCGGCGCAGCACCCCGCCGATCACTCGTCGCAGCAACGACATGCGGGCCTCACTCTCGGGCTCGTCGTCCGGGACACCCCCATCATGCCCCCTGTCGGGCGCGCGGGTCGTCCCGTCGTGCCGCGCGTCGTGAGGTGAGCCGTGGTGACCCAGGTCGACGACCTCGCCGTGCGAGATCCGCGCAGGCCGCTATGTTGTGGTCGTGCAGGCGACGACAGGGCCGGGACAGGCCCTCCCGTGATCCATTTTCCCGCCCAGCGACGGGGCCCTCTGAGCGCGCTGAGTCTCCGGCTGGCCGCCGCCCTCGGCCTGGTCTTCGCCACCGTCGCCGTGGTCTACCTCGACCGGGACGGCTACCGCGACGTCAACGAGGACGGGCTGACCCTCCTCGACTGCTTCTACTACACGGTGGTCAGCCTCTCGACCACCGGCTACGGGGACATCGCCCCGGTCAGTCAGAGCGCCCGGCTGATCAACGTCGTCTACATCACGCCGGCCCGGGTGATCTTCCTGATCATCCTGGTCGGTACCACCCTGGAAGTGTTGACCGAGCAGTACCGCACCGGGCGCCGCCTGTCGCGGTGGAGGAGAGCCGTGAAGGACCACGTCATCATCTGCGGCTACGGCACGAAGGGCCGCAGCGCGGTCTCCGCCCTGCTGGAGAACGGGCTCGACAAGTCCCGGATCGTGGTGGTGGAACGCAGCGGTTCGGCGCTGCGGCAGGCCACCTCGGCCGGCCTGGTGGCGATCGAGGGCTCGGCGACCCGCTCGTCGGTGCTCAACGAGGCGCACGTACGAAACGCCAAGGCGGTGATCATCGCGACCGACAGCGACGACGCCTCGGTCCTGGTGGCGTTGACCGTACGGCAGCTCACCGCCGGGCAGGTGCGGATCATCGCCGCCGCCCGGGAGGCGGAGAACGCCCCGCTGCTCAAGCAGAGCGGCGCCCACCACGTGATCGTCTCCTCGGCCACCGCCGGCCGGCTGCTGGGCCTGTCCACCTCGGCCCCGCCGCTGATCGACGTGGTGGAGGACCTGCTCACCCCCGGCCAGGGCATGGCGCTGGCGATGCGCTCCGCCGAGCGCTCCGAGGTGGGCCGCTCGCCCCGCGAGCTGGAATCGCTGGTCATCGCCCTGGTCCGGCGGGGCAAGGTGGTCACCCTGGCCGACAAGGCCGGCGCGGTCATCGAGACCGGCGACATGCTGGTGCACGTACGCGACGACCGTCCTCAGGCGACCGCCGCTCCCTGACCGGTCCCGCCGGGCGTCGTGCCCGGTCGGGCTCTTGGGCTGAGTCAAGAATCCCCTTTACGGATCTATCTCGACGACGGAATGCTTGCTACCGTTTGGCGGCTCGGAATCGCCAGCGGGTGTGACAATTGACCGCAGTCGACGTACTGTCGCTGGCTCCGGCGACGGGGGCAACATTTTTCGCGCGGAGGCTCTGGCCTCGGGCGTCGACTGTCGTCTTCCCGTCTGGTCGGGCATCTCCGCTGCGCCGTTCCGAGTGCCTCGTTAATCGAACGACGGGAAACAATAAGTGGCTGAAGTGGCAAATTCCGCAGGATCCGGACGACGCTGGTCGGCCGGCGTCGTGGCGGGCCTCGCCCTGGCGGGCGCGGCAGTCGTCGCGCCCGTGACCGTCGCGCAGGCCGCCCCCGCCGGGGGTGGCGTGTACGACGCGGCGAGCGGTTCTCAGGCCGAGCGCCCGAGGAAGCTGCCGAACCTGCAGAAGGGCAAGATCGAACTTCCCGCACCGGGCGCCAAGGGGCCTCGCTTCCAGTCGGGTACGAGTGCGAAGCCGCGCATCGTCGGGGGAGGCCTCGCCAGCGCGTCGGAGTTCCCGTACATCGTCGGTGTCGTCAGCACGCTGCAGATCGACGGCACGTACTACTGGTGGTGGTGCACCGGCACGATCGTCGCGCCCAACAAGGTGCTGACGGCCGCGCACTGCACCGCCGACGGCCCGGGCACCACCCGGGTCATCGCCGGCAACGACCAGCTCCTCGACGAGCAGGGCAACATCCTCGACGGCAGTGGGTACGTCGCCGAGGTCGGTTCCACCTGGACCCACCAGGGCTGGAACATCGTCGAGAACTACAACGACCCGTCGGTTCCGCTGCAGAACGACATCTCGGTGCTCACCCTCAAGAAGAACCTGCCGGCCGAGTACACGCCGGTGTCGCTGAGCACGCAGGGCGACGCGACGCCGTACGTGGCCGGCACCTCCGCGGTGATCGCCGGTTACGGCATCGCCTACGACGGCGCCGGTAACGATGTCGACGACAGCCGGCTGCGCAAGGCGACGGTTCCGATCCGGTCCGACTCCGTCTGTGCCAGCTACATGGTGCAGTACGACCCGGCCGGGATGACCTGTGCGGGTGAGGGTGGGGGTACCCCGACGAATCCGGTCCCCGACACGTGCTCCGGCGACTCCGGCGGCCCGCTGATGGTCGGCGGCAAGCAGGTCGGTGTCACCTCCTGGGGTTCCGTCGTCTGTGGTTCGGAGCCGGGCTACTACGTGCGGCTGAACAACTACGTCAACACGGTGAAGGCCGACTTCACCCGGCCGCCGCTGATCAACGCCGACTGGTCCGGCGACGGGCACACCGACCTGATCGGCCGGGACACCGCCGGCAACCTGCAGCTGTTCTACGGCGCCGGGTTCGCCAACAACGGGGTCGGCGGCTTCTACTACGCTCCTCGCAAGATCAACTCCGGTTGGGGCAGCTTCAAGCGGGTCTTCCGCGTCTACAACTGGAACGGCGACCACAAGCCGTCCATCATGGCGATGAAGACCAACGGCGAGCTGTACATCTACAACAGCGACGGCGCGGGCAACTTCGTCGGCGGCGGCAAGCTGATCGGCACCGGCTGGGCGAACTTCACCGCCCTCATGGTCACCAACAACTGGATGGGCAACAACCGGCCGAGCCTGCTGGTCCGCAAGTCCAACGGCGACCTCGTCCGCTACACCAGCAACGGTGCGGGCGGCTGGGAGAACCCGGCGGGCACCCGGATCGGCACCGGCTGGAACGGGTTCAACCTGTTCCTCACGCCGGGTGCCTGGAAGGGCGACGGGCTTGAGGTGATCATCGGCCGCACGTCGACCGGCATCCTCAAGATGTACCAGTCCGACGGCGCCGGTGGTTGGACCAACCCGTCCGGCACCCAGATCGGCAGCGGCTGGGCCAACTTCAAGAACATCATGACGCTGGGCGACTGGAACGGCGACAACATGATGGACATGATGGGCATCAACAGCAGCAACCAGATGCGGCTCTACACCACCAACGGCAAGGGCGACTGGATCGATGCCAGCGGCAAGGTCATCTCCAGCGGCTGGGGCGACTACAACCTGATCTTCTGATCGGTTCGCACCACCATGCAACGAAAGGGCCCGCAACCATTCGGTTGCGGGCCCTTTCCGGTGCTGTCGACGGCGGCCGGTCGCGCCCTCGCGGGGTGGCGGCCGGTCGCGCCGGTCAGAGGATGGTCCAGGTGTCCCCGCTGGCGAGGAGGCCGGCGAGCTGCTGCTCCGGGGTCTCGGTGACCTTCGCCTTCGCCTCGGCGAGCTGCTCCTGCACCACGCTGTCGTAGGACGGCCGGTCCACCGAGCGGAACACGCCGATCGGGGTGTTCCGCAGGTCCAGGCCGGGCAGGCGGGACAGCGCGAAGGCGTACGCCGGGTCGGTGACCGTCGCGTCGTGCACGACGATCTCACCCGGGTTGACCGACGCGGTCTCCCGGACCTCCAGGCCGAACCCGCCGGGCGGGTGCACGACGCAGAACTGCCCGTCCTTGCCGAACGTGATCGGCTGCCCGTGCTCCAGCCGGATCAGGAAGTCGTCGCGGGTGGCCGGCTCCTTGAGCTGGTCGAACGCGCCGTCGTTGAAGATGTTGCAGTTCTGGTAGATCTCCACGAACGCCGAGCCCTGGTGCTCCGCCGCCGCCCGCAGCACCGACTGGAGGTGCTTGCGGTCCGAGTCGATGGTGCGGCCCACGAAGGTGGCCTCGGCACCGAGGGCGAGCGACAGCGGGTTGAACGGCGCGTCGGCCGAGCCCGCCGGGGTCGACTTCGTGACCTTCCCGACCTCGGAGGTCGGCGAGTACTGCCCCTTCGTCAGGCCGTAGATCCGGTTGTTGAACAGCAGGATCTTCAGGTTGACGTTGCGGCGCAGCGCGTGGATCAGGTGGTTGCCGCCGATCGAGAGCGCGTCGCCGTCACCGGTGACCACCCAGACCGACAGGTCGGGCCGGCTGGCCGACAGGCCGGTGGCGATCGCCGGGGCACGGCCGTGGATCGAGTGCATCCCGTAGGTGTTCATGTAGTACGGGAAGCGCGACGAGCAGCCGATGCCCGAGACGAAGACGATCCGCTCGCGCGGGATGTTCAGCTCCGGCATGAACTGCTGGATCGCGGCGAGGATCGCGTAGTCGCCGCAGCCGGGGCACCAGCGCACCTCCTGGTCGGACTTGAAGTCCTTGGCGGTGAGCTTGAGGGCGACGGGCTCAGACATTCTTCAGGACCTCTTCCAGCATCGTCTCCAGCTCGTTGGCCGTGAACGGCAGGCCGCGGACCTGGTTGTAGCCGATCGCGTCGACCAGGTACTTCGCCCGGATCACGTGGGCGAGCTGGCCGAGGTTCATCTCGGGGATGACCACTCGGTCGTAGGAGCGCAGCACCGTGCCGAGGTTGGCCGGCATCGGGGCGAGGTGCCGCAGGTGCGCCTGCGCGATGGCGTGGCCGCGCTGGCGCAGGCCCCGGCACGCCGCGCCGATGGGCCCGTACGTGGAGCCCCAGCCGAGCACCAGCACCCGGGCGTCGCCGTCCGGGTCCTCGACCTCGACGTCCGGCACCGGGATCGTCTCGATCCGGGCCGCCCGGGTGCGCACCATGAAGTCGTGGTTCGCCGGGTCGTACGAGATGTCGCCGGTCTTGTCGGCCTTCTCCAGGCCGCCGATGCGGTGCTCCAGCCCGGCGGTGCCCGGGACGGCCCACGGCCGGGCCAGGGTCTCCGGGTCGCGCAGGTACGGCAGGAACGTGGTGCCGTCGTCGCCGTTGGGCTTCGTGGCGAACTCGACGCGCAGGTCGGGCAGCGACTCGACGTCGGGCAGCAGCCACGGCTCGGAGCCGTTGGCGACGTAGTTGTCGGACAGCAGGATGACCGGCGTGCGGTAGGTCAGCGCGATCCGGGCCGCCTCGATGGCCGCGTGGAAGCAGTCCGACGGCGACTTCGGCGCGATCACCGCGATCGGGGCCTCGCCGTGGCGGCCGTAGAGCGCCATGTTGAGGTCGGCCTGCTCGGTCTTGGTGGGCATGCCCGTGGAGGGACCGGCCCGCTGCACGTCGACGATGACCAGCGGCAGCTCCAGTGCCACCGCGAGGGAGATCGTCTCGCTCTTGAGCGCCACGCCCGGGCCGCTGGTGGTGGTGACGCCGAGCGAGCCGCCGTACGACGCGCCCAACGCCGCGCCGACCGCGGCGATCTCGTCCTCGGCCTGCATGGTGAGCACGCCGAAGCGCTTGTGCTTGCTCAGCTCGTGCAGGATGTCCGAGGCCGGGGTGATCGGGTAGGCGCCCAGGAAGACCGGCAGCCCGGAGCGGACGCCGGCGGCCACCAGGCCGAGCGACAGGGCCGCGTTGCCGGTGATGTTGCGGTAGGTGCCCGGCCGCATCTTCGCCGGCTTGACCTCGTAGCGGACCGCGAAGTCCTCGGTGGTCTCGCCGAAGTTCCAGCCGGCCCGGAACGCCGCGACGTTCGCCGCGACCAGCTCGGGGCGGGCGGCGAACTTGCGCTCCAGGAAGCGCAGCGTCGACTCGTACGGCCGGTTGTACATCCAGGAGAGCAGGCCGAGGGCGAACATGTTCTTGGCCCGCTCGGCGTCCTTCTTGGACACCGCGAGCTCGGCGAGCGCGCCCACCGTCATCGAGGTCAGCGCCACCGGGTGCACCACGTAGCCGGCGAGGGAGTCGTCCTCGAGCGGGTTCGACTGGTAGCCGACCTTGGCCAGGTTGCGCTTGGTGAACTCGTCGGTGTTGACGATGATGTCCGCGCCCCGCGGCAGGTCGGCGAGGTTCGCCTTGAGCGCCGCCGGGTTCATCGCCACCAGCACGTTCGGCGAGTCGCCGGGGGTCAGGATGTCGTAGTCGGCGAAGTGCACCTGGAAGCTCGACACGCCCGGCAGGGTGCCGGCGGGAGCGCGGATCTCCGCCGGGAAGTTCGGCAACGTGGAGATGTCGTTGCCGAGCTGCGCGGTCTCCGAGGTGAACCGGTCGCCGGTGAGCTGCATGCCGTCGCCGGAGTCACCGGCGAACCGGATCACCACCCGGTCCAGTTGACGGATCTGCTTGGTCACGCCTGCACCTCGCTTCGCTGGGCGCGGTCGCGCGGGCGGCTGAACGTGATGGTGACCTCGCCTTGCCCGGCCACGTGACCTCCTTGACGCACCGCTGCACCAGGCCCGCCGAGGCGGGCCCGGTCCGCTGTAGTTACCTCACCTGAGAGCCTACGTCGAATCGCGGCCCCAACCTTCTCGGAGGCCGCCCTGTGGGATGCGATCCAGCGAGATTCCACCCCGATTTGAGGCGTTTCCGTCCACCCGCCGTAATCCAGATCACCGGCCGTGGGGCGGGTGGGGCGCCGACCCGGTCGGACCGGGGCCGCCCGGGTCACTCGGTCGGTGCCGTGGACGGCCCACCCGCCGGGGCGGTCATCCGCCGCCGCAGGGAGGTGGTCGCCAGCGTGAGGGCGAACACCACCAGCAGCGTGGAGACCACGATCAGCAGGATCGCGGTCCGCCGTGCCGAGCCACCTCCGCCGTCGCCGCCGACGGCCGCGGCGTCGGCGGCGAGCACGCCCTGCGACCCGGTCGGCGCGGGCGGCGAGGCCACCGGGGTCGCCAGCGCGGCGGCGGCGGTGATCCGGAAGCTCATCTGCACCTGCCGGGCCCGGCCGCTGCGCGGGTCGAGCTGGCCGAGCACCGCGCCGGCCAGCGGGGCCTGCCGCTGCGCCTCGGGGGTCGCGGAGACCGGCAGCCGCAGCTGCGCGGTCCGGCCGGCGGCGAGGGTGCCCAGCTTGCAGCGCGTACGGGAGGGGTCGACCGTGGTGCATCCGGACGGGGGCGTCGGCACGGTCACCCCGGCCGGCAGGACCACCTCGATCCGGCCCTCGGCATCCACCTTCCCGGTGTTGCCCAGGCGCACGTCGAGCCCGCTCGACCCGCCGCTGATGTCGAAGGAGACCGCGTCGGCGTCCAGCCTGATCCCCGGCACCGGCGGGCCGGGCGGGAAGAGCACCGCGAACCCCTCGTCGTCGCCCACCGGGCCGGGCACGCCGGGGGCGGTCGCGGTGACCCGGACGGAGCCGCTGAGCGGCATCCGCTTCCAGGCGTCGCCGTCGACGCGTACCCGGAGCAGGGTGCTGAACCGGGCGCCGGGCGCGCTGGTCCACTCCCCGCAGCGGTGCTCCCCGCCGCCGACCGGGGCGCAGCCCGCGGTGCCGGCGTCGGAGAGTCCGGCCGGCAGCGTGTAGGACAGCCCGATGCGGGCGGGCGTGGCGCCCGTGTTCGTGATGGTCACCCGGAGCGTGGTCACCGTGCTCGGCGCGTTCCAGTACGCGGCGGTCAGGGTGATGTCGTCGGTCGTGACGCTGACCCCGGACAGGGGCGCCGGCGGGGTGGCGGCGGGCGCGGAGGGCCGGACCGGCGGCACCGACGGCGCCGGGGGCGGTGCGGCGGTGGTCGGTGCGGCGGTGGTCGGCGCCGGCTGCTCCGGGGCCGTCGTCGTCGGGGCCGGCTCGGTCGTCGTGGCCGGTGGCGTGGTCTCCGGCGGCGGCGCGGTGGTCGAGGGCGCCTCGGTGGGCACCGGCCCCGTGTCCGTCGGATCCGCCGTAGGCGTGTCCCCGCCCGGCTCGCCGGCCGGCTCGGTCGCGATGGAGGCGGCCCGGGCGGCGGTCGGGGCGGCGGTCGCCCAGCCGGGCACCGCGGCGACGGTCAGTCCGACCGCGAGGCCGATCGCCAACAGGGGCACGGCGCGTCGGTCACGCGCCCGCCGGCCGGGCCGTACGTCCACGCGAGCCATCTGTCCTCCGGTGACGATGAGTGAGATCCCAATATTCGACAATTGTTGCCAGAGGGCACTAGTCCCGCCGGGAAACGAATCCGTAACGGGTTCGACCCGGGCCGCGACGAGGAGCGGTAGGCTCAGCGACCGTGACCGGTTACCTGGGCTCGTACGCGACGCTCGGGCTGTTGTTGCTCGCCAGCGTCCTCTTCTTCGTTACGGCGTTCTCGGCCAACCGGGTGTTACGTCCTGCCCGTCCGGCGGATCCCTTCGGCAAACGCACCAGCTACGAGTGCGGCCTCGACCCCGTCGGCGCCGACTGGGCGCAGATGCAGATCCGCTACTACGTGTACGCGTACCTCTACGTGTTGTTCGCCGTGGAGTCGGTGTTCCTCTTCCCCTGGGCGGTCGTCTTCGACCGGCCGGGGTTCGGCATGGTCACGGTCGTGGAGATGGCGGTCTTCGTCGCGGTGCTGGCGCTCGGCATCCTCTACGCCTGGCGCAAGAACATCCTGCGCTGGTCCTGACCTCGGCCTCGGTCAGCCCCTCACCGCCCTGTCCCGGCGCGGGCGGCCGACGGTCGCCCCGCCGTCCCCGTGCGGCGACGGTCAGGCGAGGCCGCGCCGGGTCAGCGTCGGCGGACGGTCGCCCCGGATCGAGGCGACCATGTCGAGCACCCGCCGGGTGGGGCGGACCTGGTGCGCGCGGAACACCCGGGCGCCCAGCCAGGCCGAGACCGCCGTGGCCGCGAGCGTCCCCTCCAGCCGTTCGGCCACCGGCAGGTCCAGCGTCTCGCCGATGAAGTCCTTGTTCGACAGGGCCACCAGCAGCGGCCAGCCGGTGCCGGAGAGCTCGCCGAGCCGGCGGGTGATCTCCAAGGAGTGTCGGGTGTTCTTGCCGAAGTCGTGCGCCGGGTCGATCAGGATCCCGTCGGCGCGTACGCCCAGCGCGACCGCGCGGTCGGCGAGCCCGGTCACCGTCGTGAGCACGTCGGCGACCACGTCGTCGAAGGCCGCGCGGTGCGGGCGGGTCCGGGGCGCCAGGCCGCCGGCGTGCGAGCAGACCAGTCCGGCGCCCGTCTGCGCCGCCACCTGGGCCAGGGCCGGGTCGGCGCCGGACCAGGTGTCGTTGAGCAGGTCGGCGCCCGCCGCCACCGCCTCCACCGCCACCTCGGCCCGCCAGGTGTCGATCGAGATCACCACGTCGGGGAAGGCGGCCCGGACGGCGGCGATGGTCGCCACCGTGCGACGGATCTCCTCGGCCACGTCGACCTCGGCGCCGGGACCTGCCTTGACCCCGCCGATGTCGATGATCTCGGCGCCCTCCTCGACCGCCCGTTCCACGGCGCGCAGCGCGCTGTCCTGCGCGAAGGTCGCGCCCTGGTCGAAGAACGAGTCCGGCGTGCGGTTGACGATCGCCATCACCACCAGCTCGTCCGGGCCGAACGTGCGCCCACCGAGCCGAAGCGCCCCGGCCATGCCGCCTCCTGAAGGTCCGCCGCCGACCCGTCCCCGCCGTCGGCCGATGACGACGCTAGCCGGTCCGCCCGGGTCGGGCCCCGCCGGTCCGCCGTCGCCGCCTCCCGTACCGGCGCGTCGGGCGGAGGGTCATCGGCACGGATCCGGGGCGCGGCGGGTGGCGGGGTCGCTCCCGGCGGTTCGACATGCCACGATCTGTGCATGGGTCAGGTTCTGCTCCTGCTGGTTGTGGCGTTGACCGTCGCGGCGGTCGTGTTCGGGGTGACGGTGCTGGTCTCCGGCCGGGATCCCGGCCTGGTGCCGGCCGAGCCGGACGGGCGGTCCGTGCCGCTGCCGGCGTCCCGCCCGCTCGCCGAGTCCGACGTGGGCGAGGTCCGGTTCGACACCGCGCTGCGGGGCTACCGCATGGCCCAGGTCGACCACGCGTTGCGCCGGGCGGCCTACGACATCGGCTACAAGTCCGAGCTGATCGGCGTGCTGGAGGCGGAGGTCGCCGCGCTGCGCGAGGGGCGGACGGCGGATGCCGACGCCCTGCGCCGGGCGCGGGAGCAGGCGGCCGGGGCCGCCGCGGCCGAGCCGTCGCCGGAGGCCCGGGGGACGGTGCCGGTCGGGGCCGACCGCCCGGACGCGCCGGGGGACACCGACGTGGTCGTCGCGCCGATCCCCGCGTTCGCGGGCCCGACCGCCGCGTCGGCGGCGAAGGACGCGACCCCGGCCGGCTCCGCAGCCGCCAGGGACCCCGGCGACGCGGCCTTCGCCCGGCCCGGCGCCGACCGCGCCGCGGACCGGACCGGCGACGCCGCCGTGGATCGGACGGGGGCCGGCGACGCGGCCGTGGATCGGACGGGGGCCGGCGACGCGGCCGTGGACCGACCCGGCGCGGGCGAGACCGCCGTGGACCGGACCGACGAGGACGACACCGCAGTGGACCGGCCCGACGAGGGCGACGGCACGACGCGCCCGGCGGGTGACGCGACCAGCCCCGGCCCGGTGGTCGGGTCGGGGTCGGAGTCGAAGTGACCGGTCCGGAACCCGGCGACGACCTGCGCGACGTGGCGCAGCCCGGCGCGGGCGAGGTCACCGCCACGGTGATCGTCGACGCGCCGGCGGAGCGGGTCTTCGCGGCGCTGACCGCCTGGGAGCGGCAGTCGGACTGGATCCCCTTCACCACCGTCCGGGTGGTCGAGGGCGACGGCGGCGAGGGCAGCCTGGTCGAGGCGGTCACGGCGCTCGGCCCCGCCGTGCTGCGTGACGAGATGCGGGTGGTCCGGGTGGACGCGCCCTACGAGGTGGGCGTGGTGCACTGCGGGAAGCTGCTGCGCGGCCCCGGCGTGCTCCGCTGCACGCCGCTGGAGCGGAACCGCACCCAGGTGGTCTGGCACGAGTGGTTCCACCTGCCCGGCGGGCCGGCGGGCCGGGTGGCCTGGCCGGTGCTCTGGCCCGGGTCGAAGTTCAGCCTCAGCCAGGCGCTGAAGAAGTTCGGTCGGCTGGTGGAGCAGGGCCGGCTCCCCTGACCGGGGCGGCCGGGGATCATGCCCCGTCGGTGACCTGGCTTGATCGACTCGACGTCGCCGACATCGGGGTGTCGGCGTGACCGGGACGCCCCGATGTCGGCGAACCCGGGCGGACCGGGCCCGGCGGCCGGGGCGCGGCGCGGGGCCGCAGGGCGCGGACCCGTCGGGGCCGTGCCCTAGCGTGGACGCGTGACTGACCTGGTGATCGGCGCCGACGGGCTGCCGCGATGCGGCTGGGGGCACAGCACCCCCGACTACGCCGCCTACCACGACACCGAGTGGGGCCGGCCCCTGCGCGGCGACGACGCGCTCTACGAGCGGCTCACGCTGGAGGCGTTCCAGTCGGGGCTGTCCTGGCTGACCATCCTGCGCAAACGTCCCGCGTTCCGGCTGGCCTTCGACGAGTTCCGGATCGAGACCGTGGCCGACTACGGCGACGCCGACGTCGCCCGGCTGCTCGCCGACGCCGGCATCGTCCGCAACCGGGCCAAGATCGAGGCGGCGATCGCCAACGCCCGGGCGGCGCTGGAGCTTCCGGAGGGGCTCTCCGCGCTGCTCTGGTCCTTCGCCCCGCCGCCCCGGCCGGCCCGACCCACGTCGTTCGCGGAGGTGCCGGCGCTGACCGCCGAGTCCACCGCGATGGCCAAGGCGCTCAAGAAGCGGGGCTTCCGCTTCGTCGGCCCGACCACGGCCTACGCGCTGATGCAGGCCACCGGGATGGTCGACGACCACCTTGCGGGCTGCCACGTCGTGGCGGTGCGGGCGGCGTGATGGGATGGAGGCCATGACGACCGACACCGCGCACCGGGTGGACGGGGCGCGCCCCGCCGACGGCACGGGCGCCTGGGCGGTGCTGCTGCCCACCGGGCGCTACGAGGCCGAGCGGCTCGTCCACCACGACACGCTCGAGTTGACCGGCCTGGCCGACGCCGCCCGGCCCCGCCCCGGCGACCGGGTGGCCGTGCTGGTCGACGCGCCGCCCCGGCTGGTGGCGCTGGGCCGGGTCACCGGGGCCGGTGGCGAGGAGCGGGAGGACCCGGACGACCCGCTGTCCGAGCGGGTCGAGGCGCCGCTGGTGGTGGCGTACACCCGGCGGGCCTTCGACGAGCCGGTGCCGGCCGACGCGCTGGCGCTCGACGGGCCGGTGACCGCGCTGGACCCGGCGGCCTTCGGGGCCCTGGCCGACCGGCTCGGCCCGCCGCCGCAGCGGCGCTCCTGGCTGGTCAGCCTGGACCTGCCGATCGAGGCCGCGTCGCCCGCCGAGGCGGTCCGCCTGTTCTGGGCCTACGTGCAGGAGCTGGGCCCCCGCGAGCTGCCGGCCTTCGTCTCGCCCTCCGGCGACCAGCTGGCCATGCAGGCGTTCGTGCTCGGCGCGGAGGCCAACCAGGATCCGGAGGAGGACGACTGAGCCGACCGGCGACGGCCGCCCGGCCCACCGGCGCGTGGAATGCGGGGGCGGGCCGGCCCGGGGGAGGCGTCAGCGGCCCTCGAAGACCGGCTTCTGCTTGTTGACGAAGGCCAGGGTGCCGGCGCGGTGGTCGGCGGTGCCCCCGCAGATCGACTGCGCCTGCGCCTCGGCGGCCAGGGCGTCGGCCAGCGTGCCCGCGTCGGCGATGGAGAGCTGCCGCTTGATCGCCCCGTACGCGACGGTCGGGCCGGCGGCCAGCCGGGCGGCCAACTCCTGCGCGGTCGGCAGCACCTGCTCGTCGTCCTCCACCAGGCGGTTGAGCAGCCCGATCTGGCAGGCGTCCGTGGCGCCCACCGGCTCGGCCAGCATCAGCAGCTCGATGGCCTTGGCGTGCCCGACCAGCCGGGGCAGCGTCCAGGAGGCGCCGGTGTCGGCGGCGAGCCCGACCTTGGCGAACGCCATCAGGAAGCTGGTCGACGGCCCGCCGATGCGGATGTCGGCCAGGAAGGCCAGCGAGGCGCCCGCCCCGGCGGCCATCCCCCGCACGGCGGCGACCACCGGCTTGGGCAGGTTGGCCAGCCGGGCGGCGATCGGGTTGTAGTGCGCGCGGACGGTGTCCAGCGGGTTGCCGTCGGTGGACTCCAGGGTCTGCACGTGCTCACGGAGGTCCTGGCCGGCGCTGAACGACCGACCCGCGCCCGCGAGCACCACCGCGCGGCAGGACCGGTCGGTCTCCAGTTCGGCCAGCGTGTCGCGCAGCGCCTCCTTGAGCGCGACGTCGAGCGCGTTCATCGCCGTGGGGCGGTTCAGTGTCAGGGTGACGACGGCGTCGGTGCGGTCGACGAGCAGCGGCTCGGTCACTTCTAACGACCCTTCTGTCGGGCGATGCGGTTGCCGGAGTCGAGGCACTGCTCGACGTACCGGTCGGCGGCCGGCCGCAGCCGCGCCGCGTGCCGGTCGAAGAAACTGGCCGCGGCGGTGCCGGGCCAACGCTCGGGGAGCAGCGCCGGGGGCAACTGCGGGTCCCGGAACAGGAAGGTACGCCACGCGTGCACGAGCCGGAACCGGGCGGCGTACGCCTCCTCGTCGAGGCTGCGCACGGTGACCCCGGCCAGCAGCGGTCGCTGCTCGGCGACGAACTGCTCGTACGCCTGGCCGATCTCCGCCAGGTCCCAGGCGCGGCGCACCACGCCCATCGCGCCGGGGGTGCCGGCGGTGTGCGCGGCGGTGAACCGCTCATAGCGCACGCCCGCCTCGTCGAGCAGCACGTCCACGTCCTCGCCGGGCCGGGTCGCCACCCAGGTGCACTCGTCCAGGGCGCCGTAGCCGAGGAAGGTCAGGTTGGCGGCGAGCCGCTGCCGGTCCCGCCGGGACAGGGGAGCCTCCAGCACCAGCAGGTCGAACCGCCCGTCCCAGGTGATCCGGCCCGTCCGGTAGATCCGCGCCGCCGCCTCGTCCAGCCGGCGGGCGGCTTTCGGAGTGATCGAATATCCCGGCCCGGAGGTCAGCCGACAGGGGTCGAGCCACCCCTGGCGGACCATCCGGGAGACCGCCGTACGCACGGCGGGCGGGGCGATCCCGAGCGGCGCCAGCAGCCTGACCAGGGCGGCGACGGGTGCCCGGCCGCCCCTCGCCCGGAGGTGGTCGCCGTACAGGTCGAAGAGTGCCGACCGTGCCTGCATGACCGCACATTGTGACAGGCCTTCTCAGGATAAGCTAGATGCTGTTACATCAATGCTGCTTCGGTTTGGGTCCGGCGGTGTTCATCAGGGAAAATCGTTGGTCGACACCCCCGCGTAGGTTGCGGTGGTCAAGACGAAGTGGCTGTGGGGCAACCCACCGACCCTGGTGTAGGTCTGAGGGGAGACAACATGGCGGCGATGAAGCCGCGGACGGGCGACGGTCCGCTGGAAGTCACCAAGGAGGGCCGGGGCATCGTCATGCGCGTCCCGCTGGAGGGCGGTGGCCGGCTCGTCGTCGAGATGACTCCCGACGAGGCCAACGCGCTCGGTGACGCACTGAAGGCAGCCGCCGGCTGACCGAGGAACGGTCCGCGCGTCCGCGTGGGCCTTTCGTCAACCCCTGAGCCACCGGCCCCGCCGGTGGCTCAGGGTCTTCATTCTCCCGCGGAGCCACGCTCCGCGAGCTTCCTGGAGGTACGGCTCCGCGTGCTCGCCATCCGTCTGCTCGCCGAGCCGGACCGGCTCGACACCCTCGTTCTGCCCGTCCGGCCAGGTGCGGCCGGCGACGAACCGGCCCGACCGGCCCCGACCGGGGCGACGCTGCCCGACGGCGTGGCCGAGGAGGCCGACGCCCTCGTGCCGGCGGCCCGACTGACCGGGCGCCCCGGTGAGGTCCAGGCGCAGCTGCGACCCGGGCGGGACCCCGGCCGGCTGCTGCTGCTCGGCGTCGGCGAGGGCGACGAGGCGGGCTGGCGGGCAGCCGGTGCGGCTCTGGCCCGGGCGGCGAAGGATGAGATCCACGTCACGTTGGCCACGCCGGCCGACACCACCGAGGCGTCCGTACGCGGTCTGGTCGAGGGGCTGCTGCTGGCCTCGTACCGGTTCCGGCTGACCGACGCCGGCACCGCCCCCGCCCTGGCGGAGGTCGACGTCGTGGTGACCGACCCGGACGCGCACACCACGGCCCTTGAGGTGGCCCGGACGACGGCCCGGATGACCCGGTTCGCCCGCGACCTCACCAACACTCCCTCGTCGGTGAAGAACCCGCAGTGGTTCGCCGACCAGGTCGCCGCCCTCGCCGCCGACGTGCCCGACCTGCACCTGCGGGTCCGCGAGCCGGAGGAGTTGGCGGCCGAGGGCTTCGGCGGGATCCTCGCCGTCGGAGGCGGCTCGGCCAGCGGCCCGCGCCTGGTCGAGCTGGACTGGCGGCCGGCCGACGCGCGTACCCACGTGGTGCTGGTCGGCAAGGGGATCACGTTCGACACCGGCGGCATCTCGATCAAGCCGGTGGCCTCGATGAAGCTGATGCGCAAGGACATGGCGGGCGCGGCGGCGGTGGTCGCGGCCACCCTCGGCGCGGCGGCCCTGCGCCTGCCGGTCCGGGTCACCACGCTCGCGCCGCTGGCGGAGAACATGCTCAGCGGCTCGGCGTTCCGTCCGGGCGACATCATCCGCCACTACGGCGGTACGACGAGCGAGACCACCAACTCCGACGCCGAGGGGCGACTGGTCCTGGCCGACGCGCTCGCGTACGCCGTCGCCGAACTCCAACCCGACCTGCTGGTCGACCTCGCCACGCTCACCGGGGCGAACGCGGTCGCGCTGGGCAAGCGCACCGGCGCCCTCTACAGCGACAACGACGGGCTCGCCGCGGACGTGCTGGCCGCTGTCGCCGCCGCCGGCGAGGCCGCCTGGCGGATGCCGCTGCCCGCCGACTACGCCGAGCACCTCGGCAGCGACCTGGCCGACCTGCACAGCTCGCCGGACCGGGGCGCCGGGTCCGTGATGGCCGCGCTCTACCTGCGGGAGTTCACCGGCGGGCTGCGCGACCGGTGGCTGCACGTGGACATGTCCGCGCCGTCGTGGGCCGACGGCGACGACGCCGAACTGACCCGGGGCGCGACCGGCTGGGGCGTACGCTCGCTGCTGCGCTGGCTGGGCTCGCTGGGTTGACCGTCCGGCGGCGCCCGCCCCCGGCGGGCCCCCGGTCAGCGGCGGGTCAGCACTTGACGGCGGCGAGCAGCCCGTGGCCGACCGGCAACAGCGCCGGGATCCAGTGCTCGGACTCCCGGATGGCCTTGATCGCCTCGCGGACGGTCACCGTCTCGACGTCCCGGGCGGCGGGGTCGCCGATCCGGCCGCCGGCCAGCGTGCCGTTGAGCGCGACCACGCCGCCCGGCCGCAGCAGCCGCAGCGCGGCGTCCACGCAGGCGGCGAACCCGGTCGCCTCCGCGTCCACGAAGACCAGGTCGTACGCGCCGTCGGCGAGCCGGGGGAGCACGTCCAGCGCCCGGCCGGTGATGATCCGGGTGCGACCGGCGGCGAAGCCCGCCTCGGTGAAGATCCGCCGGGCGATCCGCTGGTGCTCGACCTCGACGTCGATGGTGGTGAGTACGCCGTCGGCGCGCATGCCGCGCAGCAGCCAGACCCCGCTGACTCCCGTGCCGGTGCCGATCTCCACCACCGCCCGGGCGCTGCCGGCGGCGGCGAGCAGTCGCAGCGCCGCGCCGGCGCCGGGGGTCACCGCCTCCAGGCCGACCTCGTGGGCCAGGCTGCGGGCGGTGCGCAGGACGAGGTCCTCGGTCACGTACGACTCGGCGAAGTGCAGGGTCTGGGCCGTCGAATTGCCGGAACCGGCGACCGTGGCGATGGGACACCTCCGGGCGGCATGCGTGGTGCGGGGGCGGGTGGGCACTGTGAGCCTAGAGGCGACGTCGAACGGGCGCAGCCGCGCGTCCGCCACCCGACGATCACGGTCGGCAACCGGTGACTCCTTCCGCGGCATCCGTGTAATCCTGGAAGCGGTGTTCCGGCCAGCGCGACCGGGCGACGCTGTCGCCGGGTCCGTGGAGCGCGGGATCCGGGGATGGACTGGGAGGGCACCGACGTGACCGACGGCTGGGACTGGCGCCAGCCCGGAGGAACTCCGGCGCCGGCGCGACCGCCGGTGCCCGGACATCCGCCGGTGGGGTCGCCGCCGACGCCTCCGGGCGCCGGGGGCGGCACGACTTCGCCCTGGTGGTCCGACGCGCTGGCCGATCCGTGGCGCGACCCGACCGCGCCGGCCGCCGTGGTGCTGCCGGCCGCGCCGAGCCCCGGCACCGAGCCGGAGCCGGTCAGCGACCCGGACGCCCCGGGCCGGCCGACGCTGCGGCAGCTCCTCCTCATCCCGTTGATCACCGCGCTGCTCGCGGGCAGCCTGGGCGGCGCGCTCGGGTACGCCTTCGCGGTGCGCGGGGGCGCCGTGGCCGGCACGGTGCTCGGCGCGGACCCGCAGGCGCCCGGGCTGGCCCAGCGCAGGCCCGAGTCGCTGGCCGGGGTCGCCGAGCGGGTGCTGCCCAGCGTGGTGACCGTCCGGGTGGCGGGCCTCGGTGGCACGAGCGAGGGCTCCGGCTTCATTGCCAGCGCCGACGGGCACGTCATCACCAACGACCACGTGGTCGCGGGGGCGACCGGCAAGGCGTCGGTGGTCTTCAACGACGGCAGTTCGGCCCCGGCGACCGTCGTCGGGCAGGACCCGGAGTCCGACATCGCGGTGATCAAGGTCTCCCGGACGGGCCTGCGGCCGGTCGAGTTCGGCGACTCCGACGCGCTGGCCGTGGGCGACCCGGTGCTGGCCATGGGCTCGCCGCTCTCGCTGGCCAACACGGTCACGGCCGGCATCGTCAGCGCCCTGGACCGGACGATGAGGGCCGGCGAGCCCGGCGGCCCGACGCGCTACTACGCGGCGATCCAGACCGACGCGGCGGTCAACCACGGCAACTCGGGCGGTCCGCTGGTCGACGGCGCGGGCCGGGTGATCGGGGTCAACTCGACGATCAAGTCGCTGGTCTCCGAGGGGCAGGAGGCGGGCAACATCGGCCTCGCCTTCGCCATCCCGATCAACCAGGCCAAGCGGATCACGCAGGACATCATCGGCACCGGCAAGGCCCGGCGCACGGTGATCGGCGCCCAGGTCGGCGGGTCCGGCGCGGGCACCGGAGGAGCCGGCGTACGCCTGGCGGCCGTGGAGCCGTCCGGCCCGGCGGCCGGCGCGGGGCTGCGGGCCGGTGACGTGATCCTGAAGCTCGACGGCCGGCCGATGACCGAACCGACCGACCTGATCGCCCTGGTCCGTAAGTTCGCGCCCGGCGCGGTGGTGACCGTGGAGTACCGCCGGGGCACCAACCGGCAGAACGCCTCCGTGACCCTGGCCGCGGACGCCAAGTAGGGACCGGTCACCCCCTCCCCGACCGGTGCCCCACGTGCGTAGTCTTGCTGCTGACGCCGAAGGAGGCCCGCGCAGTGTTCGAGAACCTGAACTGGTGGGAGATCGGTGCGCTGCTGCTCCTGGCGCTGCTGATCTTCGGTGACCGGCTGCCCGCGGTGATCAGCGACGGCCTGCGCATGGTGCGCAACCTGCGCGCGATGGCCAGCAACGCCACCACCGACCTCAGTCGCGAGCTGGGCACCGACATCCAGCTGGAGGACCTGCACCCGAAGGCGTTCATCCGCAAGCACCTGCTCAGCGAGGAGGACGAGCAGGCGATCCGGAAGCCCCTCCAGGGCGTCTACGACAACCTGCGGGCGGACGTCACCGGCGTGCACAACGAGCTGAAGGACGTGGCCTCCGCCGCCGACGTGCGCGCGAACGGCAGCCGCCCGGCGACCGCCACCGGCGCCGCCCCGGCCCCGGCCCCCCGGGTCAGCTACGACGACGCGACCTGACCCCGGGTCAGCTGTACGACGACGCGACCTGACCCCGGTCAGCGGCGAGGTCGCGCCGACCCGACCCCGGCCCGCCTCGGCGCCGCCATGGACGGCGACGGGGGCGGCGCTCCCGGGGGAACGCCGCCCCCGTGCGGGTGGCGACAGCGCCGGCCGTGGCCGGCGTACGGTCAGCGGCCGGCGGGCTTGAGGCCCAGCGGCTTGCCGAGCAGCGACTCCCGGCGCAGGGCGAGCCGGTCGGCGACCTGGCCCAGCGCCTTCGCGGCCGGCGACTCCGGCTCGGCCAGCACGATCGGGGTGCCCACGTCGCCGGCCTCGCGCACGCGGGTGTCGAGCGGGACCTGCCCGAGCAGCGGCACCTGCGCACCGATGGTCTTCGTCAGCGACTCGGCGACCGCCTGGCCGCCGCCCGCGCCGAAGACCTCCATCCGGGAGCCGTCCGGCAGCTCCAGCCAGGACATGTTCTCGATGACGCCGACCACGCGCTGGTGGGTCTGCAACGCGATCGCGCCGGCCCGCTCCGCCACCTCGGCGGCGGCGGTCTGCGGGGTCGTGACGATCAGGATCTCGGAGTTGGGCAGCAGCTGGGCCAGGGAGATCGCCACGTCGCCGGTGCCCGGGGGCAGGTCGAGCAGGAGCACGTCCAGCTCGCCCCAGTAGACGTCGGCGAGGAACTGCTGCAACGCCCGGTGCAGCATCGGGCCGCGCCAGACCACGGCGGCGTTGCCGGCCGTGAACATGCCGATCGAGATGACCTTCACGCCGTGCGACTGCGGCGGCATGATCATGTCCTCGACGCGGGTCGGGCGCCCGTCCGCGCCGAGCATCCGGGGCACCGAGTGGCCGTAGATGTCGGCGTCGACCACGCCGACGGAGAGCCCACGGGCGGCCAGCGCGGCGGCCAGGTTGACCGTCACGCTGGACTTGCCGACGCCGCCCTTGCCGCTGGCGACCGCGTACACGCGGGTGCGGGAGCCCGGCTGGGCGAACGGGATGACCGGCTCCTGGGAGGCGCCGCCGCCGCGCAGCTTCGCCTGGAGTTCCTGGCGCTGCTCGGGGCTCATCACGCCGAACTCGATCGCCACGCCGGTCACCCCGGGCACCGCGCCGACGGCGGCCGTGATGTCCGAGCGCAGCTTGTCCTTCAGCGGGCAGCCGGCGACGGTGAGCAGCAGCTCGACCCGTACGACGCCGTCGTCGCCGATCTCGGCGGAGCGGACCATGCCCAACTCGGTGATGGGCCGGCGGATCTCCGGGTCGTTGACGGTGGCCAGCGCGGCCTGGATCGCGTCGGAGACGGTGCTGACGGGTGCTGACATGCCCGCAATGCTACGTCGGTGGTCGTGCCCCACCGCCGTAGCGGGGGGCGGTGTGAGCGAATCGATGGCGGCGGCTGCGCCGGGCGGCATACCGGACGAAGCGGGACGATCGAGTCGGTCCCGCCGGGCCGGCCCGGGGCGGGCGGCGTTCGGGCCGCTCAGGCCTCGGCCTCCCGGCCCTCCGGGCGGCCGTCGTGGGCGTGATCGCCGTCCAGGTCGTCGCGGGGCTCCTCCAGCCCGTCGCCGTGCTGCGGGACCCTGTCCTGCTGCCGGCGCTCCAGCCGCTGCCGGCGCCGGCCCGCCTCGTCCAGCTCCTCGGCCAGCCGGGCCAGCTCCGAACGGAGGAAGTCCCGGGTCGCGACCTCGCCCATCGCGTTGCGCAGCGCGGCGATCTCCCGCGCCAGGTACTCCGTGTCGGCCTTCTGCATGGTCGCCCGGCGGCGGTCCTCCTCCAGGGAGACCCGGTCCCGGTCGGCCTGCCGGTTCTGCGCCAGCAGGATCAGTGGGGCCGCGTAGCTGGCCTGGAGGGAGAGCACCAGGGTCAGGAACGTGAAGGTGTACGGGTCGAAGCGCAGGTGCGCCGGGGCCAGGGTGTTCCAGCCGAACCACAGCGCGATCACGATCGTCATGTAGACGATGAAGTTCGCGGTGCCCATCCCCCGGGCGATCCCCTCGGACCACCGGCCGAAGGCCTCCGGGTCGAACCGGGGCAGCTTGACGCCCCGGGGCTCGCGCGGCTGGTCGAGCCGCTGCGCCCGCCGCTGCTCAGCCATCCGCGCCGTCCAGCGTCGGCCCGGCGGTGGACGGGCGCTCGGCGGCGTCCCGGTCCCGCCAGTCCCGGGGCAGGAGGTGGTCCAGCACGTCGTCGACCGTGACCGCGCCGACCAGCCGGTTGTTGCGGTCGATGACGGGCATGGCGACCAGGTCGTACGTGGCCATCCGGCGGGTGATCTCCGGCAGCGGGGTGGTCGGCCGCAGCGGGTCGATGTCGTTGACCACGATGCCGCCGAGCAGGTCGGCCGGCGGCTCGCGGAGCAGCCGCTGGAAGTGCACCATGCCGAGGTAACGGCCGGTCGGCGTGGTCATCGGCGCCCGGGACACGAAGACCTGCGCGGCGATCGCGGGGGAGAGCTGCGGTTCCCGGATCCGGGCCAGGGCCTCGGCGACGGTGGCGTCCGGCGGCAGGATGACCGGCTCGGAGGTCATCACGCTGCCCGCCGTTCCCGGCGTGTACTTGAGCAGCTGACGCACCGGATCGGCCTCGCCCGGCTGCATCAGGTCGAGCAGCACGTCCTGCTCGGGCGGCGGCAGCTCACTGAGCAGGTCGGCGGCGTCGTCCGGGTCCATCTCCTCCAGCACGTCGGCGGCCCGCTCGCGGTCCAGCGCGGCCAGGATCTCCACCTGGTCGCGTTCCGGCAGCTCGCTCAGCACGTCGGCCAGGCGCTCGTCGTCCAGCGCGGCGGCGACCTCGTTGCGCCGGGTGTCGGGGAGATCCTGGAGGGCGTTGGCGAGGTCGGCGGGGCGCATGTCCTCCAGGACCGAGAGCAGGTTGGCCGTGCCCCGGCTGTCGGCGATGCCGCTGAGCCCGCGTACCCGCTCCCACTCGACCTGGTGCAGGTGGCCGCGGCGGGCCAACCGGCCGGTCTGCTCGCGTACGGCGACCCGGGCCAGCGACCACTCGCCGCCCCGGCTGCACTCCATCGCCACGTCGACCACGGAGCCCGACTGCCCGCCGGGCTCGACCTGCACCCGCCGGTCCAGCAGCTCCTGGAGCACGAGCAGCTCGTTCGGGCGCTTCTCGAAGCGGCGCAGGTTGAGCGTGCCGCTGCCGAGCACGACCGCGTCGGCGTCGATGGAGGTGATCCGGTTCAGCGAGAGGAAAATGCGCCGCCGCATCGGCATCTCGGCGACGAGACCGACCACCTCGGGCGGGCGTTGCGTCGGCCGCAGCCTGCCCACCGCGTCGCGGACCCGGCCCACCTGGTCGCCGTTGGGATCGAAGACGGCCACCCCGGCGAGCCGGGCGAGGTAGACCCGGGTCGGCGTGCTCACGGGCACCAGCCTAAGCGCCTAGTGTTTATCAACATGTCGACCTTGGCCTACGAGATCGTGGACGTCTTCACCGACCGCCCGTTCGCCGGCAACCCGCTGGCGGTGGTGTTCGGCGCCGAAGGGCTGGCCACCGAGCAGATGCAGGCGCTCGCGCTGGAGTTCAACCTCTCCGAGACGGTGTTCGTGCTCCCGCCCACCCAGGTCGGCGCCACCTACCGGGCCCGCATCTTCACCCCGGCCGAGGAGCTGCCCTTCGCCGGTCACCCCAGCGTCGGCGCGGCGGTGACCGCGAGCCGGCGTGGGATGTTCCGTGTGGGGCAGGTCACCCAGGAATGTGGGGCGGGCGTGCTGCCGATCGAGGTGACCGCGACCGGGGCCACGCTCACCGGCGGCGTACCCACCCTCGGCCCCGAGCTGGACCCGGAGCCGCTGCTGGAGATGGCCGGCCTGGACGCGGACGACCACGTCGGCCCGGCGCCCCGGGTGGCCGGCTGCGGGCTGGAGTTCCCCTACCTCCCGGTCCGCCCGGACGCGGTGGCCCGCGCACGGGTCAACGCGGCGGCGGCGCAGCGGTACGGAGTGGAGCACGTCAGCGTCTTCTCCTGGGACGCCGCCGCTCAAACCGCCCACGCCCGGGTCTTCGTCCCCGGGCTCGGCGTGCCGGAGGACCCGGCCACCGGCTCAGCGGCCCTGGGCCTGGGGGTGTGGCTGGTCGCCAGCGGCCTGCTGCCCGCCGACGGGCGCGCGGAGTACACCGTCCACCAGGGCATCGAGATCACCCGCCCGTCCGTGCTGGCCTGCACGGTGACCGCCGAGGACGGTCAGGCGGTGAGCGCCACCGTGGCCGGGCACGTCGTACCGGTGGCCCGGGGCGAGATCATGGTCCCGCCGTTCGTCGGCTGACCTGCGCGATCCGTCCGCCGGACCGGATCGTCCGGCGTCGTGCCCGTGCCGTGCGCCCCGACCGCGTCCACGGCGGCGCGCGGCCGGACCCCGGGCGGCACTGACGGGACGGGGGCGGATGCGGGAGGATGCGAGGGTGACCGACGCGGAGCGGACCAGCACGCCGCTGGTCGACGAGGCGATGAAGAAGGCCGCCGTGGCCTGGGTGAGCGTGCCCGGCGGGCCGGCGCTCGCGCTGTGGTGCCTGCCCCTGGAGGGGGCGCTCTTCGTGGTCAGCGGCCCCGGGGAGCAGTCCGCCCCGGGGCTGGCCGACGCGACCGAGGCGCAGGTCACCCTGCGCGGTGACCACGGCGGGCGGATCGTCACCTGGCCGGCGCGGGTGAGCCGCCTGGCGCCGGGCACCGAGCACTGGCAGACGACCGCGCCGCTGGTGGCCGCGAAGCGGCTCAACGCGCCCGGGCCCACGGCGGAGCTGGTGGAGCGCTGGGCGGCCGACGGCTGCGCGGTGAACCGGCTGGAGCCGGCCGGCGAGCCGCTCGCCGGCGCCGGGCTGCCCGCGGACTCGCTGGCCGAGGTGCCCCGCGAGACGCCGGCGGTCCGGGCGACCCGCAAGCCGTTCCGCCTGCACCGGGTCCGCCGCCGCTGAGACGTCCGGCCCGGGTCCCGGGCTTCACGCGGGGGCGCAACCCGCCGGCACGGGCACGCCCGGCCGCGCCGGCACCCCGCCGACGAGATCGACCACCTCGTCGAGCGAGCGCAGCACCGGCCCGGTCCAGGCCTCGTCGGCGTTGAACACCATGTGCCCGGCCAGGTCCGGCGCGGCCAGTCGCACGGCTGTCATCCCGGCCCGCTCCGCCCCGGTCAGCTCCTGGCTGCCGCCGTCGCCGACGTAGAGGCAGTCCGCCGGCGCCAGGTCGAGCCGCCGGCACGCCGCCTGGTAGAGCGCCGGGTCCGGCTTGCAGCGCCCCACCTGCACGGAGAAGACCCGCACGTCGAGCAGCGCGGCGATCGGCAGTTGCGGCAGGAACGCCGGCAGCTCGTGCGTGCAGTCGCTGATCACTCCCGTACGCAGGCCGAGCCCTCGCAGCGCGGCGAGCGTGGGCACCGCCTCGTCGCGCAGCCGGGTGTCGGCGCGGATGGCCCGGTGGCGGGAGGCGACCGCCGAGCGGACGGCGTCGTCGGAGGGGTGCACCCCGGCCTGCTCGCAGACCCAGCGCAGGGTCGCCTCGGCGTTGCCGAGCCGCCCGCAGGCCCGCTCGTAGTAGGTGCGGTCGAGCACGTCGACGAGGGTGCGCGGGGCGCAGCCGAGCAGCTCGGCGGTCGACCGGTGGGCCTCGCCCCGCTGGACGGAACGGGTCAGCGTGCCGAAGAAATCGAACAGGACCGCCTGGTAGGTGGGCATGGGGGAGCGCCTCCGGGCGGTAGGGGAATCGCCGGCGCGGACAGGCATGATCGTAACGGAGTGCTGACGTTCCGTGTCGGCCCGTGGCGTGTGAGGATTGCTCCCCGTGTCCCCCGCAGCGCACCGCCCGTCGTTCCACCCGGCGACCACCGGGGCGCTCGTCCTGGCTGTCGTCGCCGTCTCGTCGTCCGCGCCGCTGGTGGCCGTCGTGGCGGCGCCGGCGCTGGCCGTCGCGTTCTGGCGCAACCTGCTCTCGGTGGCCGTGCTCGGCCCGTTCTCGGCGGCCCGGCGACGCGCCGAGTTCCGGTCGCTGACCGTCGGCGCCGGCCGGCGCGAGGGCGTCTACTGCGTGCTGTCGGGGGTCGCGCTCGCCGCGCACTTCGCCACCTGGATGCCCAGCACCAAGCTCACCTCGGTCGCGGCGGCGACCGCGCTCTGCGCCACCCAGCCGGTCTGGCAGGGGCTGATCGCCCGCGCCCAGGGCCGCCGGCTGCCGGGCGCCGTCTGGATCGGCATCGGGGTGGCGGTCGCGGGCGCGGTCGTGGCGACCGGGGCGGACTTCGCCGTCTCCGGCCGGGCCGTGGCCGGCGACCTGCTCGCGGTGGCCGGGGGCCTGTTCGCGGCGGTCTACACCGCGCTCGGCGAGCGGGCCCGTACGACGATCAGCACGACCACCTACACCACCGTCTGCTACGGGGTCTGCGCCCTGGTCCTGCTCGTGGTCTGCCTGGTCGGCCGGGTGCCGCTGACCGGCTTCGACACCGGCACCTGGCTCGTCGTGCTGGCCCTGGTGGCCGGGGCCCAGCTGCTCGGGCACTCGATGTTCAACTACGCCCTGAAGAAGGTCTCGGCGACCAAGGTCAGCGTGCTGGCCCTGCTGGAGGCCCCGGGCGCCGCCCTGATCGGCTGGGCCTGGCTGGGGCAGCTGCCCGGGGTGACCGCCCTGGCCGGGCTGGGGCTGCTGCTGGCCGGCGTCGCCGTGGTGGTGCTCGGCGGCACCCGCTCGGCCCGCCGCGTCCGCCCGGTCACCACCGCCGTCCCCGCCGACGCCACCCCACCGCCCGACTGACCCGCCGGCCGGCCCCTGCGCCGAACGGCCACCCCGCCCGCAGCCGTCCACCCTGCCGCCGTCCACCCTGCCGTCGGACGGCCACCTGGCGGGCGGACGGCCACTCCTTCGGCGCGGGAACGGCCGTTCCGCCTGCCGGATGCGGCGGCGTCCGTGAGAGTGCGAGGGAGGGCACGCGGCGGCGGGAAGGCGGATGGCGGAGCGGGACGGCGACGAGGGCGGCACCACCGTCACGCCGTCGGCCGAGTTCCCGCCGCTCGACCCGGACGAGCTGCGGGCCCTACGCCGGATCGGTGACCGGTGGCGGAACGTTCGGCGGGGCCGACCGCCCGGCGCGGACACGCTGCCGGTGGACCCGACGCTGCGCCGGCACCCCGACCGGCCGGCCCCGACGCGGTTCGGCCGCCTCGCCCCGATCGCGATGTTCCGGACCGGGGAGCCGGACGAACTGGTCGCCACCGCGCCGGCCAACCTGCCCGGCAGCCGGCTCGGCCGGGCGACCACGCGGCTGCGGCGGGCGCTGTTCGGGCCGCCGCTGAGCAGCGCCGCCGTGGTCTACGAGCGGATGCGCAAGCTGGTGGCACTGCCGGTGCTCTCCTCCGACCTGCTCAGCTCGGTGGCGTACGGGCCGGAGGCGATGCTCGCCGTGCTGCTGCTCGCCGGCAGTGGGGCGCTCGGGCTGTCCCTGCCGCTGGCCGCCGGGCTGGCGCTGCTCATGATCGTGGTCGGCGTCTCCTACCGGCAGACCGTCGCCGCCTACCCGCACGGGGCCGGGTCGTACATCGTGGCGGGCGACAACCTGGGCGCGGGGGCGGGGCTGGCCGCGGCGGCGGGACTGATGACGGACTACGTGCTCACCGTGGCGGTGTCCGTCTCCGCCGGCGTCAGGGCGATCACCTCGGCGATGCCGGGACTGGCCGCCTGGACGGTGCCCCTCGGGCTCGCCGTTATCGGTCTGCTGCTGGCGGGCAACCTGCGCGGCGTACGGGCTGCCGGCAACCTCTTCGTGCTGCCCACGTACGCCTTCGTGGTCGCGCTGCTGGCGCTGCTCGCGGTCGGCTGGTTCCGCGCGGCCGGGCGGGGTTTCGTCCCGGTCGCCCCGCCGCCGGTGCCGGCCGTGGAGGGGCTGGGGCTGCTCCTGGTGCTCCGCGCGTTCTCCTCCGGCGCGGTCTCGATGACCGGCATCGAGGCGGTCTCCAACGCAGTTCCCGCGTTCCGCCCCCCCGAGTGGCGCAACTCGCGCACCACGCTGACCTGGATGGTCGCGATGCTGGTGCTCCTCTTCGTCGGCCTCGTCGGCCTGATCCACCTGTCCGGGCTGGCGCCCACCGCCGAGCAGTCGATCCTCTCCCAGCTGGCCCGGGTCACGTTTCCGAGCGGCCCCTGGTACGCCCTCATCCAGACCGCCACCGCGATGATCCTGCTGCTGGCCGCGAACACCGCCTTCAACGGCTTCCCCCGCCTGCTCTTCTTCATGGCCCGGGACGGGCACGCGCCACGCCGGTTCCTGCACATGGGGGACCGGCTCGCCTTCAGCAACGGGATGGTGGCGCTCACCGGCGCGGCGGCGGTGATCCTGGTGGCCTTCCGCGGGCACACCGAGGCGCTGATCCCGCTGTACGCGGTCGGGGTGTTCCTCGCCTTCACCCTGTCCCAGGCGGGGATGGTGCTGCACTGGCGACGCCGGCGCGGCCCGGGCTGGCGGCGCCGGGCGACGATCAACGCGATGGGCAGCGCCTTCTCCGGCCTGGTGCTGGTCACCGCCGCGGTCACCAAGTTCACCGAGGGCGCCTGGGTGGTGGTCGCCACCATCCCGCTGCTGATCCTGCTGTTCCGGGCCATCCACCGGCACTACCGCAGGCTGCACCGGTCCCTGGCGTTGCACCCGCCGCCGGGCGGCCCGACGCCCGGGCCACCGGTGGTGCCGGCCCAGCCGCCCGCCGCCGGGCCCGCCGCGCCGGAGGGCGAGGAGTTGCCCGAACAGGTACGCCACCTCGTGGTGGTGCCGGTCGCCCGGCTGAACCGGGCCTCGCTGCGGGCCCTGGCGTACGCGGCCTCGCTCGGGCAGCCGACGCTGGCCGTGCACATCGCACCCGAGGAACCGGAGGCGGACCGGTTCCGGGAGCAGTGGCGGGTGTGGGGTGACCACCTGCGGCTGGAGACGATCGTGTCCCCGTACCGGGCGGTGGTCGGGCCGCTCGCGCACTACCTGGAGGCGCTGCACGCCTCCCGGGCCGACCTGGTGCTGACCGTCGTCGTGCCGGAGGTGGTGGTGCGCAGCCGCTGGCACCGGCCGCTGCACAGCCGCACCGAGCAACGGCTGCGTACGGCACTGCGCCGGCTGCCGGGGGTGGTGGTCACCAGCCTCCCGGTGCACCCGGGCGGGTAGCGGCCCCGAGGGGACGGCTGCGGCGCGGGTCGTCAGTCGCGTCGGGCGAGCACGGCGACCCGGGGCAGCGCCTCCGGGTCGGGTACCGGGGTGAGCAGGTCGTCGATGGCGGCGACGTGGCTCGTCGTCCAGCCGGCGTCGGCCAGGGCGGAGAGCACGTCGGCCACGGGGTGGGCGGTGTTGGTGATCGTCGTGGTGAAGGGGGCCGTGCGGCCGTCGTCGGTGCGTAGCTCCCCGGTGACGTGCAGCGGGCGGCGGTCACCGTCGAGCGGGCCCCGGGCCACCTCGACCGAGACGGTGCCGTCCTGCCGGGCGACCGGGGGGACGTCGGCGAGGAGGCCCTTCGTCGTGGACATGTCGAAGCCGAACCAGCCGCCCGGCGCGACCGCCCGGTGCACGCAGCGCAGGTAGGCCCGGACCCGGTCGATGTCGCCGACGTGGTTGAGGACGTCGTACGTGGAGACCGCGAACGCGCAGGGGCGCGGCACTGCGAAGTCGGCGGCGTCCGCGGCGATGAGCACGGCGTCGGTGCCGGCCAGCCGTTCCCGGGCGCGGGCGATCATCGCCGCGGAGACGTCGACCCCGACGACCCGGTAGCCGGCGGCGGCGAACCGGGCGGCCACGATGCCGGTGCCGCAGCCGACATCCAGCAGGCTCAGCTCCGACCCGGGTGCGACCTGCGCGTGCAGCCGCAGCCACGCCTCACCCATCCGCTCGGGGTACGGCGCCCAGAAGCGGTCATACGCCGTGACGAAGGCGTCAACGTACTCGGCCATCGGGTTGCCTTTCGTAGTGCCGGACGGTGGAACTGGCCAACGGAACGAGCGCGGCGACGAAGATCACCGTGGCCAGGGCGAGCAGGGCCGTCCGCACGCCGATCGCGGGCACGACGAGGCCGGCGGCGATCATGACGGGCGGGCCCAGCCCCACCGCCCCCAGCCACTCGTACGCGCTCACGCGGGACATCGCCTCCGTCGGCACCTCGGACTGGACGGTCGTCTCCCACAGCACCCCGAAGACGTCGAAGGCGACCCCGGCCAGCACGGCGGCGAGGATCACGAACGGCAGGGCGGCACCGGCTCCGAGCAGCAGCGCCGGCAGCCCCAGCAGCGACACGGCGAGGACGGCCGTACGCAGGGGCCGGGTCGTCCTGATCCGCATCGCCACCAGCACGCCGGCGAACATGCCGACCGCGTACCCGGCCAGGACGCCGGACCAGGCGCCCGCGCCGCCCAGGTGCGCCCTGGCGAGCAGCGGCCCCGCGAGCCCGAAGGTGACCCCGACGGCGGCGTTGACCACCGCCGCGGCGAGCACGATCTGCCACAGCCATCTGCGCCGGACGAACTCGCGCCAGCCGTCGCGCAGCTCGGCCGGCAGGTTCCGCCCGGCGGGCCGGATCGTCGCGGCCAGGCGCAGCCGGGCGAGGAGTCCGGCGGCGACGGCGAACGTCGCGGCGTCGAGGGCCAGCGCCCAGCCCGGCCCGAGCCAGGTGATCAGCGCGCCGCCCGCCGTGAAGCCCGCCACCGTGGCGGTGTTCGTGCCGAGCCGCAGCAGGGCGTTGCCGCGCTGGCGCGCCTGCGGCGCGACGAGTTCGGCGGTCAGCCCGTTCAGCGAGGGCAGCAGCAGCGCGGAGGCGGTGCCGGCGACGGCCGCGCAGCCGGCGAGGGTGGCGACGCCGGCCCGCCCGCTCAGCACGAGGACGGTCATCGCGCCGTACGCCGTACCGCACATCAGTTCCGCCGCCACGAGTACGCGGTGGCGCGGCAGCCGGTCGCCGATGACGCCGCCGAGCAGCATCAGCGCGATCCGGGGCACCGAGATCGCGGCGAGCACGAGCGACAGCGCCGTGGGCGATCCGCCGGGAAGGTCGAGCACGGCGAAGGTCAGCGCGAGCGGGCCCATCGCGTTGCCGAAGACGGAGATCGTCCTGGCCGTGGCGAACAGGACGAACCGGCGCTCGCGCAGCGGGTCCGCCGGGCGGTCCACGGACGCGACGGTGTCGGTCATGCCCGGTCCGGGCGGACGATCGCCTGCCACCGCGCCACCGGCTCGCCGGCGTCGAGCACGTGCAGCAGCGGTCGGCGGGCCACCACGGGGCACACGTGCCCGGGCAGCACCCGCAGCTCGTCGCCCACCGACACCGACCTCGTGTCGACCGGCCCGCCGTCGGGTGCGGTCAGCACGACACCACTCATCCACACCTGGTCGGCGCCCGCCAGCAGCTCGTCGGCGTCGGTGCGCAGCACCTGTCCGTCGGTGCCGGTGACGGTCGTGGTGACGGAGATCGCGACCGCATCGGGGTCGCACTCGCCCAGCCGGGCGAACCCGCCGTCGAGCAGCGCGTACGCCCCGGCGCAGACCTCGGTCACGCCGGCGACGTCCAGCGCGCCGGCGAGGGTCGGGGTGCCCCCGACGCTGACGGCCGGGCAGGGCGACCCGGCCGCGCGGATCCGCTCGGCGACCGACACCAGCAGGCGCGCCTGTCGGCGGCCCAGCTCGACCCGGTCCCGCGCGGCGGCGAGGTCGGTGATCCCCACGTAGCCGGTGACGCCCGCCATCCGCAGCCCGCCGGTCCGCGCGATCGTGGCGGCCAGCCCCACGGCGGCGTCGGGGTCGACACCGACGCGATGCAGACCGGTGTCGACCTCGACGCGTACGCCGAGTTCGACGCCGTGGGCCTCGGCCGCCGCGCCGAGCCCGGCCACCGCGTCGGGGTGGTCCACATGCACCGTCACCGCGCAGTGCTGCGCGAGCTGCGCGAACCTGGTCCACCGCCACGCGTCACGCCAGGGCCACGCCACCGCCACGTCCGTCACGCCCACCGCCACGTAGGCCTCGGCCTCGGCCGCCGAGTGCACCGCGACGCCCACCGCGCCCGCGGCCACCTGCCGGGCGGCGATCTCGGGACTCCGGTGCCCCTTGACGTGCGCGCGCAGGGCGACGCCGGCCTTGGCCACCCGCCGGCCGTACCGCGCGACGTTCGCGTCCAGCCGGGCCAGGTCGACGGTCACCTGCGGCATCATTCGCCGCGCCCGTGCCAGGCGTCCGGCGGGAAGGAGAACGCCGCGTCGCCGCCGGCGAGCATCGCCGCCTGGCGGTCCCGCTCGGCGGGGTGCGGCACGCCGACGCCGGAGACGCCGAGGAAGGCCTCGTCCGGCCAGGACAGCCCGAGGGCGTCCTCGACGGGCGCGTCGCGGGTGGCGGCGGTGAAGAACGTCCCGAGCCCGAGCGCCGTCGCGGTGAGGTACACGGTCTGGCTCAGGTGACCGACGTCGAGCAGGAGGGCACGGTACGCGCGGGCGGCCGGGTACTTCCACACGGTCCGGTCGAGCACCGCCGCGTACATCAGCAGGAAGCCGGCCTGGGCGGCGTGCGGCTGCCCGCCGCACCACTCGCGCAGCCGGTCCTCGCCGGGGGCGGGCGCGAGGCGCACCAGCTCGTGGCGGCGCACCGCGTAGTGGTAGATCCCGGGTTCCAGCCCCGCCACGTCGCGGACCACGGGGTAGACCTCGACCGGGTGGCGGGCCCCGCCGGAGGGCACGGTCTTGAGCAGCGCCGTCCCGACCCCGGAGACGTCCACCTCGCGGCGCACCCCGGCCGTCCAGCGCAGCAGGGCGGCGAACGCGGGCAGCGGCACCGGGCGCTCCGGATCGAACCACCGGGTCGAGCGCCGGGCCGCGAGGACCGTGGTGAAGTCGACGGCGGGCGGGTCGGCGGGGGGCAGGGCGATCCGTGGCCCGTCGTGCTCCCTGACCGGATCCGGCTGGCCGGTCTTGGCGCGCAGCACCGCCGCGTCCTGCGCCGCGGAGCGGAAGACGTCGCTGCCGAGCGTACGGCTGGCCAGGTGGTAGTAGGTGGCTGCCGGTCCCAGGTCGCGCCACGCGCCGAGGCGTTCCTCCCGGTCGTGCTCCGGCGAACCCTCGGCGACGAGCACGTGGGCGTCGAGGAGCTGCTGCGCGAGTCGGCCTTCGGGCTCGGCCCAGTCGGCGTAGTCGCGCAGCAGCCTCTCCGCCTCCACAGTCAACGCGAACTGCCGGTGCCTCAGCGGGTCGTCGCAGACCAGTTGGCCGTCACGCCACAGGAAGACGACCAGCCGCGACACACGGACACGCATGACTACTCAGGCTCGCGACCGGTCAGACCTCGACCGGAGGCTCCAGGCAGGTCAGTTCCTGGTCGTAGTCGTCGGACGCCACCGGCTCGAAGGCCTCGATCTGCTCGGTCATGCGGGAGCTCCCCTCACTAATCGGCGTTGATCACTGCGTTGCACCGTATCAGACCGTCCACAGTGAACACATCCATCGGTGGAGGAGCGGGCCGACCCGCTCCCGCGCCGCCTCAGACCTCGTGGACCTCCAGCACCCGGGCGGTCGGGGCGGCCCCGCCCAGCTCACCGCGCAACGCCGCCCGCTCCGGGTCGGCCAGGAAGGCGGTGTAGCCGGCGCGGCTGTCGAACCGGATCAGGTGCACCTCCGTACGCCCGTCGGCGGTGCGCTGCCGACGCTCCAGCCGCCCGCCGTGCCGCCCGAGGAGGCCGAGCACCGCGTCCTCGTACCGCCGGCCGGCCTCGACCGCGTCGGCGGCCAGCTCCACCAGCGCCACCAGGCGCACGGCGCCGGCCGGGTCGGTGACGAGCGACTTGAAGAAGTGGTGGTCGACGTGGCCGCCGGGGATGCCCTCGCGCTGCCCGGTGTCGAGGTAGCCGTTGCGGCGGTAGAAGCCCGGCGCCTGGAACGAGAGCGAGGAGACCGAGATCTCCGTGCAGCCGCGCCGGCGGCCTCGTCCTCGGCGGCCCGCAGCAGCCGGCCGCCCCAACCCTCGGCGCGGCGGTCCTCGCGTACCCACACCATGTTGATCCCGGCGCAGCCGCCCCAGGTCCACCCGGTCAGGCCGGCAACCAGCTCGCCGTCGGCGTCGTCGACCCGGACGCAGAGGCCCGCCTCGTCGTCCGCGCCGGTCGCCCGGTTGTTGAAGGCGGTCAGCTCCGCGTCGAGCCGTGCCTGGAGTTCCTTGTCCTCGCCGAGCACCCGCAGGACGCCGCCGCCCGCGTCCCCGTGCCCGCCCGCGTCCCCGCCGATGCCGTTCCCCGTCGTCATGGGGCGGAGTATGGCAGCGCCCCGGTGGCCGGCGACACCGCTATCCGGCGACGCCGACCGCCTCGGCGCTGGCCGTCCAGAGCCGGGCGGCGAGCTGCGGATCGGTCGCTTTGGGCAGCGGCCGGCGCAGCCGCCGGTCGACGTGGTAGCCGCCCGTCACCAGCCGCTCCGGGTCCTGGTTGGCCAGCCAGACCAGCGTCTCCGCGCCCTTCTCCGGGCTGCGCAGCGGCAGGATCCGCATGCCCAGGGCGACCAGCCGGTTGTCGTTACCGAACCGGCTGCGCACCACCCCCGGATGGAAGGAGTACGCGGGGACCTCCGGCCAGCGCCGGGCCGCCTCGGCCGTGAAGAGGATGTTCGCCTGCTTGCTGGTGCCGTACGCCTGCATCGGTCGGTAGCGGCGCAGCGCGGCGTTCAGATCGGCCGGGTCGAGCACGCCGCTGCGGTGCGCGCCGGAGGCGGTCACCACCATCCGGCCGATCCGGTCGCGCAGCAGGTTGCTGAGCAGGAACGGGGCCAGGTGGTTGGCCTGGATCGACAGCTCGAAGCCGTCGACCGTGGTGAGCGGCTGGAGCGCGATCGCCCCGGCGTTGTTGGCGAGCACGTCGATCCGGTCGTACGCCTCGCGCAGCTTGCCGGCCAGCCGGCGGACGTCGTCCAGCACCGCGAAGTCGGCCCGGAACAGCTCCGGTCGCTCGCCGGACGCCTCCCACACCTGTTCCGCCGCGGCCTGGAGCCGGGCCGGGTCCCGGCCGACCAGTACCACCTGGTCACCGCGGCGCGCCAGGTCGACGGCGGCCGCCAGCCCGATGCCCGAACTGGCCCCGGTCACCACCACGATCCGACGCCCAGTGAGATCTTCCACAGGTCCATTCACCCCGGTCACGGCACGAGGTTACCGTGGCGTCACAAAGACCTTTGGGGTCGTTGAGCCCTCGCATTTCGTCAGGTGACGTCGGCGTGCCCGCGCACGCTGGAAGGAGCGCATCCATGGCCGCAGTCGGTCGCCCCCGCCGGTCCTGCCTCGCGGTACCCGGCTCCAGCGTCAAGATGCTCGGCAAGGCCCAGGGGCTCCCGGCCGACCAGGTCTTCCTGGACCTGGAGGACGCGGTCGCCCCGCTCGCCAAGCCCGACGCTCGGAAGAACATCGTCGCGGCGCTCAACGAGGGCGACTGGTCGGGCAAGACCCGCGTCGTCCGGGTCAACGACCTGACCACGCCGTGGACCTACCGGGACGTCATCGACGTGGTGGAGGGGGCCGGCGCCAACCTCGACTGCGTCATGCTGCCCAAGGTGCAGAACGCGGCCCAGGTGCAGTGGCTCGACATGACCCTGACCCAGCTGGAGAAGACGCTCGGCCTGGAGGTCGGCCGGATCGGCATCGAGGCGCAGATCGAGAACGCCGCCGGCCTGGTCAACATCGACGCCATCGCGGCCGCCTCGCCCCGGGTCGAGACCATCATCTTCGGTCCGGCCGACTTCATGGCCTCGATCAACATGAAGTCGCTGGTGGTCGGCGCGCTCATCCCCGACTACCCGGGCGACCCTTACCACTACATCCTCATGCGCATCCTGATGGCGGCCCGGATGCACGACAAGCAGGCCATCGACGGCCCGTTCCTGCAGATCCGCGACGTGGACGCGTTCCGCGAGGTGGCCAAGCGCTCGGCGGCGCTCGGCTTCGACGGCAAGTGGGTGCTGCACCCGGGCCAGATCGACGCCGCGAACGAGGTCTACTCGCCGGCCCAGGCCGACTACGACCACGCCGAGCTGATCCTCGACGCGTACGAGCACTACACGTCGGAGGCGGGCGGCCGGCTGGGCGCGGTGATGCTCGGCGACGAGATGATCGACGAGGCGTCCCGCAAGATGGCCCTCGTGGTGGCGGCGAAGGGCCGGGCCGCGGGTATGACCCGCACCTCGTCCTTCACCCCGCCGGCGGAGTAGTCCCCGCCCCTCCCGACATCCGTGCCGCCCCGGTCCGCGCCGGGGCGGCACCGTCGCGTCAGTAGGTGCTGCTGCCGGACTGGGAGATCGCGAAGACGATGATCGCCACGTAGAAGAGGACCACCAGCAGGTAGAGGCCGGTGACGATCCAGCCGACGATGATGCCGGCCTTCGCCATGCCCTCGCCGCCCTCGCCGGTCTCCCGGATCTGCTTCTGCGCGACGTGGCCGAGGATCGCGCCGATCGGCGCGGTGACGCAGGAGCCGATGCCGACCAGGGCGAGCACCAGGGCGGCGATGGCGAGGCCGTTGGTCCGCAACGAAGGGGCGTAGCCGTAGTTCGGGTAGGGCGGCGGGTAGGCACCGGGACCGGGCTGCCCGGCGGCGTGCTTCATCCCGGCGTACGGGTCGCCGCCCGCGTACGGGTCCGGCGCGTACGGGTCGGGGCCGGTGGGCTGGGCGGGGACGGGTTGACCGCTCACCGGGAGGGCGGGGTCGGCGGGTGGGCTCGACTGCTGGCCCGACCACGCCGGGTCGTTCCAGCCGCCGGAGGGCGGGGGATATGTCATTCGTCTGCTCCGTAGGGTGCGGGGTGCGCCCGTCAGGGTAGTCAGGCCTGCCCAGACCCCGAGGTGTCACCACCGGGTGTGCCGCGTTGCCCGGGCCGGAGGAAGCGGGCAGGATCCTGGCATGGTGATTGACGCGCGAGCCGCGGACCGCTCCGGCAGCCGACCGAGACGGGACGCGAGCCGCCCCGGCGTGGCCCGGCGCACCCGCGCCGCCGCCCAGCCGGGCGCCACCGGCATCGACGAGCCCGCGCCGCTGCCGGACCCGGTGACCCTGCGCCTCGACGGGAAGGTCGCCCTGGTCACCGGGGCGGGCAGCCCGGACGGCATCGGGTACGCGACGGCCCGCCGGCTGGCCGACCTCGGTGCCCGGGTGGCCATCGTCTCCACCACCCGACGCATCCACGAGCGGGCCGGCGAGCTGGGCGTGACCGGCTTCGTCGCCGACCTCACCGACGAGTCGGAGGTGGGCGCGCTCGCCGACGCGGTCGCCGAGCAGCTCGGGGACGTCGAGGTGCTGGTCAACAACGCCGGCCTGGCCAGCCGGGCCAGCCCCGAGGTGCTGCGGCCGGTCGCCCAGCTCAGCTACGACGAGTGGCGCGGTGAGATCGACCGCAATCTCACCACCGCTTTCCTGTGCAGCCGGGCGTTCATCGGCGGCATGGCCGAGCGGGGCTGGGGCCGGATCGTCAACCTGTCGGCCACCGCCGGGCCGGTCAACGCCCTGCCCACCGAGGCGGCCTACGCGGCGGCCAAGGCGGGCGTGGTCGGGCTGACCCGGGCGCTGGCGATGGAGATGATCGCCGACGGGGTGACCGTCAACGCCGTCGCGCCGGGCACCATCCACACCGCGGCCTCCACGGTGGCGGAGATCCGGCAGGGCCTCGGTACCCCGGTCGGCCGCCCCGGCACGCCGGACGAGGTGGCCGCGGCGATCGTCTTCCTCTGCTCGCCGGCCGCCTCGTACATCACCGGGCAGATGCTGGTGGTGGACGGCGGCAACAGCGTCCGTGAGGCCGAGTTCCGCTGATCTGCGGGGCTCAGTAGTTGGGGCCGTTGTTGCCGGCGAGGGCGATCAGCGCGATCCAGCCGCAGCAGGCCAGCACGCCGAGCCCGGTGATGACGTAGCTGAGGATGAGGCCCCACGTGGCGAGCTGGTCGCCCTCCTCGCCCGTCGTGCGGATCTGCCGCTTGGCCAGGTGCCCGAGGACGATGCCGATCGGGGAGAAGACGAACGCGAAGACCAGCGAGAGGATGGCGAGCACGTTCGTCCCGCCGGCCCGGGGACCGGACGGCGGGCCGTACTGCCCGTAGGGCGTCTGCGGGGTGTACGGGGGCTGGTGCCCCCACTGCTGCCCGTGCGGTTGTTCGCCGGGCTGCTCGTAGCTGGGCTGCCCGTACGCGGGCTGCTGGTGGGCCGGCGGCTCGTAGGACGGTGGTTCGTAGGACGGCTGCCCGTACGACGGCGGCTCCGGTGGGGGCTCGTAGCTCGCCGGGTCGCGCCCCGGCGGGGGCTCCCAGGGTGACGGCGACCGGTCCGGATCGGGCGGCCCCGACGACGGTGGCTGGCTCACGGTCTCCTCCTGCCGGTGGCGGATCGCGTCCCCTCTTGCCGGACGCTACCCGCAGCGGTGAACCTTTTCACAGCGGTTGTGTGGACTGGTCACCTTGGCCTCGACCGCCGTGCGGCCAATACTGACGAAGCGTTCAGTTACCCATGAGTAAGGCGCCGACCCCCGGAGGCTGAGATGGCCCGACTCGCCCAGACGCCCGGCCTGACCGATGTGCAGCGGTCGATCCTGGAGACCGTCCGGGAGTTCGCCGACAAGGAGATCATCCCGCACGCGCAGCGGCTGGAGCACGCCGACGAGTACCCGAGCGACATCCTCGACGGGATGCGCGAGATGGGCCTCTTCGGTCTCACCATCGACGAGGAGTACGGCGGGCTCGGCGAGTCCCTGCTCACCTACGCGCTGGTGGTCGAGGAGCTGTCGCGGGGCTGGATGTCGATCTCCGGCATCGTCAACACCCACTTCATCGTCGCGTACCTGATCTCCCAGCACGGCTCCGCCGAGCAGAAGGCCCGGCTGCTGCCGAAGATGGCGACCGGCGAGGTACGCGGCGCCTTCTCCATGTCCGAGCCCGAGTGCGGCTCCGACGTCTCGGCGATCAAGTCGAAGGCCGTCCGCGACGGCGACCGGTACGTCATCAACGGCCAGAAGATGTGGCTGACCAACGGGGCGTACTCGTCGGTGGTGGCGACCCTGGTCAAGACCGACACCGGCGCCGACTCCGTCTACGGCAACATGAGCACCTTCCTGCTGGAGAAGGAGCCCGGATTCGGCGAGACCGCGCCCGGCCTGACCATCCCCGGCAAGATCGACAAGATGGGCTACAAGGGCGTCGAGACCACCGAGATGGTGCTCGACGGCGTGACCGTCGACGAGTCCGCAGTCCTCGGCGGCGCGGAGAAGGTCGGCCGCGGCTTCTACCAGATGATGGACGGCATCGAGGTCGGCCGGGTCAACGTGGCCGCCCGCGCCTGCGGCATCTCCATCCGCGCGTTCGAACTCGCCGTCGCGTACGCCCAGCAGCGCCACACCTTCGGTCAGCCGCTCGCGAAGCACCAGGCCGTCGCCTTCAAGCTCGCCGAGATGGGCACCAAGATCGAGGCGGCCCACGCGCTCATGGTCAACGCCGCACGGCTCAAGGACGCCGGCCAGCGCAACGACGTCGAGGCCGGCATGGCCAAGCTGCTCGCCTCGGAATACTGCGCCGAGGTCGTCCAGGAGGCGTTCCGCATCCACGGCGGCTACGGCTACTCCAAGGAGTACGAGATCGAGCGGCTGATGCGCGAGGCCCCGTTCCTGCTCATCGGCGAGGGCACCTCGGAGATCCAGAAGACCATCATCTCCCGCGGCCTCCTCAAGCAGTACAAGCTCTGATGTCAGGAAGGGCACCTTCCTAACGCCTCAGGTGGAGGAAGGTGCCCTTCCTAACACGTCGAGTCGGCGGCGGGCTCCGGCGCGGTGACCGGCCCCGCCGCGAGCACCTGCGGTCGGTCCCGGTACGCCTCGATCGCGGCCGCCAGGCGCTGCTCCGGCACCGCCACGTCCCGGCCGCCTATCACCGGCGCCGGCTCCAGCGACCGCCACACCCTCGGCCGCAGCCGCACCCCGGCGAGCCGGCCGTCCTCCCGGTGCAGGCTCACCCGGTCGATGTTGGACCAGTCGTACCGCCGGCGGCCGTGCCGGATCCCGCTCGCCGTGAGCGCCAACCGACCGGTGAACCGCACGCCGGAGTAAGCGACGACGCCGCCCGCCGCCGCCAATCCGACCAGGAGCGCCAGCCGTACGACCCGGGCCCACTGCGGGTCGGCGGGCAGCGCCATCGTCACCACCAGCATCACCGCCGTCGCCCAGGCCAGGGCGGTGACGAGGTCGACCCAGCCGGCCAGGGACCGCCGCGCGACCAGACCGGGCTCCGTCCCGTCCAGGCCGGCCACCCGTTCCCGCCAGACCAGCCGGGCGTCCTGCCGCGGACACCACCGCCGCAGCAGCGCGGTCACACCGACGAAGAGCCAGAAGACACAGACATCGGGATCGAACCGGGGAACCCGGAACAGCGCGGCGGCCATCGGCACCGCCACCATCGCGGCCACCATCACGGCCAGCAGCCGGCGGGACCAGAGCCCGTCATCGCGCTTCGGCAGCCGGCCGGACAGGCGGACAGACATGGCCGCAGGGTACGAGCCGGCGACAACGTGCGGGCCTGACCAACCACCCAGCCGACTCGTGCAACCGCCACGGCGGGCGGGGCTGAACGCCGTGCCGGGACTTCCCGAACCCGGTCAGCCCAGCCGGGTCAGGCCGGCGGCGGCGCGCTCGACGATCAGGCAGCGGTCCTCGACGTAGTCGACGCCCGCCTCCGTGGCGATCCGCCGCGCCTCGGCCGAGACGATGCCGAGCTGCAACCAGACCGCCGGAGCGCCGATCGCCACCGCCTCGCGTACCACGTCGACCGCGTCCTGCGCCGGCCGGAACACGTCGACAAGATCGACCGGGTGCGGGATGTCGGCCAGTGACCGGTAGACCCACTCGCCGAAGAGCTCGTCGGCCGTCGGGTTGACCGGGATGATCCGCCAGCCGTACCGCTGCATCTGCAACGGCACGCTGTGCGCGGCCTTGCGCGGGTCGCGGGACGCGCCCACGACGGCGATCACGGCGGAGTCGGCGAGGATCTGCTGAGCGGAACGCACCCGCCGACTCTAACCCCGCCGCTCAGCCGCCGCCCGCGAGCGCGCTGCGCAGCCGGGCGTGCTCCTGCGGTCTCTACAGGAGGGTGAGCTGCTCGGCGGGCGGCGGCGCGGGCGCCGGTCCGGTGCGGCGGTGGTCGTCGCCGCGCTCGCCCCGGGGCAGACCGTGCCGGCGCGCCGCGATGCGTACCCGCGCTGTCAGTTCCCGCTGGTAGGACTGCGGGGCGTACGCGCCGGAGCGGTAGAGCTCGCGGTAGCGGGGAACCAGGTGCGGGAACTCGCGGCCCAGCCACCGCGCGTACCACTCCCGGGCACCCGGGCGCAGATGCAGCGCCAGCGGCGTCGCGCTGGTCGCCCCGGCGGCGGCGATGGCCGCCACGGTCGCGTCGATCGACTCGTCGTCGTCGCTGAGCCCGGGCAGGATCGGCGCCATCAGCACGCTCACCTCGAAGCCGGCGTCGGCCAGCGCCCGTACCGCGTCGAGCCGCCGCCCCGGGCTGGGGGTGCCCGGCTCCACCGCCCGCCAGAGCTGCTCGTCGACGAAGCCCACCGAGTACGACACGCCGACCCGGGTGACCTCGGCGGCCTGGCGCAGCAGCGGCAGGTCACGCAGGATCAGCGTGCCCTTGGTGAGGATCGAGAACGGGTTCGCGAAGTCGCGCAGCGCCGCGATGATCTGCGGCATGAGCTGGTAGCGCCCCTCGGCCCGCTGGTAGCAGTCGACGTTGGTGCCCATCGCGACGTGCGCGCCCCGCCAACGCGGCGCGGCCAGCTCCCGCCGGACCAGCTCACCGGCGTTGACCTTGACGATGACCTTCCGGTCGAAGTCCTCCCCGGCGTCGAGGTCGAGGTAGGTGTGCGTGTTCCGCGCAAAGCAGTATTTGCATGCATGACTGCATCCGCGGTACGGGTTGATCGTCCACTCGAACGGGACCCGGGACGTGCCGGGCACCTTGTTGATGATCGACTTGGCCTGCACCTCGTAGAACGTCATGCCGGCGAAGCCCGGCGTGTCGAAGGTGCGGGCGACCGCTCCGGGCAGCGCCAGCGGCAGGGGTGGTGTCGCCGGCGCTGCCCGGTCGGGGACTCCCTCGTCCGGGGGAGCGGCGAGGTTGTCCCAGCGCATGGCCCTCATTCGAACACGCGTACGAGCAGAGCGCAAGTGACCCGCCGTGTTCCCGACCACCTCGCGGCACCGCGCGCGCCAGGCGGGTGGAGGATGGAGGCATGGAGAGGTCGACGTTCGTCTACGACGGGGACTGCGCGTTCTGCACCCGGTGCGCCGAGTTCATCGACCGGCGCATCCCGACGGGCGTGCGGGTGGTGCCATGGCAGTTCGCCGACCTTGACGCGCTGGGCCTGAGCGAAGCCGAGTGCGAGGAGGCGGTGCAGTGGGTGGGCGCCGACGGCTCCCGCGCGGCCGGTCCGGACGCCATCGCGCGGCTGCTCCGCGACAGCGGTCCGCTCTGGCGGGTCGCGGGCGCCGGACTCCGGTTCCCGCCGGTACGCGCCGCCGCCTGGCCCGCGTACCGCTGGGTGGCCCGCAACCGGCACCGGCTGCCCGGCGGCACGGCCGCCTGCGCGCTGCCGCAGGAGGCGCGGGAGCGCCTCTACGGACCGTCCGGTCGCCCGGCCGCCGACGCCTGACCCGCGAGTGCCGGCGCGGCGCCCCCGGGCGCCGCGGTGTCCCGTCCCCGGCGGGCGAGCAGCCGGCGCGCCCAGACCACCGGCCGGACCCGCTCCAGCGGCAGGAAGCTGGTCATCGCCGTGAGGTGCGGGGCGAACGAGATCGTGATGGTCGCGACGGTGACCAGGTGGAACGAGTAGAAGAAGCCCACCATGGCCAGTCGCCAGCGCTCCCTGAGCAGGAACACCACCGGGCTGAGCAGCTCGAACGCGACGATGCCGAACTGGGCGACGATCAGCAGGTACGGCACCGAGGCGATCAGGTCGGCCAGCTCGGTGCCGCGCCGGAGGATCGCCCGGGCCAGCACCGAGCCGGTCAGCCAGTCCAGCCCGCCGAAGCGCAGCTTGGCCCAGGCGGCCAGGAAGTACGTGCAGATGACGGCGATCTGGGTGACCCGTAGCGCCCAGCCGCCCGCCTCGGTGCGGGTGGTGTCGCCGTGCCGGGCCCGGCCGGCGGTGGGCAGCACGGCCAGCGCGACGAGCAGGCCGAACCGGTCGTGGTCGACCTTGCCGTAGCTCATCGCGACGATCATCCACTCGAAGTAGAGCGCGAAGACCGCCCAGCCGAGCAGGCGTGGTGCCCGGCCGGTCGCGGCGAGCAGGGCGAGCAGCAGCAGGGCCCAGAAGACGACGGTGACCAGCGTCTGGGTCGGCGTCGGCAGGGGCAGCACCCGGCCGACCAGCAGCGGCTGGTAGAGCTCGCCGGGCACCGCCACCCGGGTGCGTACCCAGGGCGTGAAGACGACCAGGTCGGCGGCGACGAAGAGGTAGATCAGCGTGCGGAAGGCGGCCACCCGGCCGCGGGGCACCGCCTCGGTCAACCAGCGGCTCATCGGTCCGCCTGCCAGGCGACCACGGTCTCGTCGGTCCAGCGGCCGGTCGGTCGCCCGTCGCGGATGCCGTGCCAGCGGACGACGATGCGGACCTCGACCAGCTCCGCCGCGTCCGGGTGGCGCTCGGCGTACGCGTCGGCGACCTCGGCGAGCCGCGCGGGGTCGGCGGCGTAGCGGCTCTGCTGGCCCTCGATCTCGGCCCGGCGGATGCCGGTGGCCCGCTCGCCCAGGTCGACGACCGCTCCGCTGCTGTCCACGCCCTCGACGCGCGTGTCGGGGGCGGGGGAGTTCGGCGGGTTGGACGTGGAGTACATCCGGAACGGGCCGAACGGGAAGTGGTCGTCGGTGCCCCAGACGGTGCCGGCCGCCAGGACGGCCAGGCCGAGGGCGGTGGCGGCGAGCCGGACGGCGCGACCGCGGGTGGTCAAGGTTTCCATCGGGTCGTGACGATACGGGATGTACCGCCCGCCTCGGCTCCCTCCGACGGCCACTTCCCGCTGGCCGGCGGGTCAGGGATACCGCCTTCCGGGCGCAGGGCGGGGATGCGTGTGCCGGCCGTTCCCCGTCACCGGCCGGGTGGGCGTCGACGGCCGGGCCCCGTAGGGCCCGGCCGTCGTGGAGCGCTGTGGCTCAGTGGCTGTGTCCGGCCAGCTTCTGGCGGACGTCGTCCATGTCGAGGGCCTGGACCTGCTCGATCAGGTTCTCCAGGGCGGACTCGGGGAGGGCGCCGGGCTGGGCGAAGACGATGACGCCGTCGCGGATCGCCATGATGGTCGGGATCGAGCGGACGTCGAACTTGGCGGCCAGCTCCTGCTGCGCCTCGGTGTCGACCTTGCCGAACACGATCTCGGAGTGCTTGTCGGAGGAGCGCTCGTAGACCGGGGCGAACCGCTTGCACGGGCCGCACCAGTCGGCCCAGAAGTCGACCAGCACGATGCCGTCGCTGCCGGTCACCTCGTCGAAGTTTGCCGTGGTCAGCTCTACGGTTGCCATGAAAGTCTCCGATCGGCGCGGAATAGCTACGTCTGGTGGAACCAGGGCGTACCTCGTGGAATTCCCGACCCGCCTCCGCCGAAACGTGCTCGTCACGGCGTTGCGCAGGTCACGTTCACATCGATGACGATGGTTCCTGCTCGCCGTTGCCGTACGCAAGTGCACGACGCATTTGCGTGACCGGTCGTGATGGGAGCGTTTCCAAGGAGATCGACACGATTGACCGGAACGAATGAGCAATCAGGCGGTTGACAAGCGGCAATCCGGTGTGCGGAGATCGCCGAGGCCCGGTCGGTCAAGCACGCACAGTAGTGTTACGAAAAGGTAAATGTGACCTCCGTCTCTGTTCGGTTCGCCTTCCCGTACGGCAGAATCTTCCGCATCAGAGCGTGGGCGGCGGGTGCCGGGGAGGGCCCCGCCGCTCATTGCGTCTCCCCCCGGTTGTGACGGTGTGACATTTCCGCACGCCACGCGCCCCGCGCCTCGCCTTAACACTCCATAAGGCATGCTGTGCCGAACTCCATCGCCGCCCGTCGAAGGGGACAAGGATGCAGTTCGGCCGCTACTACGAGGAGTTCGAGGTCGGCGCGGTCTACCGGCACTGGCCCGGCAAGACGGTCACCGAGTACGACGACCACCTCTTCTGCCTGCTCACCATGAACCACCACCCGCTGCACATGGACGCGCACTACGCCGAGACGGCGAGCCAGTTCAAGCGCAACGTGGTGGTCGGCAACTACATCTACTCCCTGCTGCTGGGCATGTCGGTGCCCGACGTCAGCGGCAAGGCCATCGCGAACCTCGAGGTGGAGTCCCTGCGGCACGTGGCGCCCACCTTCCACGGCGACACGATCTACGGCGAGACCACCGTGCTGGACAAGCGCGAGTCGTCCTCCAAGCCCGACCGGGGCGTGGTCTCCGTGGAGACCCGCGGCTACAACCAGGACGGCACGATGGTGTGCGTCTTCCGCCGCCGGGTGATGGTCCCGAAGAAGGAGTACGCGACGGCGGCGGTGCCCGAGGGCGTCGACCCGGAACGGCCCAGCTTCCCCGAGCCGCGCTGACCGACGGGCCCCTTCTCATCCGGGTTCCGGGTGGTAGGGGCCCCTTTTTCCGATCCGGGGCATATGCTGGCGCCGGAGGTCCCCATGAGCCACTCCGTCGCCGGAGAGCCGTCCTCTGCCGGCCGCCGTGCCGCACCGCTGACCACCGCCGTCTACTCCGCCGCCGAGTGGGACCTGCTGACCAGCCTGCCCGGCCGCGTGATCGTGGCCGCCGCCGCGCCCGTCCCCGGACGGCCCCACCCGGGAGTCGCCGCCGGGCTCGCCGGCCTGGACGCGGTCGCCGCCGGCCGGGCCTTCGACAGCGATCTCGTACGCGCGGTGGTCGCGGCCATCTACGCCCGGCACGACGGGGCGGGCGCTCCCGTCGAGCGCCTCACCGACGTGGTGGACCTGCTCGCCGCCTGCCGGGCCGCGACCCGGGTGCTGCGGCGGCGGGCCGATCCCGCCGACTCGGCCGCGTACCGGCAATGGGTGCAGTCGGTGGCGGCCCGGGTGTGCAGGGCGGCGACAGCCGGAGCCCCGGAGCTGCCGCCGGCCCCCGCCGACCGCCGCTTCCTCGACCGGCTCGGCGACGCGCTGGGGCTACGCTGACCCACCCCCACCCCACCCCCCTCCCCGCGCCACCCCGCGCCCCGCGCCCCGCGCCCCGCGTCGCCCCGCCTCGCGCCCCCGCTCCGCCCCGCCTCGCGCCCCCCGCGTCGCCCCGCCTCGCGCCTCCGCTCTTGCACTTGTGGCCCTGGCAAAGGCGCAATCCGCCTGTATCGGGGGGCCGAAACTGCAAGATCGGCGGCGAGAGGGTGGGTGGCGAGAGGGCGGGTGGCGCGGGGTGGGGGCGGCAGGGCGGGGGGAGGGGCGGCGCGCGGGGTGGGGCCAGCGGGATCCCGGCGGCGGCTGGCCCGGATCGGGGCCGCGGCCCGGGGCGGGGCCTGCGGGCCGTACCCTGCGTGACCGTGACCGGAGACCAGCTCGACGTCGGCGTGGGACCGTGGCCCGGGGACCCGCCGGACGACCCGCGGTACGACCCCGAGCTGCTCGCCGAGGGCGACCGGCGCAACGTCGTCGACCGGTACCGCTACTGGCGGCGCGAGGCCGTGGTGGCCGACCTCGACCGGCGGCGGCACGACTTCCACGTGGCGATCGAGAACTGGCAGCACGACTTCAACATCGGCACGGTCGTCCGCAACGCCAACGCCTTCCTCGCCGCCGAGGTGCACGTCGTCGGTCGCCGGCGGTGGAACCGGCGCGGTGCCATGGTGACCGACCGCTACCAGCACGTCCGGCACCACGAGACCATCGAGGAGTTCGTCGCGTGGGCGGCCGGAGGGGAGCTGCCGGTCGTTGGCATCGACAACCTGCCCGGGTCCCGGCCACTGGAGACCACCACCCTGCCGCGGCGCTGCGTCCTGCTGTTCGGGCAGGAGGGCCCGGGCCTGTCGGATCCGGCACGTGCCGCCTGCGACCAGCTCTTCTCGATCGCCCAGTACGGCTCCACCCGGTCGATCAACGCCGGCGTGGCAAGCGGCATCGCCATGCACGCCTGGATCCGTACGCACGCCGGGCCGCCGCCGGGCTGACAGCCGCCACTCCCTGGGCTGCCTGCCGTCGTCCCTGCGCTGACCGCCGCCACTGCCCGAGCTGACCGCGGCACTCGCCGGGCTGACCGCCGCCGCTCCCTGCGCTGACCGCCGCCCGCCGCCGCTCCGCGCTGGCCGCCGCCACTCGCCAGACTGGAGCCGCTCGCCGGGCTGACCGCCGTCGCTCGTCAGCCTCGGGCTCGCCGGGACCTCAGCCGACCCGCCCGGGAGGCGGTCGGCGGCACCGAAACCGGCGCTCCGCTTGACGGGGCGGCGTGCGGGGGTGACGGTGGGATGGTGAGTGTCGCGGTGAGTTGCCCGAAATGTGGTGGACCGGTGCGGGCGCCGGACCTGATGCACACCGAGTCGCGCTGCCTGGACTGCGGGCCGGTTTCCCCGCTGCACGTGCCCGAGCACATCGGGACCGACATCGTGGCCAGCGTGGTGGAACGGATCGTCGCCGCCGCCGACCCGCCGACCCGGCCGAGGACGCCGCTGTGGTGCCCGTGGCCACTGCCGACGGGCTGGACCATGACCGGCGTGGCGTACGCCGGCGACGACCGCACCGGGGTGCGCGCCACGGCGGTCGCCTGCGCCGGGCCGGAGCCGCTCGGCGGGGGCCCCGCGGACCTGGTCTTCGTCGCCGAGGAGCCGGGCGTCGGCCTGGGCACCCGGTTCGCGGGCCTGGCCGGTCCGGATCCGGGCCCGGAACTCGCGCAGGCGTTGACCGATCCCGGGCCGGGGCATCCGGAGCATGTTGGGCAGGCCAGGATCAAGGTGGCCGGCCATCCGACTCCACTGTGGCTCGTGAACTCGCCGACGGATCGAAGCGCGTACGCCGGCGAGGCTCGGGGATTGTGGCTCCATGCGATAGCCTGGCCGGCGAGTGCGGGTCACCTCCTCGCGGAAGAAGTCGTGTTGCACGACCTGACCGAGTGGACACCGCCCGAGCTCGTGTACGGCGCACCGTCTCCGTATCTGCACGGGAAGGCTTGACGGGCCCCAGGGCTTGACAGGCATCCCGGAATGTCGGAGAACGGACGCAGATATTCACTGTACGACACCACACTGATACTCTGGGTGCCGCTGCGGTAATGGGACCCGGCGCCGCGCGAGAGGATGGCCCGCCATGGTCAAGAAGGTCCTCACCTGGGCCGGAATCGCATTCTTGATCTTCTTCGTCGCATACCGGCCAAATTCTGCGGCGGACGTGTTCAAGTCACTGGGCGGCGGGATCATGGACATCGCCCAGGGGTTCGGCGACTTCTTCACCAGCCTCGTCGCCTAGCCGCCGATGGGAAACCCCTCCGGTCCACCCTTCGATCCCGACGATCCCGATCGGGAGCGCCGGGAGCGGGACACGGAGCCGATCCCCCGGATCGGCCCCGACGACGGGCCGGGCTACGGCACCGGTCCGGGCCTCTCCGACGGACCCTCCCTCTCGGACGACGCCGGCTTCGGCGACGGTCCGGCGTACGCCGGGGAGGGCCGGTCCGGTCGGGCCTGGGTCCGTGACCCGGAGGCCGGCTACCAGCCACCGCAGATCTCCGAGGACGAGCTGGCCGGTCTGCGGGCCGACGCCGCCGGCATGGCGCCCCGCCGGGTGCTGCCGTTGGAGGACGAGCCCAGCTCGCTGGTGGCGCGCTACCTCTTCCCGACCGAGCGCTACCGGGGCGAGTGGAAGCGGCACTGGATCCACCTCTCCACCCCGCTGCTGGTCGGCATCGCCGCGACCTTCGTGCTGGGCTACCTCTCCGGCTTCCTCGCCGGGCAGGACGTGGGCGCGCTCACCACGATCGCGGTGCTGCTCTGGTTCGCGGTGATGGGGTGGGTGGCCTGGAAGGTCGCCGACTGGTGGTACGACCGCTTCATCCTGACGAACAAGCGGGTGATGGTGGTCAACGGCATCATCACCCGGCGGGTCGCGATGATGCCGCTGGTCCGGGTCACCGACATGAAGTACGAGCAGAGCCCGACCGGCCGGGCGCTCAACTACGGCACCTTCGTGCTGGAGTCCGCCGGCCAGGAGCAGGCCCTGCGTGAGATCAAGAACCTGCCCAACCCGAACGAGCTCTACCTGCGCGTCGTCGAGGAGATGTACGAGCCGCAGGCGGTCGAGGCGCGGCTGGGCAAGGAGGCCGACGAGGCCAAGGCCGACGACGGGGCGTGAAACTTTTCGTCCGAACATCGGAGGAACTGCGCACCGTTCGCCGTCGACCCGACCACCCCGGGCATGGCAACCTGCCAGGACAACGGGGCGCGGAGGTGGCCGGTGGTGAGCAGGGATCCCCTGGAGGAGGAGTTCCGCGACTTCGTCGCGGCCCGCTCCGGCGCCCTGCTGCGCACCGCCTACCTGCTCAGCGGCGACTGGGCCACCGCCGAGGACCTGTTGCAGACCGCGTTGACCAAGACGTACCTGGCCTGGAAGCGGCTCGGCGGGATCGAGGCGATCGAGCCGTACGCCCGCCGCGTCATGATCAATACTTCCACGAGCTGGTGGCGGCGGCGCTGGCACGGTGAACGCCCCACCGACGTGCTGCCGGAGCGGGCCGGGATCGACGAGATCGAGCAGCAGCTCGACCGGGACCTGCTCTGGCGCCACCTGAGTGCGCTGCCCAGCCGGCAGCGGGCGGTGCTCGTGCTGCGCTTCTACGAGGACATGTCCGAGGCGCAGACCGCCGCGCTGCTCGGCATCTCGCCGGGCACGGTCAAGAGCCAGACGTCGCGCGCCCTGGGCACCCTGCGCCGCCGGATGGGCGCCGAGGCCGTCCTCGACCTGCCGGCCGGGGCCGACCCGACCCCGGCCCTGCCCCGGGCCGACGGCACCGACCGCCCCGCCCGCGACGGCGCCCTCCGCCCCACCCCCGCCCGCGACGGCGCCCTCCGCCCCACCCCCGCCCGCGACGGCGCCGACCGTCCCGCTCCCGCGCAGGGCGGCACCGACCGTCCCGCTCCGGTCCGCGGCGGCGCGCCGGTCCGCCCGTCGACGGCCTACGGGGCGCCGACGATGGTGGTGGGCGAGGACGCGGCGGCCGTGGTCGCGGCGACGAACGCCTCGTCGCCCCTTGTCGCGCCGGCCACGGCGGGCAGGTTGGACGGCACCACCACCGCCGCCCCCGGCCGGTCGGCAGGCGCCACCGCCCCGGGGAGGCCGGGAGGCACCAGCGTCCCGGGCCGGCCGGCAGACGCCACCGCCCAGGGCCGGCCGGGAGGCGTCACCGCCACCCCGGGCGGTGCCGCGACCGGACTTCCGGCGCAGCCGGCCACCGTTGCCCCGGCGTCGGACGCCGGGTGTGCCACCTCGGCCGCCGAGCTGACCGAGGGGTCGGCGGGCGATCCGGTGCCCGTCGCCTCGGGGGCGCGGGCCGGGGCCGGGGCGGTGTCGCGTACCGCCCGTGACGAGCAGCGCGGCCGGCAGGCCGCCCTCCCGGCCGGCTCCGGAGAGCACCGGTGAGCCGTCCCGTCGGTCGTGGTGACAACCGGACCGAAGGCCCGACGCGTCCATTCGCCGTGACCGAGGACGACCTGGCGCAGGCGCTACGGGAGACGTTCGCCCGCCGGGTGTCCGTCGCGCGTCCGCTCGTCGCCGATCCGGCGGGACTGGCGATCCGGCGGGCCGACCGGTCCCGGCGCCGGCGGATGTTGACCGGGATCGCCCTCGCCGCGGTGGCCACCGTGACGGTCAGCGCCGGAATGGCCCAGCTCGGGCAGCAGCCCGGGCGACCCACCCATCCCACCGTGGTGCTCGGTGACCCGTACGCCTCGCCGTTGCCGGACCCGACCCCGCAGCTGTCGGCCGCCCCGCGGGCCGACCTGGGGCGGGGCGAGGTGGACCTCATCCTCAACGACGTCCTGGTCACCGCCGGCGGGCAGCGGCTCGCCCTGCCCGACGTGGGCACGGCCGCCGAGCGTGCCCAGCGGCTCCCCGACCGCGCCGGCTGGGCGGTGGTGGGCGCGCCGACGGCGGCCGGACGGTCGCTGTGGATCGTGCTGTCGAACGGCACGGCACACCTGCTCCTGGCCGGGGCGCGGGACATCGTCCTCAGCCCCGACGGGCGGCAGGTCGCCTGGCGGGAGGGGACGGACCTGGTCGTGGCGGGCATCGTCGGCACCCAGGTCGTCGCCGCCGCCCGCACCCCGGCGTCGCCCGACGCGGTGCCGGTCGCCTTCGCCGGGGACACGGTCCTGGTCCGCCTCGCCCCCGACCGGCCCGGTCACGCCCTGTGGCGCCCGGCGGCGGGTCCGCCGCGCGGCGCGGGCGACGCCGCCCTGCACGTCCACGGCACCCGCCCCGACGGGCTGGTGGTCGCGCTGGTGTCCGCCGGCACTCCCCGCCGGCCCTGTGTCGCCCTGCTCGACCCGGCCCGGGACCTCGCACCGGTACGGACCGGTTGCGGGTCGACGCTGACCGGCGACGCGGCCGGCGGGGTGTCCGCCGACGGGCGGTGGCTCCTGGTCAACGGAAAGGCGGGCCGGCAGGACCGCGCGCTGCTGGTCGACCTGGATCAGCTCGCCGCCGCACCAGCGACCCGCCCGGCCGGTCCGCCCGTGGCCGGGCCGGTGGCGTGGACGCCGCAGGGGACGGCCCACTACCCGGTCGCGGACGGCGCCCTGGTGCGCGTCGAGGTGAGCCGCGTGCTCGACGGCGAGGTGGCCGTGCCCGTGACCGGCCTGCCCGCCGGAGAACGCGCGGTGCCGGTGGGCGGCGACCGCCGTCCCTGACCGCGCCCGCGCGCCCGGGGCGGGCCGCCGGCCGGTAGCGTCGGGCCGATGAGCGCGGCACCGCGGATCGACCTGCACACCCACTCCACCGCCAGCGACGGCACGCTCAGCCCGGCCGAGCTGGTGCGGGCGGCGGCCGAGTCGGGGCTGGACGTCGTGGCGATCACCGACCACGACACCACGGCCGGCTGGGCGCCGGCCCTGGCGGCGCTGCCGGCGGGGCTCAGCCTGGTCCGGGGCGCGGAACTCTCCTGCCGGTGGTACGGCGAGGAGCCCGCGCTGCCGCTGCACCTGCTGGCGTACCTCTTCGATCCGGACGCCCCGGAACTCGTCGCGGAGCTGGCCCGGGTGCGGGCCGCCCGCGAGGAGCGGGGCGAGCGGATCGTGGCGCTGCTGCGGGCCGACGGGATCGACGTGAGCTGGCCGGAGATCCTGACCGGCGCGGGCGGCGGGACCGTGGGCCGGCCACACATCGCGCAGGCGCTGATCCGGGCCGGCCTGGTGGCGACCACGACGGAGGCGTTCGGGCCGGACTGGCTGGGCGAGCGCTACCGGCTGCCCAAGGAGGACATCGACGTCTTCCGCGCGGTCCGGCTCGTGCGCGCGGCGGGCGGCGTGCCGGTCTTCGCCCACCCCCGGGCGACCCGGCGGGGGCGGATCGTGCCCGACGAGCTGATCGCCGACCTGGCCGCGATCGGGTTGGCGGGGCTGGAGGCCGACCACGAGGACCACTCCCCGGCCGAGCGGGCGCACGTGCGGGCCCTGGCCGGCGAGCTGGGCCTGCTGGTGACCGGCTCGTCGGACTTCCACGGCACCCACAAGACCGTCCGGCTCGGGGCGTTCACCACCGACCCGGGGGCGTACGAGCGGATCGTCGCCGAGGCGGGCGGAGTGACCGAGGTCGCTTCCGGCTGATCCGCGTTTCCGCCTCCGACGGCGCGGCTACGTTGATCACGTGGATGCCAAGCTGTTCGGCGAGGTCTTCGTGACCCTGCTGGTGATCGTCGACCCGCCGGGCATGATGCCCATCTTCCTGGCGCTGACCGGCCCCCTGACGGCGCGGGACCGTAACCGGGCCGCCTGGCAGGCCGTCGCCCTGGCGCTGGGCGTGATCGTGATCTTCGCGGTGGCGGGGCAGACGCTGCTCGACTACCTGCACGTGGACCTGCCGGCGTTGCAGGCGGCCGGCGGGCTGCTGCTCATCCTGGTGGCGCTGGAGCTGCTGACCGGCAAGGCCGACGACCCGAGCCAGCAGGTCACCTCGAACATCGCTTTGGTGCCGCTGGGTACGCCGCTGCTGGCCGGCCCCGGCGCCATCGTGGCCACCATGCTCTTCGTCCAGCAGGCCGACGGCGGGGCGGACGTCACGGCCATCGCCGCCGCGATCGTGGCCGTGATGGTCACCGTCTGGGTCGTGCTGCGGTTCTCCGGCGGGATCGTCAAGATCCTGCGTCCCGGCGGGATCGAGGTGCTGACCCGGATCGCCGGCCTGCTGCTGGCCGCGATCGCGGTGCAGCTCATCGCGGACGCGGTGGCCGCGTTCGTGACCCAGTACGCCAACATGACCTGACCGGCGGCCGGTGCTGTCGGGGGTGGATGGCAGGATCGCGGTGTGCGACGAGCCTCTTCAGCCGGACGGTCCTCCACCAGCGGCGGCCGGGCGCCCCGGCCGCGCGGCGACCAGCCCGAGCAGCTCGGCTTCGAGGGCATGCCGGAGCGGCTCTTCGTCTGCACCCCGAGCAAGCTCGGCGCCTACGCCGACTGTCCCCGGCGCTACCGCTACTCCTACGTCGACCGTCCGGCCCCGCAGAAGGGCCCGCCGTGGGCGCACAACTCCCTCGGCGCGAGCGTGCACACCGCCCTCAAGAACTGGTATGCCCTGAGCCCCGAGCGGCGCCGCCCGGAGGCGCTCGCCGCGTTGCTCAAGGGCACCTGGGTGCGGGAGGGCTACCGCGACGACGAGCAGGAGCGGGCCGCCTACCGGCGGGCCCTGGGCTGGCTGGAGTCCTACGTCGAGACCCTGGAGCCCGGGGCCGACCCGCTCGGCGTGGAGCGGGTGGTGGCGGTCAAGACCGCGGTGCTCGCCTTCAACGGCCGGGCCGACCGGATCGACTCCCGCCCCGGGCCCGACGGCCCGGAGCTGGTGATCGTCGACTACAAGACGGGCCGCACGGGGCTGGACGCCGACGACGCGCGCGGCTCGCAGGCGCTGGCGCTCTACGCGTACGCCGCCGAGCGGGTGTTCCGCCGGCCGTGCCGCCGGGTGGAGCTGCACCACCTGCCGACCGGCACGGTGGCCGCCCACGAGCACACCGTGGAGTCGCTGGCCCGGCAGCTCACCCGGGCGGAGGAGACCGCCCGCGACATCATGGCCGCCGAGCGGGCGGTCGCCGACGGGGAGGACCCCGACGAGGCGTTCCCGACCACGCCGGGCCCCCGCTGCGGATGGTGCGACTACCGGCGCACCTGCCCCGTGGGGGCGCAGGCGCCGGGCAAGGAGCCGTGGGCGGCCGTCGAGCGCGTCACCGACCCGGTGGTCGCGCCCGCGACCGACCCGGTGCCCGGCAAGGGCTGACCGCCCCGGCCGCCGGGCCAGGACTCCCGCCCCCGCAGGCCGCGGTCACCCTGCCCACGACATGGTGCCGGCCCGGGGCGCACCGGGCAGCGGTTCGGCCGTGGGATCAGGCCGGCGTGCCGGTGAGCCGGGCGGCGCGTTCCTTGGCGGCCTGCTGCAACGGCCCCTCCCGCCACCGGCGGGGCAACGTGGCGAGGGTCAGCCGCAGCGCCCGGATGCTCAGGTCGGCGGAGAGCGCGGTCGTGGGCAGGCCCAGCCCGCCGTACATCCGCCGGGCCCAGGCCGGCAGCAGCGCGAGCGCCGTGCCGGCGATGCCGAAGTACGCCCAGCGGGGCGGCCCGAGATTGAGCCCGATCCGGGCGGGCAGGCTGAGCTTCCACGGGATCGGCGGCGCGGTGAGGAAGAGCGCCGTCTCGGCCGCCTCGCGGGTCATCCGCAGCTCCGGTCGGATCCGCCGGTAGTAGTCGGCGACCTCGGCGGCGGTGCCCGGCACCGTCGCCGGGTCCAGGCCGACCAGGGCGGCGGAGCGCCGCTGCTCGGTGTAGTAGCCGTCGATCTCGTCGGCGGTCAGCGGCAGCCCGGCCCGGCGGGCCGTGTCGAGGAACGATTCGACCTCGGTGACGTGCACCCAGCGCAGCAGCTCGGGATCGTCGACCCGGAACTCCTCCCCGGTGAACAGGTCGGTGGCCCGCAGGCGGGCGTGCCGGCGGCGTACCCGGAGCCCGGCGGCCTCCGCCTCGGCGGTGGTGCCGTAGATGGTGGTGCCCACGTAGGTGGCGGTACGCACCAGGCGGCCCCAGGCGTCGGAGCGGTAGTTGCTGTTCTGGGCGACCCCGGCCATGGCCCGGGGATGCAACGACTGGAGGTAGAGCGAACGCAGGCCGGCGACGATCAGGATCGGCTCCTCGTGCACCTTCCACGTGACCGAACCCGGACCGAAGAGGCCGAGGTCATCGGAGTCCACCGACCAAGGGTGCCACGCGGTGCCGCCGCGCGCCGCGCGGAGAGCGGTCGGCCGTCAGTCGTCGGCGGAGCGGCGGGCCTGACAGGTGGGGCAGAGGCCCCAGAACGTCACTTCCGCCTCGTCGACCTCGAACCCGTGGGCGATGTCCGGGTCCAGGCAGGGCGCGCTGCCGACCGCGCAGTCGATGTCGGCGATCTCGCCGCAGCCCCGGCAGACGACGTGGTGGTGGTTGTCCCCGGCACGGGCCTCGTAGCGGGCGGGGCTGCCGGCCGGCTCGATGCGGCGGGACAGCCCGGCGCGCGACAGCGCGCCCAGCACGTCGTAGACCGCCTGGGTGGAGACCGAGTCGATGCGCTCGCGCACCTTGCGGGTGATCTCGTCGACCTCGAGGTGACCGCCGGCGGCCAGCACGTCGAGCACGGCGAGACGCGGCCGGGTGACCCGCAGGCCCCTCGACCGGAGCAGTTCCTCGCCACCGGGCATGTGCCAATGACAGCACGCGGGTCAGGGGTCGACAACCGGCCTCCGGTGCGGGGTGGCGCCGGCCACAACCCGGGTCGCCCCGCGCCGGCCGCCACGTCGGCGGGCTGCTCGCCGGGGAACGGTGAACCGGACCGGCTCCGGGCGCGTGTTCCCGGTCGAGATTGACTGGGCGGGTCTACCGGCGCACCGTACGCTGGCCCCGCGACCGCGTACGCCGGAGGTGTGGATGTTCAAGGAGATCCTGGGTCTGCCGGCCCACGTGCTGGTGGTGCACGCGGTCGTCGTGCTCGTGCCGCTGCTGGCCCTGCTCTCCGCCGCGTACGTGGCGTTGCCCCGGTTCCGGGCCCGGCTGGACTGGGCGGTGGCGATCCTCGCCGTGGTGGCGCCCGTGTCGGCCTTCGTCGCGGTCGAGTCGGGGGAGGAGCTGACCGACGCGTTCCTCGCCCGGGGCATGCAGGGCCCGATCGTGGAGCAGATCTTCGCGCACTCCCGCTACGGCGACATCCTGTTCCGCTGGGTGCTGCCGCTGGCCGTGGCGTCGCTGCTGCTGCTGTTCGTGACGAGCGGGCACCGGCGGGTGCCGAAGCTGCCGTCCTGGCTGATCCCGGTGCTGTCGGTCGCGGTGGTGGCGTTCGGCGTCGTCAGCCTCGTCTACGTCTACCTGACCGGGCACTCCGGGGCCGAGACCGTCTGGGGCAACACCCTCTGACGTCCCGCCGGCCGCGGCGGGCCGACGGGCGGCGCGGGCCACGACCGGGCCGAGGTCAGAACACGAGCCGGGTGCAGAGCACGCAGACGAGGACCACCAGCACCACGGCGGCCACCGTGCCCACGCCGTACGTGAGTCGTTGCGCCCGCTGCTCCGCCGCGTCGAGTTCCGCCATGTCCTGCGCGGGCAGTCGCCGGGGCGGGGGCGGTCGCAGGTGCACCGGTGGGCGCCACCCGGCCGGTGGCGGTGTGGTCGCGGGCGGGCCCGCGTAGCCGCTCCCACGCGCCGGCGGTGGCGTGGCCGGCCCCGGCGGCGCGGCCGTGGGCCGCTCGGGCGAGCCGTCGGGCCGCCGCCAGTATTCGTCCGGGGCACCGCCGGAGGTGGGGGTCGTCACGCCGTCCGACGCTACCAACGCCCCGGCCCGGCGGCCGGCCGGACGCGGCGGCCCGGCGGTTCGTCGTCGCTCCCGCCGGTGGTGGCTGCGCTAGTCTTGCCGCTCGTGAGCATCACCGAGGATCCGGGCATGCCGGCGGTACGCGGCGACGACGACCGCGCCGTCGACCTCAGCGACGACTTCGTGGTGCTGCCCGAGCAGACCGCCGACGACACCGACCGGGGCTGGGGCGAGCGCTCGGGCGGCAACGACGACTGGCTGCTCGCGGAGCGCCCCCCGCACTGGGACTGAACGGCTCACCGCCGCCCGGTGGACGACCGCCGGCGCCCTGTCGAGGACCGCGCCAGGCTGTGGACGACGGGCCGAGCTGCGGACGACCTCCGCCGGGCTGTGGACGAGCGCGGCCGGCCCGGGGGCCGGCCCAGAGATTCGGGGGCCGGCCCCCGGGCCGGGGCGGCGTGGGTCAGGAGGAGCTGGCGCTGCTGGCGGCCGGGGTCTTGCCCCCGCCGCCGGTGGAGCCGCCCGAGCCCGACGACGAGGACGACCCCGACGACGAGGAACCGGCGGACGAGCCCGAAGACGAGGATCCGCCGGACGAGCCGGAGTCACCGCCGGAGGACGAGTCGGACTTCGCCGGCTTGGCGGCGGCGCCGCTCTTCGCGCTGTCCGAGCCGGACGAGCGCGAGTCCGTGCGGTAGAAGCCCGATCCCTTGAACACGATGCCGACGGAGTTGAAGACCTTCCGTAGCCGTCCCTCACACGCCGGGCACTCGGTCAGCGGTGCGTCGGAGAAGGACTGCACCGCCTCGAGCTGGTGGCCGCACGCGGTGCAGGCGTACTGGTACGTGGGCACGTTCTCCTCCGGATCTGGCACGGCCGGTTGGCACTCGACGTATTCGAGTGCCAATGGTGCGTCATCGCCCCCGGATTCGTCCAGCGGAAGTGTGGGGCGCGACACCCGCCGCGCCCCCCGGGGCGGCGTCCAGCGTACGCAGGCCGTCGGCGGGCGTGACGACCGCGCGTACCGGGCGGTCGTGCGGCTCGGCGGGAAGCGCCTCCACCAGCTCGCCGTCGTGCAGCGGGACCACGGTCAGGGCGGTCGCCGGCACCCGGGCCAGCGCCCGGTCGTACGAGCCGCCGCCCCGGCCCAGCCGCAGCCCCCGGCGGTCCACCGCCAGCGCGGGCAGCACCACCAGTTGCGCCCCGGCGACCGCTGCCCGACCCAGCCGCGGCCCGGCCGGCTCGCGCATCCCCCGCCCGGCGGCCACCAGCCCGGCCGGCCCGCTCCAGGCCGCCCAGTCCAGGTCGAGGTCGTCGCACAGCACCGGCAGCAGCAGCTCCCCGCCCGGCGGCAGCGCCGCGTGCAGCGCCGCCGGCAGGTCGGGCCCGCCCGGCTCGGAGCCGACCGGCACGTACGCCGTCATCCGCAGCGGGCGCAGCCGGCGTACGAGAGCCGCCAGCTCGGCCTGCACGCGCCCGGCGGCGTCGGCCCGCCGCGGCGCGCTCAGCGCCCGGCGGCGGGCGAGCACGGCGGTGCGCACATCCCGCTTGGCATCTTGCGCTCCATCAGAAAAATCGGGCACGCAACACTCCTGACGCAACGTTTGTCGCCTGGTGGCTCTGTGTCAGCATCGCAAGCAACGGCGGCGGAACTTCCGGGGGGACCGAGTGACGCTACGCGGGCGGTTGACCACAGCCTTCCTGGCGGTGGCGCTCGGCCCGGTGGTGCTCGGGGTGATGTTCGTCGGGGCGACCGTGGCGGCGGTCGACTCGAGCCGCTCCACCGAGCGCCTCGCGGTGGCCGCCGCGACCGTGCGCACCTCCGTCGCCGCCCTCTGCCAGCAGTTGCGGGCCGCCGCCGACGCGGTCGCCCTGGCCGGCGACCGGCCGGCCGCCGCGAGCCAGGTGGTCCGCCGTGGCCTGGCCGCCGCCGTGCGGGTCGCCGACGTCACCGGCCGGGTCACCTACGCCAGCCCCGGCGGCCCCGCGGAGCCCTGGCGGGGCTGCGCCGACCCGCCGGCCGCCGGGCCGGTGCGGGCGCTCGCGGCCCGGGCCGAGCTGCGCGACCAGGCCGGCGGGCCGCTGGGCACGGTCACCGCCGCGCAGCCGGTCGACCCGGCCTTCGTGGCGCGCCTCGCGGCCGTGACGGGGGTGGCGGTCACCCTGCTCGACGACGCCGCGGCGCCCGTCCGGCTTGCCCACAGCACCGAGGCGACCGGCGTACGCGACGCCGTGCTCGCCGCCGCCGGCACGCTGCACGGCGAGCGGGTCGCCGAGATCCCCGACGGCCGGTACGTCCGCCTGGTCGGCCCGTCCCCCGGGCAGCCCCTGCCGCTGGTGCTCTCGGTCCCCAGCGAACAACCACGCGGCCTGTACGTCGCGCTGGGCTCGGCGGTGCTGGTGGCGACCCTGCTGGCCGTGGTGGCCGCCTGGCGGCTGGCCCGGGTCACGACCCGCCCGCTGGTCGAGCTGGCGGGCGCGGTGGACCGGGTGGCGCGCGGCGACCTGACCGCCCGGGTGCCGGTGCGCAGCCGGGACGAGATCGGCCGGCTGGCCGGCGCGTTCAACCGGATGACCCGTGAGACGGGCACCTACGTGGCGGCGCTGACCAGCAGCCGCGACCAGCTGCGCGGGCACCTCGCGGTGCTGGGGGACACCCTGGCCAGCACGCACGACCTGCAACGCATCCTGCGGGTGATCCTGCACAGCGCGATCGCGGCGACCGGCGCCCGGGCCGGGGCGGTGCTGCTGGTCGACGACGGCGGGGTGCTCGTCGCGCAGTGCACCGAGGGGCTGGACGGGCCCGACCCGGCGGACGAATCCCCGGGACCGTTGCGGGTGCCGCTGGGCAGCGGTGTGGTGGGCGCCGTCGCCGCGACCGGGGAGCCGCGCCGGGGGCGGGTGGAGCCCTCCGTCGCGCCGCCGGGGGAGCCGCACTGCCGGACGTACATCGCGGTGCCGTTCGCGGCCCCCGGCACGACGGTTCCGCCCGACGGCACCGCCCGCGACGGGCCCGCCCCGCGCCCAGGGGCGGAGCCGGCCGCCCCGGCCGGGGCGCTCGGTGTGCTGGCCCTCTACGACCGGCTCGGCGCGGACGAGTTCGACGACGACGACCTCGTCACCCTGCGCACCTTCGCCGGTCACGCCGCGGTGGCGGTGGACAACGTCCGGGTGCACGAGGAGGCGCAGCGGCTCTCGCTGACCGACCCGCTCACCGGGCTGTGGAACTACCGCTACCTGAAGGAGTCGATCCGCCGGGAGGTCGAGCGGGCGAGCCGGTTCGGCCGGATGCTCAGCGTCCTCGCCCTCGACCTGGACCGGTTCAAGGACGTCAACGACACGTACGGGCACGCGGCCGGGGACGCCGTGCTGGCCGAGTTCGCCCGCCGGGTGCGCGGCGAGATCCGCGAGGTCGACCTCGCCTTCCGGCAGGGCGGCGAGGAGTTCGTGCTGCTGCTGCCGGAGACCGACGCCCGGGGCGCGGCGATCGTCGCGGAGCGGCTCGGCGCGGCGATCCGGGACGCCCCGATCGCCGCCGACGGGCACGGCGGGGCGGCCGTGGCCATCGGGGTCACCGTCTCCGTCGGCATCGCCGTGCACCCCGACCACGGCAGCACCGGCCAGCAGGTGCTGGACGCCGCCGACGACGCCCTCTACGCCGCCAAGGCGGCCGGCCGGGACACCTGGCGCATCGCCGAGGAGCGGGCCGGACCGCCGGCGCGGGAGATCCCCGTCCCGGCCACGGCGGCCACCCCCGAGGACGGCCTGCCGCGCGCCGGCGCTCCCCGCCAGCCGGTGCGGGCCTACCCCGAAGCGGCCGATCCGGCCGACGCCACCCCGGGGAGCGCGCCGGCCGCGCCCGACCCGGTGCGGCCGGGTCCCTGCGGCGGCGCGTCTTCCGGTCCTCACCCTCCACGACAGAGCCGTGGCCGATAGTCTCGCGACATGTCGGAGCACTCAGCGAACCCCTCATCGGCGACCGCCGCAACCGGTCGCTCCCGCGCGGTCAAGGCCGTCATCCCGGCCGCCGGTCTGGCCACCCGGTTCCTGCCGGCCACGAAGGCGGTGCCCAAGGAGCTGCTCCCGGTGGTCGACCGGCCGGTGCTGCAGTACATCGTCGAGGAGGCCACCCAGGCCGGCATCGGCGACGTGCTGCTGATCACCGGGCGGGGCAAGACGTCGATGGTGGACCACTTCGACCGCCGCCCCGACCTGGAGGCGCGGCTGGAGGCGAAGGGCGACGCCGAGCGGCTGGCCGCCGTGCGCGGCCCCAGCGAGCTGGCCGAGATCTACACCTGCCGGCAGCCCGAGCAGCTCGGTCTGGGCCACGCCGTCGGCTACGCCGAGTCGCACGTCGGTGACCAGCCCTTCGCGGTGCTGCTGGGCGACGAGTTCGTCAAGCCGGCCGAGCCGCTGCTGCCGGCCATGCTGGAGCTCCAGGCGCGCACCGGCGGCGTGGTGCTGGCCTTCTTCGAGGTCGACCCGGCCGAGACGAAGCGCTACGGCATCGCCTCGGTGGAGCCGGCGGAGGCGGAGCTGACCGACATCGGCGAGGTCGTCCGGGTCACCGGCATGGTGGAGAAGCCCAAGCCGGAGGACGCGCCCAGCAACCTCGCGGTGCTGGGCCGCTACGTGCTGCCGGCCAGCATCTTCGACGCGATCCGGCGGACGGAGCCGGGCAGCGGTGGGGAGATCCAGCTGACCGACGCCATGGAGCTGCTGCGCAGCGAGGGCACCCCGGTGCACGCGATCGTCTACCGGGGCACCCGCTACGACACCGGCATGCCGCTGGGCTACCTCCAGACCGTGGTGCAGATCGCCGCCGAGCGCGACGACCTCGGCGCCGAGTTCCGCAAGTGGCTGGCCGAGTTCGTCAACTCCGACGCGTCGGGCGTGACTGGTACATGACAGCGTCGGCCGACGCCGAGGCGGCCGCGAACGAGTTGACGCCGCTCGCCGACTACCTGGGCAGCGTGCTGCGCAGGTTACGCGCGCTGCCTCCGCTCGACCTCGACCTCACCCAGGCGCACGGCAACGTCCTCGCCGAGGACGTCGTCGCGCCGCACTCCTTCCCGGCCTTCGACCAGTCGGCCGTGGACGGGTACGCGGCCCGCTGGGAGGACATCTCCGGAGGCGGTCGGGGCGTGGGCTACGTCCCGACCCAGTCCGGCGGGCCGGGCGGGCGCAACGTCCGGCTCAACGTCGTCGGCGACCTCGGCGCGGCGAGCTGGCGGCCGGTCCGGCTCACCCCGGGCGCCTGCTTCTCCGTCGCCGCCGGGGCGCCGCTGCCGCTCGCCGCGGACGTGGTCGTCCCGGTCGAGTGGACCGACCAGGGCATGGCCGCCGTGGAGATCTTCCGCGTGCCCAAACGGGGGTACGGGGTGCGCCGGGCCGGCGAGGAACTGCCCGCCGGCACTTTGCTGGCCCGGGCCGGCACCTACGTGTCGCCGGCGCTGGTGGCGGTCTTCGCCGCCACCGGCATCGGGCACCTCGTGGTCCGGCCCAGCCCCCGCGTGGTGATCGTGGCCACCGGCGACGAGCTGGTCGACGTGGGCCGGGGCAGCCAGCCCGGCCAGACGGTCGACGCCAACTCGCACGCGCTGACCGCCGCCGCGGCCGAGGTGGGCGCCCTGGCGTACCGGGTGGGCATCTGCGACGACGATCCGGAAGGGCTGCGCGGGCTGCTGGAGGACCAGACGTTGCGCGCCGACCTGATCATCACCACGGGTGGGACCGGCACCGGGCCGGGCGACATGGTGCGGCGGATCCTCTCCCGGCGGGAGGGCAGCCGGGCCGGTCCGGTCACCTTCACCGAGGTCGCGCTCTACCCCGGCACCTCGCTCGGGTTCGGCACGGTCGGCGCCGAGGAGGTGCCGGTGGTCTGCCTGCCCGGCGACACGGGCTCCGCCCTGATCGGTTTCGAGGTGCTGGCCCGCCCGGCGATCAACCTGCTGGCGGGGGCGGAACCGGTGTTCCGGCCCAGCGTCCGCGCCCACCTGCTGGAGACGATCTCGTCCCCGGTGGGGCTGCGCGAGTTCCGCCCCGCGCACGTCGCCGAGCGGCGCGGCGGCGGCTACACGGTGCAGCCGCTCAACGGTGGCCCGTACACCCTCTCGGGGCTGGCCGAGGCGAACGGGCTGATGGTGCTCGGCGAGCGGGTGACCACCGCGGCGGCCGGGTCCACGGTGGACGTCCTCCTGCTGGACCGGCGCCGGTGAGCGCGAGGAGTGAGCTTGCGAGCCCCGCAGTCGCGAACGAGAGGTTGGCTCGGTGAGCGCGAGGAGTGAGCTTGCGAGCCCTGCAGTCGCGACCGGAAGGTCAGCTCGGTGAGGGCTTCGGTTTCGTCGGTCGTGAGCGGAAGGTCTGTTCCGTGAGTCTGTTCGGGGTCGGGCGGGCGCCGGGGTGGCCGGCGGTGCTGGCCGACGGGCCGGTGCTGCTGCGACCCTACCGGCGTTCGGACGCCGCCGCCTGGTCCGAGGTGCGCCGCGCCAACCGGGAGTGGCTCGCGCCGTGGGAGTCGTCCGTGCCGGGTAGCTGGCACGAGCTGAACTCGCCGGCCGCGTTCCGCTGGGTCTACCGCGACCAGCGCCGGTCGGCGCGTACCGGCGAGGGGATGCCGTTCGCCGTCTGCCTGCGCGAGGACGGCCGGGACCGGCTGGTCGGCCACCTCAACGTGGGCAGCATCGTGCGGCGGGCGTTCTGCTCGGCGTACGTGGGCTACTGGGTGGACTCCCGGGTGGCCGGTCGCGGCGTCATCCCCACCGCGCTGGCGCTCGCGGTCGACCACGCGTTCGGCGTGGGTGGGCTGCACCGGGTCGAGGTGAACATCCGCCCCGAGAACCGGCCGTCCCGGCGGGTGGTGGAGAAGCTGGGCTTCCGCGAGGAGTCGTACCACGTGCGCTACATGCACATCGACGGTGCGTGGCGGGACCATATCGGATACGCGATGACCAGCGAGGAGGTCGCCGCCGAGGGTGGGCTGCTGGCCCGCTGGCACCGGCTCCGCGCCACCACGGGGTGAGCCGTCCCACGCACGGGATCGGCGCGGCGTGTCAGCATCCGCGTCCACGGCCCGTAACCTCAAGTAACTGCAAGCTGTGGCAAGCGCTGCTCCACCCGTACGATCCGCGCACCCGACCACCATCGGTGGAAGATCCTGCGGCCGGGCGGCGGTTGCTCCGAATTCGGTGACGGGAGGGGTGAGGGTGCCGACCTCGGTGCTCCTCGCCGTCCTCGCCGCCGCCGGTCTGCTCGCCCTCGCCCCGGCGCTGGTCCGCCGGTACGACGCCACCGAGCGGCTGGTGGCGGAGCGGGCGCAGTCGACGGCGCGGGTGCTCCAGCGCCGCCGGCGGCGCCGCACTGTGCCGGGGCGCCGCCCGGTGCACCCGCCCCGCAGCCTCGTCATAACGCTCAGTGAAGATGCGAACACGGGCGGGCTCTCCGCGCCGGTCTCCGCGCCCCCCGCGACGCGCCGGTCGAAGCGGCTGCGCGCCGTGCCGCCGGCCCCTCGCAAGGGCCGCCGCCGACCGCCGCCCCGCCGACAGCACACCCCCGCCGTCTACCGGCGCCGCCGGGTGCTCGCCGCGCTGCTGCTGCTGAACTTCGTCGAGCTCATCGGCGTGATCGTGGTCAGCCCCGGCTTCTGGATCAGTTTCGGGGTCACCGCCGCGCTCCTGGTCGCCTACGTCGTACACCTGCGGCGGCTGGCGCTGGCGGATCGTCGGCGGCGGCGGGCGCAGGCCCGCGAGGCGGCGTGGCTGGCCGCCCGGCAGGCCGAGGTGCGGCGGGAGCAGGCCCGCCGGGCGGCGGCCCGCCGCGAGGCGCAGCGCCGCCTGGCGGCCCAGCGCGAGGTGGTACGCCGTGCCGCGATGGGCCTGGACCGCCCGGCGGACCTGCCGGCGGCGGCCAACGGCGGCTCGGTCTCCTACCGCCGCTCGGGTGGCCTGCGCGGTCGCCCCTACCAGTCCGGCCGCGGTTCCCACTCGGCCTGACCGGCCACGTCTCTTCCTCGCCTGATGCGCCGGTCGTGGCCAGCGGGTCGGTCCGGCCCGCCGCGCGTCAGCTCGGGGCCGGCAGGCGGTAGACGGACACGTGCGACCGCGAGTCGGCGGTGAACTCGGCGCCGGACCAGTCCGCGTGCCGGCTCTCCAGCTCGAACCCGGCCAGCTGACCCATGAGGTCCAGCTCCGCAGGCCAGATGTAGCGGTGCGGCGACCGGAACAGCCGGGCGTGCGTGCTCTCGTCGAACCGGAAGTGGTGCGACACGACCTGCTGGCGCAGCACGTCGTAGGTGTCCAGGCCGATGTACCCCGGCTCGGACGACCAGACCGTCGCCTGCTGGCCCGGTGGGAGCTTGCGCAGCTCCGGCACCCACAACTCGATCACGAACCGGCCGCCCGGGGCGAGGTGGCGGGCGGCGTTGCGGAAGCAGGCCACCTGCTCGGACTGGGCGAGCAGGTTCGAGATCGTGTTGTAGACGAGGTAGACCAGCGAGAACTCGCCCGGGGCGGTGGCGGTCGCCATGTCACCGATCACCACCGGAACGGTCGCCTCGTCCACCTTCGTCCGCAGCCGCTCCACCATCGGGCGGGACAGCTCGATGCCGCTGACCGGCACCCCGCGCGCGGCGAGCGGGACGGCCACCCGGCCGGTGCCGACGGCGAATTCGAGCGCCGCCCCGCCGCCGGCCAGCTCGGCCAGGCGGTCCACGGTCGGCCCCAGCACCTCGGGGGCGAACATGCCGGTGCCGGGGGTGTCGTAGCGGCGGGCGGTGTCGTCGTTCCAGACGTCTTCCTGTCGCATGCGCCCCACGCTTCCCACCGCCGCCCGCGATGTCCACCGACTTTCGCGCCCACCGGCCCCCCTCCACCGCCTGCTCGGGGTCCCTCTTCGAGATCTTGGTGGCTGGCGGCCCCCGGAGGGGCCGTTCCCTGCCAAGATCTCGGCGCGCGGGGGGTGGATTCGCGGCGGGGGCGGTGAACCTGTTAGCCTTGGCGCCGGCCCGCCCGGTGAAAGCCGGGTGGGACCGATGCCGGTCCGCCGGCGGAGGGGTTGTGGCGCAGTCCGGTAGCGCACCTCGTTCGCATCGAGGGGGTCAGGGGTTCGAATCCCCTCAACTCCACACATTTCGAAGGCCGTTTCCGCTCGTCGGAGACGGCCTTTTTCGGTCCTGTACGGCAGCGGAGTGCAGCATCAGGGTGCGTAGCCGGGGTCGGCGACGGTCTCGGCGATGCGGGTGAGCCAGTGCAGGTCGTTGGCGCGAGATTCCGGACTGGCCTCGGGGCTGAGGAGGCTACGCAGAAATTCGCCGACGTCGTCGAGGTGTCGCTCGCTGCGGTAGTAGCTCAGCAAGGTCTGGTCCGGTTCCAGCGGCCCGTAGCCCCGGCGGAAGAGTTCGGCGCGGTGCGCGTCGACCGGGTGGTCGCCGAAGTCCTGGCTGTGGATGAACATCAGGTCCCGCTCACGCGGCGCGAGGATCGGCGCGTCCCAGTCAACGACGTGCAGGGGACCGTCGTCGTCAGCGATCAGATTGCCGGGGTGGATGTCGGCGTGGCAGATGACGTGTCGAGCGTGCGTCACGCGTGAGGCCAGGTCGTCGACCGTCTCCGCCAACCGGTGCAGCGCGGCACCGTACCGCTCCCAGAAGGCGCGGAGGGCCTCGCTCGTCGCAGCCTGCCCGCCGAGGGTGCGCAGCCGCTCGCCCGCGCTCGACCGGTAGGTCTCGACCGGCAGGACGGCGGCGACGTCCGCGCTCGGCGTGACGGCGTGCAGGCGACCCAGGAACTCGCCGTACTCGATCCACTGGCGGTCGGTGAGGCCGCGCCGCCACAGGCTGCCGCCGTCGTGGAACGGGTAGAGCAGCAACTGGTACTCCCCGAACCGGTGACCGGATCCGCCGTCCGGCAGGGCGATGGGTGCCACGACCTGCCGGACGCCTTGCGCCCTGAGGAACCCGGGCAGCAGGACGGCCGCCCGGGTGAACGTGCCGCGGCGCAACTTCAGGAAGTATCGCTCGCCGTCGGACGCGTCCACCCGGTACGCCCATGCGTGCCCGTCGAGCCCGACCGGCATGAACACGAGGTCGACGATGGTGACGGCCCAGGCGGCGGCCACCTCAGCCGCCAGGAGCCGTTCGTCGACGCCAGGCTTGTCGATCATCGGCGGAGCGTCGCAGTTGGCAGTCCGGCCGGCAAGGGATTTGCACCTGCGGGCCCGGGCCCCTGGCTGGCCCGCGAGTCGGGTCAGCCAGGCCACGGCGCCTGTCAGCGGCCCGCCGTCACGGCTTCACCGCCCGGGTGGCGAAGTAGCCGGGCAGCCATCCGGCGGTGGCGTCGGAGTGGTGCGGCGCCTCCTCGAAGCCGACGATGACGAAGCCGGCGGCGAGCTGACCACCGATCTGCGCGGTCATCGTGTGGCTGTACTCCAGCGGCGCGTCCGCGCCCCACAGGCGTTCGCGCTCCGCCGCCGGGACGTGGGTCAGGTCGCTGTACGGCAGCCGGTGGCGCACCACCAGTTCGCCGCGCTGGTCCAGCGCCTCGTTGTCGAAGAGGAAGACGTCCGGGTTGAGGAAGCCGGACAGCAGCGTCCCGCCCGGTCGCAGCACCCGGAAGCACTCCCGCCACACCGGCGCGAGCTCGGGCACGAACAGGTTCGACACGGGGTGGAAGACCAGGTCGAACGAGGAGTCCGGGAACGCCGACAGGTCGCGCATGTCCCCGAGGACGGTACGCAGCTCCAGGCCGTCCCGCCGGGCGACCGACTCGTCCTGTTCGAGCTGACGGGGCGAGTTGTCGAAGACGGTGACCCGGGCCCCGGCGGCGGCCAGCGTCGGACCCTGCTGCCCGCCGCCCGAGGCCAGACACAGGACGTCCGTACCCGCGAGGTCGGCGGGGAACCAGGAGCGGTCGACGGGCTGGTAGCCGATCAGGACGACCGACCAGTCACCGGCACGCGCCCTGGCGATCGTCTCGCTGGAGACGGGGCGTGACCACTCGTTGCCCTGCTCGACCTGCCGGTCCCAGGCGGTGCGGTTGTGTGCTACCGGGTCAAGAGACATTGCCCCACGCTAGCGGTCGAAGGCCGCGGCGCAGCCGGCATTTTCGCCCGGGCGGCGGGCCCGGGTCTCGCCCGGCGGCACCTCAGCGGCGGACGGCCAGCCGTGACCTGCGGTGGAACGCTCGTGGCCTCGTCGGTGCGGTCTCCCGCACCGACGAGGCCACGCCTTGACGCCGCTACCTACCTGACGATCGTGACCGTCGCCGAGCGGTAGTTCCTGCCGTTCTTCTCCGGGTCGTAGCCCTTCTCGACGTTGCCCGAGGCGTCGACCGAGAACCAGCGGAACGTGGTGGTCCCGGTGACGCGGAAGACCTGCCCCGGCTCACGGAACTCGGTGGCCTGGTAGCGCGGCGATTGGAGGGTCGGCCGGCTGCCATCCGTCGTGTAGTAGATGGTGGCCGGCTCGCTCGTCTCGAAGCGCACGTCGACGGAGCCGGTATAGCTGCCGCCGCCGGGCACGAGCTCGGACGTCGGCTTCTTCTTGTCCTTGCCCCACTCCGCCGCGATCCGGAACATCTCCATAATCCCGTTGGCGTACTCCATCGTCTCGGAGTGGCCGCTGACGAGCGCCGGGTTGCCCTCCCAGGCCGGCTGGAACGAGCCGCCCTGCCAGTTGCCGGTGGTCGGGTTGTAGATCGAGCCGCCGACCTCCCAGCCGAAGGAGTAGATCCCGTAGGTGTGGTACATGTCCTCACGGACGTTGCCGGCGGAGGAGTACAGGACGTCCGACGAGCCGCCGACGTTCTCCGGCGTGACGACGGTCTCCCGGTACGCCTTTACCTGCGACAGGATCCTGCCGGCCGACTGCCAGTAGAACGCCTCGTCGCCCAGCGGCGGACGCGGCGTGGTGACCCGGCCGTCCGCGATGTAGGCGCCGGGCTGCCAGAACAGCTGGCCACCGTTGGAGTGCACCGACATCATGAACTTGATGTTCGAGTACTTCTCGACCAGCCAGACGATGTTCTTCGACTCGGGCTCGGACAGCTTCTCCGGCCCCTGGTAGGTGCCGCTGGTGCAGACCGTCGACCCACCGGCGTAGCCGTCGTGGCCCGACCCGACCCGGTAGTTCCGGTTCAGGTCGACGCCCCACGAGTTGCGGCGGTCAGGTTCTTCCGCTGCGAGGCGTAGTTGTAGAAGCTGTAGTTCGCGCCGTCGGGGTTGTTCGACAGGACGAGGAAGATGTCCGTCTCCTGGACGATTTTCTTCGTGTCCTTGTCGGTCCTGTAGTTGTGCACCAGACGCTCGGCCGTCTCCAGCGTCGTCGTCGCGGGCACCCACTCGCGGGCGTGGTCCTGGGCCTGGATCAGGACACCGGGGTTGCGGCCGTCGCGGTGCTTGCCGATCCGCAGGACCGGGATGGTGGCCTCGCCGCGGGGCACCTCGCCCTCCGGCGCGCCGACGCGCTTCTGGTCGAGGAAGTCGCTCAGTGCGACCGGGGAGGACGTCGGCACGACGAGCCCGGTGCCCGCGTTGCTGCGGTACGGGTGCGCCCGGTCGATCAGGCCCTGCGACTGGGTCTCCAGTGCCGCCGCCACCTGCGCGGCGGTGCTGGCGAGCGCGCCGTTGGCGTCCTTCGCGAGGAGGACGCGGACCGCCTTGCCCGACACGTCGACGCCGAGCGGGAGGCCCGCCCCCGGCCGCTCCACGAATTCGACGGTGACGTCGTTGCCACCCTCGTGGCCCCACGCCGCCGAACTGACGACGACCGCCGCCTGCCCGGTACCGCCGATCGTGGCCTGCGCCTTGCGCTGGTAGCCGTTCGTCTTGTGCGGCAGGTAGACGATCTCGGCGATGTCCGGGTACTGCCGGGCGATCTCCTCAGCACGCTGGAAGAGCTGCTGCGGATGCTTGTAGCCGTCGATGAAGTCCGACTTGTAGCCCGGGTTGTCCGTCAGCGGCGGCGGAGCGCCCTCGAGCCAGTCGGAGACCTTGCCGGTGGTGACGCCGCCGGTCGAGCTGGTGACCCTGATCTGGTCAGGACGCGCGTCGAGCTTGAACAGGTTCCGGTGGAACATGTACTGGCCGGAGTCGACGAAGCGGCTCATCGTCCGGGCGGAGCCGAACGGCGTACCGACGCCCGAGTCGTTCTCGAGCTGCATCGCAACGATCGGGTTGGTCTGTCCACCTTCGGTGGTCCGTGCCTCGACGTAGAGGAAGCCCTGGCCCTTCGTGGTGAACCAGTCGGCGCGGACGACCCGTACCGTCGCGTCGTTCGCCTCGGTCACCTGCGCCGGCTGGGCGGCCCGCGCCCCGGCGGCCCGGAAGCCGCCGTCGGCCACATCGCTCCAGGTGAAGCGCTCGTTCTCGCCGAGGATCTTGACGCCCATCGCCTTGAGTTCGGCGACCTGCCCGGCGTCCACGTGCGCCTCGCCCTCGATGCCGTCCGGCACGCGCGTGAGGCCGTGATCGACGTCGTAGCCGGCGGCCACCACCTTGTCGAGCATGTCGGATCCGGTCAGCTTGATGCGTACGTGGTTCGACTCATGATCCGCGTGGTGGGCTTCTTCGGAGCCCGCGGCGGTGGGTTTCGCGGGGTCCGCGCCCGCCGGCGCGGTCGCCACGAAAGTGGCTGCCACCAGGGCGGACATCGCGAAGAACACGATGCGTGGTTGTCTACCTCGCATGCTCCCCTCCTTCTGTCTGTGGCCGTCAGTGATGTCGCGACCGGCCGGCCGGAGCGCGGGCCGGACGCATCGATCCATCCAAAAATGGTCATGCTGTACCCGCCCACGACGAGCCCGGCATCGACGGATCGCGTCGGAGGATCGTGCCGGGTGCGAGCGGGCCGGGTTCGTCGGATGCAGTGCGTCGTGTGTCCGCCCACGGTGATCCATGCCTCGACGGATCGCGTCGAGGACCGTGCGGAGCATGGGCGGAGCTGAGGCGGCGGAGGCGTCTTTCACGTCGACGACGTGGCTTGACCTGGATCTTTGCATCGCCTGAGCCGTTTGATCAACCCTCTGCTGCGACGGCCAGAGGGAACCTTGAGGATTCGGTGTGCCGGCCAGCGCCGCAGGTGGCGAACGTGACCGGCGACCACCACGACGGTGGCGCCGTCGAGGGCGACCGGGCGAAGGCCTACGGGCGCAGGTCGACCGAGACGTGCCCGGACAGGGCGCGGAGGAAGTCGGGCGCGTCGAAGATCGCGCCGGCGGAGGCGACGCCGACGGTCCTGGTCCGTCCCGTGAGGACACGGTCGACGGCCTCCACGGCGAGAGGCGCACTGACGGCGTAGATGTCCTGGCCGCTCGCCACGGCACGCCGTCGCACGCCGCCGGAGCGCACCACGACGTCGACGACGAAGGTCTGCGCGGACCGTCCGTTGTCGTCGACCGCGGTCGGTGCCGGTGTCGCCGGGGCCGCCAACTCGCCGGCCGCCTCGACCGTCATGTAGGTGCAGACCTCGGGGATGGCCAGGTGGCTGGGAACGGTGACGATGTCGGCCATGCTGAACTCGCCGATCACGGCCCGGGTTCCCATCGGATCGGGGAAGGGCCACCGCACAGCCGGCGGGGCGTCGTCGCGGTACTCCAGTCGTCCCCGGTTGAAGCGGACGCGCCGGCCGTCCCTGCGCTGCCGGGAGACCTTGCCGGCGGCGCGGGTTCCGGGCGTGGGATGCCAGCCGCTCAATCCGTACGCGATGTGGGCCTCGTCGGCCGCCGTCCAGTCACCCATCGCTGCGGTGACCAGCAGGTCGCCGAGGCCGCCGAAGAAGGCCATCGCGGGGACCACCACGGTTCCGGCGGCACGGGCGCGATCGGCGAAGTGCGTGAAGGTGTCGAGATTGGCCTCGATCTCGGCCGCCACGTCCACGTACGGGATCCCGGCGCGCAGCGCCGCCTCGATCACTCCAGCGGCGGTCACGGCGAAGGGCCCGGCGCAGTTGACCACCGCGGCCGCGCCGGCCAATGCGCGGTCGAGCGAGGCCGGGTCGTCGACCGCGGCCGGCCGGATGTCGAGACCCGGACAGGACGCCGCGAGGGCCCGCAGCTTGTCCGCGTCACGTCCGCAGAGCAGCGGTACGAACCCGCGTGCGCGCAACTCCGCCACCACGAAGCGCCCGGTGTGCCCGTACGCGCCGAAGACCGCCACCGTCCGACCCGATCCCATCAGCTCTCCCAGTTTCCGTGCCTGATTGATCAACTCCGTTCATCCTGGTGGCGGTGGATCGGCGGCGCGAGTGTCTGGAACGACACCTCCCGTACAGTTTCGGACATGGCTACCGTCGCGCTGGCCGTCACCGACGGGATGCTGCACTTCGAGCTGTCCCTGGCGTACGAGGTCTTCGGCGCCGACCTGACCGGCTTGGCCGACCCCTGGTACGGCGTCACCGTCTGCGGATCGGGCGCGGTGCGGGTCGGCCGGTTCCGGCTGGAGCCCGACTGCGGGCTCGACCAGCTCGTGCACGCCGACACGGTGATCGTTCCCGGGTGGGTCGACGTCGACGTGGACCCGCCCGCCGACCTCGTCGACGCGGTGCGCGCGGCCCACGAGGCGGGCGCGCGGGTGGCCTCCCTGTGCACGGGCGCGTTCGTGCTCGCCGCCGCCGGCCTGCTGGACGGCCGACGGGCGACCACGCACTGGGCGCACACCGAGGCCCTGGCGGCCCGTTATCCCCGGGTCCAGGTCGATCCGGACGTGCTCTACGTGGACGACGGCAGCGTGCTCACCTCCGCCGGCAAGGCCGCCGCGATGGACCTGTGCCTGCATCTGGTCCGCCTCGACCACGGCTCGGCGGTCGCCAACACGCTCGCCCGCCGCCTGGTCGTACCCCCGCACCGGGCCGGCGGCCAGGCCCAGTACGTCACCGCCCCGGTGCCCGACCAGGACGACCATCCGCTCGCCGAGCTGTTCTCCTGGGCGATCGAACGGCTCGACCACGCGTTGACCGTGGAGGACCTGGCCCGCCGGGCGAACATGAGCTCGCGCAACCTGGGCCGCCACTTCCGGTCGGTGGCCGGCACCACCCCGCTGCAATGGCTGCTGACCCAGCGGATCCGGCACGCCCAGGAGCTGCTGGAGACCACCGGTGACAGCATCGACGCCATCGCGGCGGCCACCGGCATGGGCACCGCCGCGACGCTGCGCCGGCACTTCAACCGCACCGTCGGCGTGCCCCCGGACACCTACCGCCGCACCTTCCGCAGCTCGCGATCCGGCGCGCTATGACGAACCACCACGGGGCCGGCGCGGCCCTGCTCCGGCTGCCCGCCTGACCCGCCAGGCGGAGGCGCTACCTGGTCTGCCCGTCGTCACGCAGGGCGAGGAGCGCCGCTTCGATCCGCAGCCCGAGCCCCGTCATGACGAGCAGGCCGGCGAGGACGTATCCCCCGGTCGAAGGATTGTCCGGGCTGATCATCAGTAGCGAGATGAGCAGCCCGGCGGCCAGGGCGACGTTGCCCATCACTCTGGTCGAGCCGCTACGCGTGTACCGGAGATCCACGCGAGTCACCGTATAGGGCTGGAGCGGGCGCCAATGTCCCTTGCCGACGTCACACGCGCGCCGGGCTCCTCCGAGCGGCGGCAGGCAGGGGCCGCAGGGTGAGCACCTCACCGAGCCCGTCGACGTGGGTCAGCCTGGTGGCGAACGCGGCGCTCAGGGCGCGGCGCAGGTAGTCCAGCACCGCCGGCCCCGGGGTGAGCGGCGCCGAACCGGTGTCGCCCGTGCCGACCAGGTGCACCTCGCGGGCGAGCCGTCCGGAGGTGTTGACGAACCGGCAGAGGTCGTCCCACCGCAGGTACCGCCAGAAGTCGACGCTGACCACCGCGTCGAGGCTGCCCGGCGGGATGGGCGGGTCCATGCCGACCAGGTGGTGGTTCGTCGGGCCCGGCGGAGCGGCGTAGTCGAAGGTCAGCGCCCCGGTCGGCAGGTCGACCTGATCGCTGCCGGTGCCCACCCACAGCACGCGGGGGCCGGGCAGGCGGTCGGCGAGCCGGTCGAACGCCGGCCCGATCCGGCACGTCGAGCGTCGTGCGCAGTCGGTGGCCGCGGAGCGGTAGTACACGATGCGCTCCAGCGAGTCGTACACGTCCAGCAGGCCGTAGAACTCCCATTCGATGACGTGGTACTGCCCGGTCAGGAGGCTCCGGTTGGCCGCGAAGTCGGACCAGTCGCGGTCGGTGTTGCGGTGGTGCGGGAGGTGGAAGGCGCGGGCCTCGTCGTCGAAGGCGAAGTTCAGTTCGGTCACGCCGAGGTGCCGGTGCACCCGGTAGAACAGCTCGATGTCCTCCAGGCCCCAGCGCAGCCCGGAGCGTTCGTCGAACCCTCCGGCCCGGTCGAAGATGTCCCGGGCGAGCGAGATGTTGTGGGTGTAGGCGAGCGCCCAGCCCGCCCGGAGCCACTCCGGCCCCGGGGGCTGACCGTGCGGGAAACGCAGGTCGCCGGCGCGGTCCGCGCGGCGGCGGGGGACGTCGGTCATCTCCCCGTCGTCGAGGGCGGCCTCGACGTGCTCCAGGCTCAGCTCGTCGCGCCGGCCCATCAGCACGGCGGGCCGGCCGGCGACCGCGTGGTGGGCCAGGTGGCGCTCCAGCAACTGCGGGGAGGCGTACGAGTCGGCGTCGAGGAACAACAGCAGCGGCGCCCGGGTGTGCCGGACGGCCTCGTTGCGGGCTGCGGAGCGTCCCCGCCGTCTGGGGAACTCCAGCAGGCGGAGGTCGAGACCGGTGGCGGCCTCGACGGCGTCGGCGTAACCGGCGGGGGAGCCGCCGTCGCGGATGACCACCACCTCGAAGCGCTCGGGGCTCACCGTCTGTCGCGTCAGCGACCGCAGCGTCAGCGCCAGGCACTGCGCGTCCTGGTAGGTGGGTATGACCACGCTCAGCTCGACCGCGTCGTCCGTCCGTGCCGCCATCCGAGACTTCCTCCGTCATAGGTGATTCGGGGTGCCGGCAAGTGCCGGCACTCCGGGCCGCGACACGTCCGGCCCTCAACCGGCGTGAGTAAGGCCGGGTCGGGTCACGCGTAGTAGTTCACGCTGACCGGCCAGGAGCCGGTGTACGGCGTCCAGCCCTGGAGGGTGGCGGGGATGCCCACCCGGGTGTTGCAGTTGATGACCTGGAAGTGCAGGTGCGGGCCGGTGGACGCGCCGGTGCTGCCCGACCAGCCGATGACCCGACCCTGCGGCACCCAGGTGCCGGCGTTGTAGATCGCCCGGTTCAGGTGCGCGTAGTGGGTGCACTGGCCGTTCGAGTGCCGGATGATCACCTCGATGCCGTTCTGCCAGTACGGCGACCAGTTCGACATGATGATGGTGCCGGCCTGTGAGGCGGAAACCTCGTAGTTCGCCGGCAGCCCGAAGTCCCAGGCGTACTCGTTGTACGCGCCGACGTGCGAGTAGGTGCCCTCCGGCCCCTGGGTCACCCGGTAGGACTCGCCCGCCGGGTACGGCAGCTCGTAGTAGTAGTTCGCGGCGGAGGCAGGCGTGGCCCCCATGACCACGGCCCCGGCAACCACCAGCAGGGCGCTCGCGGTCGCGCCGATCCGGCGTAGGACCGTCCTCATTCTGTTCACTGTGAATCTCCTCCTGGTGCGTCGGGGGAAGTCCAGCCTCGTCGTCGACGGTGCCGGTGGGAGCTAAACAGCGCGCCAAATGAGGATCAATCGATTCGTCGATGTCTGGGGTGCGATCAGTGGATCGACAGGGGTCCCGACGACGCCGGGTGACGGACGCGGGGCGCGGCGTCGAGGAAACCCCGCAACCCGGCTGGCAATCGCCACCGTCCGGGTACCTGCGCGCGTGCGGCCGGTCACTACGCTGCGGCCCGTGGAGCGGATGGCGGGTGTGTTCTGGATGGGCGGCTGCGCGGCAGTCGCCGTCCTGCTCGTGGCGGGCGTCGTCGCGCTGGTCGTGGCGTCCCACCGGCGGGAGCGGGAACGGCGGGAGCACTGGCGACAGTGGGCGGCCCGGTACGGCTGGACCTTCGCCGAGCGGCCCCAGATCACCTGGACCGACCGGGTGCCGGGCCGCAACCGCCGGGGCGTGCGGTTCGCGCTGACCGGGACGCTCCACGGCCGACCCGTCTGCGTGGCCGAGTACGCGTACACCGAGACGCACAGCTCGACCGGCGCGGACGGCAACCAGACGACCACCACGCACACCCACACGTACGTCGTCTGCTCGGTGTGGCTGCGGCGGTCGTTCCCGGCGCTCGCGGTCGGACCGCGCCACGCGTTCTCGAAACTGGGCCGCGCGCTGTTCGGCAGCGACACCTACGCCACCGGGCACGAGGAGTTCGACCGGCAGTGGCGGGTGGCCGCGGCGGCCCCGGGGCAGCAGGCGCTGGTCGGGCCGACCCTGATCGCCGCGCACCTCGCGGGAGCGGTGCCGACTTGGAGCGTGCGGGGGGCGGAACTGGTCACCTACCGGCGCGGCCGGCTGGAGGACGCCGCCCTGGTGCCGTCGCTGGTGACCCCGCTGATCACGGTCGCCGACCTGCTGGAGCAGGGCCGCTGACGAGCGCCGGCCCCCGACGGGACGGCCGGCGGGAAGAGCGCGGGAGGCCGGACCCCAGGGGTCCGGCCTCCCGTCACGAGCTGTAACTCACGGCCGCCAGGAGCCGGTGGTCTCGAACCTGTGCTGGTATTCCAGCGCGCCGTTCTTGTCGGCCACGTTGAACACCACCGTGCCCGCGCGTTTGCTGCCCTCGGGCAGGTTGTTGCCGGAGCCCAAGGTGTCGCCGCAGCCGGAGAGTGCGCTCGCCAGGCCGTTGGCGGTGGTGCCGTTGGCGGCCACCCAGTTGAAGTAGAACGGGTTGATGGAGCTCTTGCCCTTGGTCACCGTCGCGGTGACGTGGGCGATCAGGTACATGCCCTTGTTCGGGGGCGGGGCGTACGACCGGCAGCCCTTGGTCTCCGTGGTGAACCGGGTGACCGTGATCTCGATGGTGCCGTCGTCGTCGGAGACCACCAGGGTGGCGCCGGGCCTCAGGTTGAAGTTCTCGCCGTCCCTCGCCGCCGGGGAGGGGCCGTCCGGCTGCAACGTGATTCTCGGGGCGGCGGCCTTCTCCAGGTCGTTCGCCGCCTTGTTGGCGCCGGCGACGAGCGCGACGACGCCGCCGACGCAGCAGAGCAGGGCCAGCACGGCCACCACGGCCACGACGATCAGGACGGTGTTGTTCTTCTTCGGCGGTGCGACCGGATGCGGCGCGCCGAAAGGGTGACCGGGCGCGCCGCCCGGGTAGCCGGGCCCACCCGGCGCGTAGCCGGGTCCACCGGGCGGCGGGTAGCCGGGCCCGGCGGCCGGATACCCGGGCGTGCCGGACACCGGCGGGTACGGCGTGCCCGACGTCGGCTGGTGCGGGGCGGCCCACGGCTCGCCCGGCATCCCGGAGACCGGTGGCTGCGGCACTCCGGAGACCGGTGGCTGCGGCACCCCCGAGACCGGCGGCTGCGCCCACGGCTCGCCGGGCGCGCCCGACACCGGGGGCTGCGGTGCCCCGGAGACCGGCGGCTGCGGCGCGGCCCACGGGTCGCCGGCCGGCTGCTGCGGCGGCACGGGCGGGAGCGGGGCCCACGGGTCGCCCGTGGCCTGCGGGGCGCCGGAGGTCGGCGGCTGCGGCGGGTGACCGCCCTGGTCGGCGGGGAACTGCGGCATCGGTGCCGGCGGGTACGGCTGCGGCTGCTGCTCCGGGCTCGGTTGGTTCGGATCCTGCGGCCCGTAAGGGGGCGGGGGGTGACTCACCGTACTCCTAGGCACCTGACGACGACGGCAACGCGGCTGACGCTACCGTGCGCGGACAACGGACCATCTTCGCGTCTCCGGCAGTGGCGCGCCGTCCCCTGTTCGGATTCCGTGCCCGGGTCAACCGGGCAGCAGCACGGCGGCGGTGCGGACCAGCGCGGCGTCGACCGCGAACCGGCCGGTGACCAGCGCGGGCGGACGGGCGAGCGGGGCCGCGTCGAGTCGCGCCGGGGCGATCCGGGCGGTGAAGGTGCCGGCGTCCGGATCCAAATCCACCAGCGCGTCGTGGAAGTCCAGCCACGTGCCGACGACCGGGTGCCACACCTTGTAGACGGTCTCCTTCGCGCTGAACAGCACCGCCGGCCAGGAGGTGCCCACCGGCAGGCGGGCGCAACGCTCCTGCTCCTCGGGCAGGCAGATCAGCCGGCGTACGCCCACGTTGAGCTCCCGGTGCCCCTCGGCGTCGATGCCGACCGACCGGATCTCGCCGGCGCGGGCGGCGACGGCCGCGCAGTAGCCCGCAGTGTGGGTGATGGCACCGACCACACCGGTCGGCCAGACCGGCGAGCGGTCCGGCGCGGCCGGCAGCGCGACGGGGGACACGCCCAGCGCGGTCATCGCCCGCCGGGCGCAGACCCGCCCGGCCGTGAAGTCGCGGCGGCGGCTGTCCACCGCGCGTTCGCTCAGGCAGGCCCGCTCGGCCGGCAGCAGCTCGCCGACCCAGTCCGCCGGCCCGGCCACGGCCACCGCCACGGACGGCGGCAGCAGGTCACGCATCGCCGCCCGCCGACAGGTACGACCGTACGCGCGCCCGCCCGGCGTCGAGCCCGGCCGGTGGCCGGTGCGGCGGCTGGCGACCGGACCGCCGGGCCGGCGCTCCGGCCACGGTCGACGTCGCGAGGGTCATGGTTGGTGAACGTACCGCAAGGCGTAACACCGCAGCGTCCCGCGGCGCTGACAGGGCGTCGCCGGTGGGCGGGGGCGGTCCACTGCCGACCGGTCCGCCGGGGCGGGTCGCCAGGTGAACCGGAGAGGGAGTGCGATGACCGGTGGTGTGGAGTCCTCGGCGTCCGGAACGGACGAGCACGCTCCACTTGCTCCCGCCTGGACCTGCGGCACGTGCGGGGCGGACTGGCCGTGCCCGGCCAAGCGGTCCCGTCTCCTGGAGGAGCACCGGCGGGACCGCGCCATGCTCAGCGTGTACCTGGGGTCCTGTCTCGCAGCCGCCGCGCAGGACCTGCCGCCGTCCGCCGGCACGTCCCTCCAGGACCGGTTCCTCGGTTGGCTGCCCCGCAACCCCCGGGCCTCCTGACCGCACCCCGGGGCGACCGGCCGCCCCGGGGTGCCCGGTGGTCAGTACGCGTGCGTCACCGTGATCGTGATGTTCGTGCAGGAGTTCGCCCGGCTGGTCAACGCGCTCTTCTCGGCGCTGTCGACGCTCAGCCGCCACCGGGTCTTCACCGCCACCCACTCGCCGACGTAGCGGCACTTCTCGTTGGTGGGCTGCCAGGTGGCCGGGTCCTGGTCGCCCTTGGCCTGGTTGACGTTGTCGGTCACCGCGACCAGCGACCTGACGTCGCCGAGGTCGTTGGCGAACGCCTGCCGCCGCGACGTGGTCCAGTTCCGGGCGCCCGAGTCCCACGCCTCGGCGAGCGGAACCATGTGGTCGATGTCCAGGTCGGACGGGTTGGTCCAGTAGGCGGCGTCGTAGTAGGAGCGCCAGCGCCCGCCGGTCAGTTGGCAGCCGGAGCCCACCGTGGGGCGGGTGGTGGCCTCGGCGATCAGCACCTCGTACCGGGTGTTGCAGCCGTCGGAGTCCGCGTCGGTCCAGTGCGGGAACAGGTCCCGGTTGTAGCCGGTGCGTATCTCGGTGGCCACCGGGAGGTCGGCGACGAGGGTGCGCAGCGGCACCGAGACGGTGGCCGCGTGGGCGGGGGCGGACAGGCCGAGGGTGGCGGCGGTGACGGTGGCCAGGAGGCCGCCGGCCCAGCGGAGGGTACGGGTCATCGTGAACTCCGTCCGATCGATCGGGATGGCTGACAGTGCAACCGGCCCGAGTGCCGACGGACCGGACCCAGGGTTACTGGAGAACCAAATCGATCGATACGTTACGGGAAGTCTCCCATCGATGGGAATCCCGATAGCTGCGAAATCTGACAGCTCGCGGCCCCGTCGGCGTTGCCGATCCGTACCGTTTGCGCAAGATGACGGACCGTTATTGCCGGATGTAAACCATGCGTGCGGTGTCGCGTTGGTCGGAAATCTGACCGAAGTCGACCCGTTGTGCCAGTGGTAGGTGGTGGTTAAGCTTCTGATGCGCGCCCCAATCGCCCGCTTCCCCCGTGGCAGGCGATCGGGGCGCGCATCTACGTCGAACGGGCCCGCACGCCACCGCGTGCGGGCCCGTTCTCCGTGCACCCGCCGCGCCGCCCGGGCGCGCGGCGGGTGCCGTGCCGTCCGTCAGATCCAGCGACCGTCCAGCCACATCCGCGCCGACCACTCGGCGTACGGCAGCACCTTCCCGACGAAGATCGGATGGAAGTACGCGAAGCAGAGCGCGACCAGCAGGACGTACGCCCCGGCGATCACCCCGCCGACCAGCCTGCGGTCCCGAAGCTCTTCCGACTCGACGCGCGCGGCGGCGGGGCCGCCGTCTCCCGGCTGCGCGGCGACGGCGCCCGGTGGACCGGCCGGCGTGATGATCGCGCCGAGCACGTAGACCACCGCCAGCACCAGGAACGGCAGGACCGGCGCGGTGTAGAAGGAGAACATCGTCCGGCCGTCGAGGGCGAACCAGAACCAGGGCAGCAGACCGGCCGCCACGACGAGCAGGATCGCCCCCGCCCGCCAGTCCCGCCGGGCCAGGCCCAGCCAGGCCAGTGCCGCCAGCGCGGGCAGGAACGACCACCAGAGCAACGGGGTGCCCAGCAGCAGGACCTCGGAGGCGCAGCTCGGCGCCCCGCAGGGCCCGTTGCCAACCCAGTAGAAGGCGACCGGCCGGCCGAGCAGCAGCCACTGCCACGGCCACGACTGGTATTTGTGCGGGTCGTCGAGGCCGGCGTGGAAGCCGTACGCGGCCTTGTGGTACTCGATCAGGTTGTTCAACGCGCCGAAAACTGGGGCGTCGCTCAGCGGGGCGTTCGGGTAGCGCTCGGCCAGCCGGTAGTAGCCCTCGTCGCCGAGCAGCCAGCCGGACCAGGTGGCGACGTAGGTGAGCACCATCAGCACGCCGGCCAGCACCAGCCACGGCACCTCGTCGAGGAGGGCGTCCCGCCACGGCCGGCGTACGCCGGCGGAGCGGCGGACCCCGACCTCCCACAGGATCACCAGCAGCGCGAAGACGGGCAGGAAGTAGAGCGCGCTCCACTTGACCGCGCAGGCGCAGCCGAACAGGACCCCGGCGGCGAGCCGCCACCACGGCCAGTTCCGCCAGCCGCCCGCCGGCCGCCCGGCCCGTCCGGGCCGGCCCGGGTCCAGGCCGGCCTCCAGCGCCCGGGCCCACCGGCGGCGCCGGGCGTCCCGGTCGAGCACCAGGGCGCCGAACGTGGCCAGCACGAAGAACAGCAGGAAGATGTCGAGCAGCGCGGTGCGGGAGAGCACCAGGTGGAAGCCGTCCAGCGCGAGCAGCAGGCCGGCGGCGCAGCCCAGCGCGGTCGAGTGGAACATCCGCCGGCCGATGCGGACCAGCAGCAGCACCGACAGGGTGCCGACGACCGCCGCCGAGACCCGCCAGCCGAACTCCGGCGCCGTCGTCATCAGGTGCCCCGGCACGGAGATGCCGTGCTCGGCGTCGGAGTAGCCGAAGGCCCACTCGCCGAACCCGATCAGCCACTTGCCCAGCGGCGGGTGGACCACGTACGACGCGCCGCCGTCCTTGTAGTTCCACTCGACGCCCTTGTCGATGAGCCCGTAGCCCTCCCGGGCGTAGTAGGTCTCGTCGAAGATCTTGCCCGGCGGGTGGCTCAGGCCGACGAAGCGCAGGATCGCCGCGATGGCGACGATCACGCCGGTGGCGAGCCAGGAACGCCCGTCCAGCCGGGCCTCGACGGTGGCCAGCCGCCGCCGGACCACGCCGGGGATCCCGCCGGAAGCCGGGGACCTGCCCTCCGGCGGACTCCCGTCCGTGAGGTCCTGCCCCGCCTGGTCCGCGCTCTGTGCTGTCGACGCACTCGTCACCCGGCGATCGTAGGCTGCGAAGGTGCCCGGTGGCGCCCGTCGTCCCCGATACCGGTAAAGCCGTCGATGAAGGAGTTGCATCTCGTGGGTGAAAAGTCCGAAACCGGGTGCCTGGTCCTGCTCGGCGCGCCGCTCGGCAACCCCGCCGACGCCTCCGCCCGGTTCCGCGAGGTGCTCGCCGCCGCGGACGTGGTGGCCGCCGAGGACACCCGCCGGCTGACCCGGCTGGCCCGGGACCTCGACGTCACCGTCGGCGGCCGCATCGTCTCCTACTTCGAGGGCAACGAGGAGCGGCGCACCCCCGAGCTGGTCGACGTGCTGACGGCCGGCTACCTGGTCGCCCTGGTCACCGACGGCGGCATGCCGAGCGTCTCCGACCCGGGCTACCGGCTGGTCCGGGCCGCCCTCGACGCCGGCGTGCCGGTCACCGCCGCGCCGGGCCCGAGCGCGGTCACCACCGCCCTAGCACTGTCCGGCCTGCCCTGCGACCGGTTCTGCTTCGAGGGCTTCCTGCCGCGCACCGGCGGCGCCCGGCGGTCCCGCCTGCGGGCGCTCGCCGCCGAGGAGCGGACGCTGGTCTTCTTCGAGGCGCCGCACCGGATCGCCGCCGCGCTCGCCGACCTGGCCGCCGCGTTCGGCGCCGACCGGCCCGCCGCGCTCTGCCGCGAGCTGACCAAGACGTACGAGGAGATCGTCCGCCGCCCGCTCGGCGAGCTGGCCGACTGGGCGGTCGAGGGGGAGCCGCGCGGCGAGATCACCCTCGTCGTGGCCGGCGCGCCCGAGTCCGCCCCCGAGCGGCCCGACGACGACACGCTGCGCGCCGCCGTCGCCGCCCGCGAGGCCGCCGGGCTGTCCCGCCGGGACGCGATCACCGAGGTCGCCACGGAGTACGCCCTGCGTCGCCGCGACGTCTACGCCGTCGTGCACGCCTGACACCCGGGTCGCGCCCGCCCGACGCCCGACTGGGATCTTCACCCGGGCCGACCGGGATCCCGACGCGGCCTGATCGGGATCCCGACCAGGACTGGCCGGGCACCCTCGGCGGCCCGGCCGTCGGGCGCCGGACAGCACCCGACGGGTTCACCAGGCGGCGACGAGGAAGCCGAGGGTGATCGCCAGCGGGCCGGCCGCGGCGCCCGCCACCGCCCAGCGGCGCAGCCGGGGGTCGGCGATCCGGGCGGACCCGGTCCACCGGACGATCCCCGCGCCGCAGCCCAGCACCACCAGCAGGCCGAGCAGCCAGCGCAGGTGCCCGGCCGCGCCGGTGTCCGCGTACGCGGTGCCGCCGTCCGGGCCGGTCATCCGGGCCGGCAGGACCGTGCCGGTCGCGGTGCGCTCCGCGGCCACCCCGCTCACCCGCACGCCGTACGCGGTCCACGTCTCGTCGGCGGGGGCGAAGTTGCCCCGGCAGCGCTGCGCGAGGCCGCCTCCGGTGCAGTCGGCGATCACCACCGTGCCCCGGGTGGCGTGCCCCACCGCCAGCCAGAACGGGCCCGCGCTGACCCAGGCGAAGAACGCCGCCACCAGGCTCAGCGCCAGCAGGGCGGCCAGCCCCGGCAGCGGATCGGGCGGATGCGGGGTGCGCCGGGCCCGTCGCCGCGCGGCATCCTCCCGGGCCGACCGCTCCCGCTCGTGCGACGGTTCCTCCCGGATCGGCGTGCCGTCCCAGTGCACCAGCTCGATCGGCGGCCAGTACGCACCGTCGCCATCGTCGGACCCGTCCCCGCCGTCCGGCGTACGCCCGCCGTCGCCCGACGCAGGCCCACCGCCCCCGCCGTCCGGCGTACGCCCGCCGTCGTCCCGGTCCGGCGGGTCGCCGGGGGACGGACGCCCCCGGCGGGGCCAGCGCTTCGGCTGCCGGACGGGGACCCGGCGCGGTACGGCGTCGACCGGCGCCCCGGTCGTGGGCTCCACCTCGACGGCGGGCGCGGCGGACGGCGGGGCCGCCACCGGCCCGGCGGCCTCGACGGGCGGTTCCGGCGGCGACTCCGCCGGCGCGGCGGCCTGGACCGCCCGGGGGTGCAGCGCGCGGGTGCCGCGGGGCGCCCTCCCCGCGCCGCCGTCCGTCGGGCCGGAGGGACGGTCGTCGCGATCCCGGGCCGCTCGTCTGCCAGTCACGGCGTTCATTGCACCCCGCGACCAGGGCGTCCGCCGGCAGCTCACGCCGCGTGTCGGCGACAAATCGGGCGAACAGCGGACCCGGTCCCGCCGGGCCGCCGACCCGGGGGCCCTATTGGTTCGCGATCACCGCGAGCGGGTCACTAGGCTTGCTGGTCATGAGTCACGTTCTCGCGGCGGTCGCCTGGCCGTACGCCAACGGCCCGCGCCACATCGGCCACGTCTCCGGTTTCGGCGTTCCCTCCGACGTCTTCAGCCGGTACATGCGGATGGCCGGGCACGACGTGCTCATGGTGTCGGGCACCGACGAGCACGGCACCCCCATCCAGGTGCAGGCGGACGCCGACGGCGTCACCCCGCGCGAGCTGGCCGACCGCTACAACCGGGTGATCGTGGAGGACCTGCACGGCCTCGGGCTCTCCTACGACCTGTTCACCCGCACCACCACCCGCAACCACTACGCGGTGGTGCAGGAGCTGTTCGAGGGGATGTACCGCAACGGCTACATCGTCCCGAAGACCACCATGGGGGCGATTTCCCCGTCCACCGGCCGGACGCTGCCCGACCGCTACATCGAGGGCACCTGCCCGATCTGCGGCTACGACAGCGCGCGCGGCGACCAGTGCGACAACTGCGGCAACCAGCTCGACCCGATCGACCTGATCGACCCGAAGTCGCGGATCAACGGGGAGACCCCGAAGTTCGTCGAGACCGAGCACTTCTTCCTCGACCTGCCCGCCCTCGCCGACGTGCTGCGGCAGTGGCTCGACACCCGCGAGGGCTGGCGGCCCAACGTGCTGCGCTTCTCGAAGAACCTGCTCGACGACCTCCAGCCCCGGGCCATCACCCGTGACCTGGAGTGGGGCGTGCCGATCCCGCTCGACGGCTGGCGCGAGCGCCCCGACAAGCGCATCTACGTCTGGTTCGACGCGGTGATCGGCTACCTGTCCGCCTCGATCGAGTGGGCCCGCCGCTCCGGCGACCCCGAGGCGTGGCGCCGGTGGTGGTCCACCGACGGGGAGGGCAAGGACGCCCGCGCCTACTACTTCATGGGCAAGGACAACATCGTCTTCCACTCGGTGATCTGGCCGGCGCTGCTCTCGGGCTACTCGGGCGAGGGCAGCCGGGACGGCGCGCCGGGCGACCTGGGCCGGCTCAACCTGCCCACCGAGGTGGTCTCCAGCGAATACCTGACCATGGAGGGGAAGAAGTTCTCCTCGTCGCGTCGGGTCGTCATCTACGTCCGGGACTTCCTGGAGCGCTACGACGCCGACGCGCTGCGCTACTTCATCGCCGCCGCCGGCCCGGAGAGCAACGACACCGACTTCACCTGGGCGGAGTTCCTGCGCCGCAACAACGACGAGCTGGTCGCCGGCTGGGGCAACCTGGTCAACCGGTCCGTCTCGATGGCGGCGAAGAACTTCGGCGCGATCCCGCCCGTCGACCCGGCCGGCCTCACCGAGGCCGACGAGGCGCTGCTCGCGGTCGCCCGGGCCGGCTTCGCGACGGTCGGCGACCTGATCGCCCGGCACCGCCAGAAGCAGGCCATCGGCGAGGCGATGAGGGTGGTCGCCGAGGCCAACCGGTACCTCTCCGAGCAGGCGCCGTGGAAGCTCAAGGGCGAGGACGACAAGCCCCGGATGGGCACCATCCTGCACGTCGTCCTCCAGGTGGTCAGCGACGCCAACACGCTGCTCACCCCGTTCCTGCCGCACTCCGCGCAGCAGGTGCACGAGCTGCTCGGCGGCACCGGCGTGCACGCTCCGATGCCGGTCATCGAGGAGGTCGAGGACCTCGACGGCGGGCCCGCGTACCCGGTGCTGACCGGCGACTACACCGTCGGCGCGCGCTGGGAGTCCGTACCGCTGGAGGCCGGCCGCCCGCTGGCCGCGCCGAAGCCGGTCTTCCGCAAGCTCGACCCGTCGATCGTCGACGAGGAACTGGCCCGCCTGGCCGACTGACGGCCACCTGCGTGCCGGCGGGCGCGACCCCTGAGGGGTCGCGCCCGTCGCCGTCGTGCCGGCCGCCACGCCCGGCCTGGAGCCGGTGGCGCGTCAGGTCCGGGCCATCGCCGGCGCGCCGATGAAGTCCATGATGCTGCGGTTGACCTCGGCCGCGTTCGTCCACGGGATGCCGTGCGGCGCGCCCTTCAGCGTCACCAGCTGGCTGCCGGGCAGCATCGGCTGGAGCCGCTGACCGGTCGCCGGGTACGGCAGCACCGCGTCGGCGTCGCCCTGCACGATGAGCACCGGCACGTCGATGCGGGACACGTCGCCCCGGAAGTCGGTCTGCCAGGCGTCCACGCTGTCGTGCGTGCCCTTCGCCGAGGCCCGGGCGCCGATCTCCCAGTGCGCCCGGAACGCCTCCTCGCTGACCAGCCTGCCCTTGTTCTCCTGGTAGTTGAAGAACGCCTCGCAGAAGGTGGTGAGGTAGGCGAACCGGTCGTCGATGATGGCCTGCTGGAAGCCCTGGAAGAGGCTCTTCTCGACCCCCTCCGGGTCGTCCGAGGTCTTCAGCAGGAACGGCGCGAGCGGGGCCAGCAGCACCGCCCGGTCCACCCGCTGCGAGCCGTACACGCCCAGGTAGCGGGTCACCTCGCCGGTGCCCATCGAGTGGCCGACCAGGATCGCGTTCCGCAGGTCCAGCTCCGTCATCAGCACGTCGAGGTCGGCGGCGAACGTGTCGTAGTCGTACCCGGACGCCGGCTGCGCCGAGTTGCCGAAGCCCCGCCGGTCGTACGTGATCGTCCGGTACCCGGCAGCCAGCAGCGGTCCGACCTGCTTCTCCCAGGTCGCCCCGTTGAACGGGAAGCCGTGGATCAGCACGATCGGCTGACCGGAGCCGTGGTCCTCGTAGTACAGGTCGACGGGGGCGGAGTTCTCCGTCCCCACGGTGATGAAAGGCATGCGCGTCTCCTGGTCACGTGACGGTCGGACGCCCGCGCTTTCCCACCCCACCCGGGGTTATGCCGCCCGAGACCGGCGCCCAGCCCTGCTCAGAGCGCGTACGGCAGGTCCACCACCCGGTCGTCAGTGACCTCGGACGCGGGCGCCCAGGTCTCGTAGACGCCCCGCTCCTGGCACTGCGCCCCGGTCTCCGCCACCGCGTCCGGGCCGGGCCGGCGCAGGCGCAGGCGCAACCACCCGGACTCCTCCCGCAGCACCAGGCAGGGCACGCCCCGCCAGTCGGCCAGCCGCAGCCGGCGGGCCGCCGACTCCACCGGGTACCGGGCGGCCCGGGTCATCGCCAGCACCCGGAACCCGCCCGGCTGGTCGGCCACCGCCTCGTACTCGCCGCCGGCGTAGCCGCCGACGAGCCGGGTGGAGCGGGGCGCCTCACCGGTCGGCACGTACTCCTGGTCGGGGGAGAGCCCCGGAACCGCCGCCAGCAGGTGCCGCCACTGCGGGCCGGCCATCCGCAGCCAGCCGCGCTGCTCGGCCTGGTAGCTGTAGAGCACCACCTCCACGCCGTCGGCCGGGTACGCGAGCAGGGTGGCGTTCGCCGGCATCGGCAGATCCGCGAAGTCCCGGGTGACGAACTCCGGGACGAGCTGGGCGCTGCTGGGCACGAAACCGGTGCCGAGCACCGCCCCACCCAGCCGGTCCCGGGGCGCGAGCGCGGTCAGCCCCCGGTGCGCCGCGCCGACCGGCACGTCGTAGTCGGCCGGGTCGGCCGCCCGCCAGCGCAGCGCGTACGTCACGTCCGCGCCGTCGGGACCGTCCGCGCCGTCGGTGCGCAGCACGGCCGTCGCAGACGGCGTACGCAGGTGCGCCACGTCGTGCTCCCGGTAGCAGAACCCGTGCGGCAGCCACCCGCGCACGTAACCGGCGAGCTGCCGCGCGGAGAGCACCTTCACCATCCGGGTGCCCCGCCGGATCACCGCGGAGGCGCGCACCGCCGCCAGTGTCGGATCCCCGGCCGCTGCGGGCTGCTGGCTGAGCTGCTGCACGTACGCCCAGCCCCGCTCCCGGTGCAGCGGCACCAGCAGCGGGGACTCCGCCTCGTCGCCCGGCTCGGCCACGGCAGGCACGACGGTGACCTCGGTGGCGTGCACGAACCTGCGCCACGGCAGCGCGGCCCCGGGCCGGGGCGCCCACTCGAAGCCGGGCGCCTCCTCGGCACTGAACAGCTCGTACGCCGCGCCCCGGGCGATCTCCTCCGCCGGGTACACCACGCCCCCGTACGTCACACGCGGGCCGTTTCCGCTGGCCTGAGGGGTGATGGTCACGCCGACGACGCTAGGCGCGAGATGTGCCGTCCCGGTGAACAGGCGGTGGCGTCCCCACGACGCGGGCCACCGGCGGTGTGTGATGCTGGCCGCGATGAGCGAGCCCACCGAAACCCGCAAGCAGCGCGCCGCCCGCCGGGCCGGGGAGTTCCCGCCCGCGCCCGAGCCGCTGCCCCGCCCCGTGCTGGACAGCCACACCCACCTCGACATCACCGTCAGCGAGGCCGGCGTGCCCCCGCAGCCGCAAGCGGACGGGGACCCGGGCGTCGTACCCGTCGAGGACCCGGTCGCCGTGGCCGTGGCCGTCGCCGCCTCGGTGGGCGTCGACCGGCTGGTGCAGGTGGGGGTGGACGTCGCCTCCTCCCGCTGGGGGGCCGACGTCGCCGACAACCATCCGGCCGTGCTGGCCACGGTGGCGCTGCACCCGAACGAGGCCCCCCGCCTGCCCGACCTGGACGAGGCGCTGCGCGAGATCGAGGCGCTCGCCGCCCGGGACCGGGTGCGCGGGATCGGCGAGACGGGGATGGACTTCTTCCGTACCGGCGAGGAGGGACGCGCCGTCCAGGAGGAGAGCTTCCGGGCGCACATCGCCATCGCCAAGCGGTACGGCAAGGCCCTGGTCGTGCACGACCGGGACGCGCACGCCGACGTGCTGCGGATCCTCGACGACGAGGGCGCGCCGGACACCGTGGTGCTGCACTGCTTCTCCGGCGACGCCGACTTCGCCCGCGAGTGCGTCCGCCGGGGCTACCTGCTCAGCTTCGCCGGCACGGTCACCTTCGGCAGCGCCGCCGCGCTGCGGGAGGCCGCCGCGCTGACCCCGGTCGAGCAGATCCTGGTGGAGACCGACGCGCCCTACCTGACCCCGATGCCGCACCGGGGCCGACCGAACGCCTCGTACCTGATCCCGCTGACCGTACGGTCGCTGGCCGAGACGACCGGCGCGGACCTGGACGAGCTCTGCGCCGCCATCTCCGCCACCGGCGACCGCGCCTTCGGCCCCTGGTGAAAGGAAGGGGCCCTTCCTTTCACTTACGGCGGGCCGCATAGGCTGCGGGGCGTGACCGGTCTCCTCGGCCCGGCGGAGATCCGGGAACTGGCCGCCCGGCTGGGCGTCACCCCCACCAAGAGGCTCGGCCAGAACTTCGTGCACGACCCGAACACCGTCCGGCGCATCGTCACCGCCGCCGGGCTGGCCCCGGACGACGTGGCGCTGGAGGTCGGCCCCGGCCTCGGCTCCCTCACCCTCGCCCTGCTCCCGGCCGCCGCGCACGTGCACGCCGTGGAACTCGACGCGACGCTGGCCGGCGCGCTGCCCGACACCGCCGCCCGGCACGCCGGGCCCGACGCCGCGCGGCTGACCGTGCACCACGCCGACGCGCTGCGCGTCCGTGCCGCCCAGTTGGCCGAACCCGCGCCGACCGCGCTGGTGGCGAACCTGCCCTACAACGTGGCCGTGCCGGTGGTGCTGCACCTGCTCGCCGAGCTGCCCAGCCTGCGGCACGGGCTGGTGATGGTGCAGAAGGAGGTCGCCGACCGGCTCGTCGCCGGTCCCGGCTCCAAGGTGTACGGCGTACCGTCGGTCAAGCTCGCCTGGTACGCCTCGTCCCGCGCCGCCGGGAAGGTCCCGCCGAACGTCTTCTGGCCGGTGCCGAACGTCGACTCCGGGCTGGTCGCCTTCACCCGCCGCGAGCCGCCCCGCGCCGACGTACCCCGGGAACGGGTCTTCGCCGTGGTGGACGCGGCCTTCGCGCAGCGTCGCAAGACCCTGCGCGCCGCGTTGGCCGGCTGGGCCGGCGGCGCGGACCGGGCGGCCGAGGCGCTCACCGCCGCTGGCGTCGACCCCGGCGCACGCGGGGAGTCGCTCACCGTCGAGCAGTTCGCCGCCATCGCCGCGTCGGCTCCGGCCGCCCCACCCGCCGCGCAGTAGGCTGACGCCCGTGACCGAGGCCTGGGGACCGGACGACGAGGACGAGCAGCGGCGGCGCGGAGCCAGCGGACCGGTGCGGGTCCGGGTGCCCGCCAAGGTCAACCTGCACCTCGGGGTGGGACCGCTGCGCCCCGACGGCTACCACGAGCTGAACACCGTCTACCACGCCATCTCCATCCACGACGAGCTGACCGCCCGCCGGGGCGACACGCTCACCCTGACCATGGAGGGCGAGGGCGCCGGCGAGCTGGCCCTGGACGACACCAACCTGGCCATCCGGGCGGCCCGCGCCCTCGCCGGCTACGCGGGGGTGCCGCCGCACGCCCGGCTGCACCTGCGCAAGCAGATCCCGCTGGCCGGTGGGCTGGCCGGAGGCAGCGCCGACGCGGCCGCGGCGCTGGTCGCCTGCGACACGCTCTGGGGGACCGGGCTGTCCCGCGACGAGCTGGCCCGGATCGCCGCCGACCTCGGCTCCGACGTGCCGTTCCTGATCCACGGCGGCACCGCGCTCGGCACCGGCCGGGGCGAGTCGGTCAGCCCCGTGCTGGCCCGACCCACCACCTGGCACTGGGTGGTGGCCGTGGCCGACGGCGGCCTCTCCACCCCGGCCGCCTACCGGGAACTGGACCGGCTGCGCGCGGCCGGCACCGCCGGTGCGCCGCTGGGCAGCACCGACGCGCTCTTCGCCGCGCTGCGCCAGCGGGACCCGCGGGTGCTCGCCGCGGCCCTCGGCAACGACCTCCAGGACGCCGCCCTGGCCATGCGCCCATCGCTGGCGGAGACGCTGAAGGCCGGCGAGGCGGCCGGCGCGCTGGCCGGCATCGTCTCCGGCTCGGGGCCGACCTGCGTTTTTCTCGCGGCGGACGCCGCCGACGCCGAGCGCATCGCCGCGGAGCTGACGTCCGCCGACGTGTGCCGCGAGGCGCGTACCGCCCACGGGCCGGTCCCCGGCGCGCGGATCGCCTGACCAACCCACCCCGCCCCGACCCCGCGCTCCCGGCCCCCGGGTACCGCCGCGCCAGGAGGCGCCGGGTGGAGCCCGCGCCCGGCGGGCGGCGGGGCGGTCCGCGTACGCTGGAGACTCAGGCGTCCCAGGTGCCGGCCGGCACCGGGACGCCTTGATCATGGGAGGTGAGGTCGTGGCCAACATCGTCAACCTGGACCGGGTGTCCAAGGGCTACGGCGCCGCCGGGCCACTGCTCACCGACGTGTCGCTCGGCCTGGACGACGCCGACCGGATCGGCGTGGTCGGCCTCAACGGCGCCGGCAAGTCCACCCTGCTGCGGCTGCTCACCCGCATCGAGGAACCGGACGACGGGCGGGTCACCCACCGCCGCGACCTGCGGGTCGCCTGGCTGCCGCAGAGCCTCCAGCTCGCCCCCGAGGCCACCGTCCGGGACGTGGTGCTCGGCACCGCCTGGCTCGGCGAGAGCATGGGCGCCGAGCACGAGTGGGCCGGCGACGCCGGCGTGCGGGCCATCCTCGACGGCCTCGGCATGCCCCACCTCGGCCTCGACCAGCCCGTCGGCCCGATGTCCGGCGGCGAGCGGCGGCGGGTCGCGCTGGCCGCGCTGCTGGTCCGCGAGTCCGACCTGCTCATCCTCGACGAGCCCACCAACCACCTCGACGTCGGCGGCGTCGACTGGCTGGCGAAGTACCTCGTCGGCCGCAAGGGCGCGCTCGTCGTGGTCACCCACGACCGGTGGTTCCTCGACGCCGTCTGCACCACCACCTGGGAGGTCGCGGACCAGACCGTCCGGGCGTACGAGGGCGGCTTCGCCGCCTGGACCCTCGCCCGCGCCGAGCGGGACCGGGTCGCCGCGGCCACCGAGGCCCGCCGGCAGAACCTGCTCCGCAAGGAGATCGCCTGGCTGCGGCGCGGCCCGCCCGCCCGCACCTCGAAGCCGCAGTTCCGCATCGACGCCGCCAACGCCCTCATCGCCGACGTCCCGCCGGCGCGCGACACCATGTCGCTGCAACGGCTCGCCACCGCCCGGCTCGGCAAGCAGGTGTACGACCTGGCGCAGGTCACCCTGCACGCCGGCCCGAAGGAGATCCTGCGCGACACCACCTGGCAGGTCGGCCCCGGCGACCGGATCGCCATCCTCGGCCGCAACGGGGCCGGCAAGACCACCCTGCTGCGGATGCTGGCCGGCCTCACCCGCCCCGACGGCGGGCGCTTCGCCACCGGCTCGACCGTCCGGCCGGCCTTTCTCTCCCAGGAACTGGCCGAGCTTCCCGGCCACCTGCGGGTGCTCGAAGCGGTGGAGGAGGTCGCGCGGCGGGTGCAGCTCGGCGACCGGGAGGTATCCGCCGCCCAACTCGCCGAGGTCTTCGGCTTCGACGACCGGCGGCTCTGGACGCCCGTCAGCGACCTCTCCGGCGGCGAGCGTCGCCGGTTGCAGATGCTCCGCCTGCTGGCGGGGGAGCCGAACGTGCTCCTGTTCGACGAGCCCACCAACGACCTGGACACCGACACCCTCGCCGCCCTGGAGGACCTGCTCGACTCCTGGCCCGGCACCATCATCGTGGCCAGCCACGACCGGTACCTCATCGAGCGGGTCACCGAGGTCGCGTACGGGATGTTCGGCGACGGGCGGCTGGTGCACCTGCCCGGCGGCGTCGACGAGTACCTCGCCCGGGCCGCCGGCCAGCCCGGCCCCGCGATGCCGGAGACGGCCCCCGGGGCCGGCGCCGACACCCCCGCCGCGACCGGCATGTCCGCCGCCGAGGCGCGGCAGGCCCGCAAGGAACTGGCCCGGCTGGAACGGCAGGTCGGCAAGCTGGAGCAGAAGGAGGCGACGCTGCTCGACCAGCTCGCCACGCACGCCACCGACTACGCGAAGGTCGCCGAACTCGACGCCCAGCTCAAGGAGCTGCGGGCCGAGCGGGAGCGGACCGAGGAGTCCTGGCTGGCCCTGGCCGACGAGATCCCGGCGACCTGAGTCGCCTCCCTGGTCGCGGCGCCGCACACCGGAGGCCCCCGTGTGCGGCGTCACACCCCGGGGTGCGGGACAATCGTCGGCGACCCCTCACCCGAACGGCGTTGGAGACTCAGACATGGCCCACACCCCCGTCAATCACCCCGCGCGGCCGGTCTACCGGGCGATCGGCGGGCTGACCGGTCTGTACCTGGTGGCCTTCGGCGTGCTCGGCATCATCGCGAGCGCCGGCAACGAGGCCCTCGCCCAGGATGACACCCAGGTCCTCGGCCAGGGCACGAACCTCGGTTTCTCGCTGCTCAGCGTCCTGCTGGGGGTCGCGGTGCTGGCCGGCACCGCGATCGGCCGCAACATCGACGTCATGATCAATCAGTGGCTGGCGTACGCCATCATGGTGATCAGCCTCGCCGGTCTCGCCTTCATCCAGACCGAGGCCAACATCTTCAACTTCAGCATCTTCACCGTCATCGCGCTGATGGTGGTCAGCCTGGTCCTGCTGATGGTCGGCATGTACGGCAAGGTCGGCACGGACGAGGAGCAGGAGGCCTGGCAGAAGGCCCGGCTCGTGCTCTGATTCTCTTCTGCTGCTGGGTTTTCGCCGGAGCCCGACCCGCTCCGGGCGGTCAGGCTTGATCCCTGCGCGGGTCGGGCTCCGGCGAAAACCTGTCGTGGTCCCGCTCCACCCGGCCGTTGCTGCCGGTGGGGCGGGATCTTCGTGGTAGCGCCTGTCGTCGACTGCCACGCCTGCCCTGCGTCCATCCTTTGGGCGGTTCGGCGGACGGGCGACCTCTTCCGGGGGACAATCGGGGCGAATGTCCTGACTGGTGGAGGGGTCATGCCGCACTTTCCCGTGAACCATCCGGCGCGGCCGGTGTACCGGGTCCTCGCCGGCCTGGTGGGGCTCTACATCCTGGTCTTCGGGGTCTGGGGCGTAGCCCTGACGGCGGGCGACCCGCTCTTCGACCGGGGCGACAACTGGGCCCTCGGGCTCCGCACCAACCTGGCCTTCTCGCTGGCCTCCGTCGCCTTCGGGATCGTGCTCATCATCGGCGCGTCCCGGCGCGGCAACCTCGGCCACTACATGAACCTGACCGCCGGCGTCGTCTTCCTGGTCACCAGCGTCCTCATGATGTCCGTGCTCCAGACCGAGGCCAACTTCCTCAACTTCTCGATGTCCACGGTCATCGTGTCGATGCTCTTCGGCCTGCTCCTGCTCGGCACCGGCCTGTACGACAAGGTCGGCACCGACGAGCACGCCGAGGAGGAACGGCGGCTGCGGCACCACCCGGTCTCCGAGGCCCACGGCCGCTGACCGGCGTCGGGGTCAGCGGCCCCGCACCGTGATCAGGCTCGGCTTGGCCTCCAGGTGCGACAGCCCGCTCCAGGCCAGGTTGACCAGGTGCGCCGCCACCGTCTCCTTGCGCGGCTTGCGCACCTCCAGCCACCAGCGGCCGGTCAGCGCCACCATCCCCACCAGCGCCTGCGAGTAGAGCTCGGCCAGCTTCGGGTCGTAGCCCCGGCTGGAGAACTCGGCGCCCAGGATGTGCTCCACCTGGTGCGCCACGTCGTTCATGACGCTGCTGAAGTTGCCCGCCGCCGACAGCACCGGCGACTCCCGCACCAGCACCCGGAAGCCGCTGGTCTCCTCCTCGATGTACGTCAGCAGGGCCAGCGCCGCCTGCTCCAGCAGCTCGCGGGGGTGCCCGGCGGTCAGGGCCGTGGTGATCCGGTCCAGCAGGGCGCGTACCTCCCGGTCCACCACCACCGCGTAGAGCCCCTCCTTGCCGCCGAAGTGCTCGTAGACCACCGGCTTGGAGACCTTCGCGCGGGCCGCCACCTCCTCGATGGAGGTGGCGTCGAAACCGCGCTCGGCGAAGATCTGCCGGGCGATCGAGATCAGCTGCTCCCGGCGCTGGGCCGCCGACATGCGTACGCGTGAGGAGGGCTTGGGGGCCGCGACGGGAACCGCCCGCCGCCGGCCGGTCGTGCCGTCGTTGCCAGGGACATCCGCCATGTTCTCGTCATTCCGCCGGCGCTCGGTCACCCGGCCATCCTGCCAGGCGGCCTCCGCGCCCATCGACCGCGCTACCGGCCGGTGGCCGGTGCGACGAGCTTCGCCGCGATGCGTTCGGGCTTCGGCCAGCGCACGTCCCACGCCGCGCCGAGCCTCTCGAACAGCCAGATCACCCGGGCCGAGATGTCCACCTGGCCGCGCAGTACGCCGTGCCGGGCGCTGGTCGGGTCGGCGTGGTGCAGGTTGTGCCAGCTCTCGCCGAACGACACGATCGCCAGCGGCCAGAAGTTCGACGCGCGGTCGCCCTGGCGCATCGCGAACGGCCGCTCCCCGTAGACGTGGCAGACGGAGTTGATGGACCATGTCACGTGGTGCAGGAGCGCGATACGCACCAGGCCGGCCCAGAAGAGCGCGGACAGCGCTCCCCGCCACGACCAGGTGAGCAGGCCGCCCATCAGCGCGGGACCGAGCACCGAGACCACCACCAGCAGCGGGAACAGCCGGTCCACCCGGCTGATGTCCCGGTCGGCGAGCAGATCCGGGGCGAAGCGCCTCCGGTTGGACAGCTCCCGGCCGAAGAGCCAGCCGACGTGCGCGTGGAACAGACCCTTCGTCAGGCCGCGGACGCTCTCCCCGAACCGCCACGGCGAGTGCGGGTCGCCCTCCAGGTCGGAGAAGGCGTGGTGGCGCCGGTGGTCGGCCACCCACTGGATGATCTCGCCCTGCACCGCCAGCGAGCCGGAGACCGCCAGCGCGATCCGCAGCCAGCGCTTCGCTTTGAACGACCCGTGCGTGAAGTACCGGTGGTAGCCGACCGTGATGCCCAGCCCGGAGAGCACGTACCAGAACCCGGCCACGGCCACGTCGGTCCAGCTCAGCCAGCCACCCCAGGCGACCGGTACGGCGGCGACGAGGGCCAGGAAGGGGATCACCACGAACGCCCAGAGGGCGATGAGGATGCCCCGGGACTGGGTGCCCTGGGTGAGGGGCTTCGGCCCGGCGGCGGGGTCGAGGGACGTAGCGGACATGGGCACCTCGCAGAGGGACGGAGTGATCACGAAGTTACGCCTACGTCACCGTAACTTAGGCGCTGGCGGGGCGCATGGGACAGCGCCAGGGATGAATGTCTGGCGCTGTCGTACGTCTGTTCTAAAATGCTGCTCATGGGCGATCCCTTGGCCGACGAGGTGCGACGGCTGCGCACCGTCGAGCAGCTCTCCGTCCGCGAGATCCGGGCGCGGACCGGGCTCGGGCGCAACCGCGTCCACGACCTTCTCCGGGGCGTGCCGCCCCCCGAGCGGACCCGCCGACCCAATGCCAAGGACGACCTGAGGGCGGCGGCGGTCGAGCTGCGCGCCGAGGGGCGTTCCGTCAACGACATCGCCCGCCAGCTCGGCGCGGCGAAGTCGACCGCCTACCAGCGGGTCAGGCACCTGCCGTTGGCCGAGGAGGGGGCGGGCGCTGAGCGGCGCCGGGCCCACGCGGCGCTGATGACCGAGGCGCGGTGGTCGGCGCATCGAAAGGCCCGCGACGCGGCCCGGACCGCGGAGCAGGTGCGCGCGGCCGGCCTGGTGGGCTCCCTCGCCGACCGGGATCTCCTGCTCCTCGGTGCGGCGGTCTACTGGTGCGAGGGGACGAAGTCCAAGCCGTGGCGGCGGAACGACCGCCTCCAGTTGGTCAACAGCGATCCGGGGCTGCTCGCGCTCTTCCTGCGTTTTCTCGAGGTGTGCGGGGTCGACCGTGCCGTGCCCAGCTATCGCGTCAGCATCCATGAGACGGCCGATCTCGACGCGGCGCTGAAATGGTGGGCCCGGAAGCTCGATCTGCCGGTCGGTCGTTTCCAGCGCGCCAACCTCAAGAAACACCGTCCGGCCACGCTGCGGCGCAACGTCGGGGACGACTATCGTGGCTGCCTGGTGATCACCGTGCCGCGTAGCCGCGAGCTCTACTGGCGGATCGAAGGTATGATCGCCGAGCTGTTCCAGACCGTCGGGCGAGGCGAACCGTCAATGCCGGTTCGCGAAGCTTGACATATTTATGGGGTGTGGGGTAACGGCAACCCGCAGGCCTTTGGAGCCTTGAGCTCCTGGTTCGAATCCAGGCACCCCAGCTCACACCGCATCTCACGGCATTCGTGTGGCCACGCCGAACGGCGGCTCGCCGTCTGGTTAGCATGGCCGCGAGACTGTTCGCCGTCCCGACGGGAGCCCGTGTCGTGTCCCAGCCCCACCTCCGCACCGTTGTCGTGCTCGCCGCCGGTGAGGGCAAGCGGATGAAGTCGGCGCTGCCCAAGGTGCTGCACCCACTGCTCGGCCGTACGCTCGTCGGCCACGTGCTCGCCGCCGCCACTCCGCTGGCCGCGGACCGCACGGTGGTCGTGGTGGGGCACGGCGCCGACCAGGTCCGCGCGCACCTCGCGGAGATCGCCCCCGACGCCACCCCGGTGCTCCAGGCCGAGCAGCTCGGCACCGGGCACGCCGTCCGGATCGCGCTGGACGCCGCGCCGGACGCCACCGGCACCGTCGTCGTGATCAACGGTGACGTGCCGCTGCTCCGCCCGGAGACGGTGGCCGCGCTGGTGGCGGCGCACGAGGAGGCGCGGGCGGCGGCGACCGTGCTCGCCGCCGAGGTGCCCGACCCGACCGGGCTGGGCCGGATCGTGCGCGACACCGACGGGCGGCTGGAGCAGATCGTCGAGGAGCGCGACGCGACCCCCGCGCAGCGGGCGATCCGGGAGATCAACGCCGGCATCTACGCGTTCGACGTGGCCCGGCTGCGCGACGCGCTGGGCAAGCTGTCGACCGACAACGACCAGGGCGAGGAGTACCTGACCGACGTCTTCGCCCTGCTGGGCTCCGCCGGCGAGCCGGTGGCGGTGCACGTCGCCGCCGACCATGTCGAGACGCTCGGCTGCAACGACCGCGTCGAGTTGGCCGCGCTGCGCCGGCTGCTGCGCGACCGGGTCAACGAGGCGTGGATGCGTACCGGGGTCAGCCTGCTCGACCCGGACACCACCTGGATCGACGTGACGGTCGCCCTCGACCGGGACGCGGTGGTCGACCAGAACACCCAGCTGCGCGGCGGCACGGTGGTCGGCACGGGCGCGGTCGTCGGGCCGGACGTGACGCTGATCGACACCGTCGTCGGCCCGGGCGCCACGGTGCTGCGCAGCCACGCGGTGGGCGCGGAGGTCGGTGCGGGCGCCAGCGTCGGGCCGTACGCGTACCTGCGGCCGGACGCCCGGCTCGCCGAGAAGGCCAAGGTCGGCACGTTCGTCGAGGTGAAGAACTCCGAGGTGGGTGCGGGCGCGAAGGTGCCGCACCTGTCGTACGTGGGGGACGCGACGATCGGCGCGAAGGCGAACATCGGCGCGGCGACGATCTTCGTGAACTACGACGGGGTGAACAAGCACCGCACCACGGTCGGCGAGGGCGCGTTCGTCGGCTGCGACACCAGCCTGATCGCGCCCGTCGAGGTGGGTGCGGGGGCCTACGTGGCGGCGGGCAGCGCGATCGCGCAGGACGTGCCGGCGGGCGCGCTCGGGGTGACCCGGGCGCCGCAGCGCAACCTCGACGGCTGGGTGGCCCGCAAGCGGGCGGGCACGGTCTCCGCCGAGGCGGCCGCGCGGGCCCAGGCAGCGGATGAGGGTGCGTCGGCGCCGGGATCCGGGGCAAGTGAAGGTGAGGCAATCCACGGGGATGCCGAGCCGGTCAGGTCGGCCCCGGGCGCGGGGGATACTGCAACCGAATAGTCCCCGGCCCACCACCACCGCCGGGTACCACCGACCAACGGGAGCAGACGGGCCCATGGGCAGCATCGTCGCCGAAAACCGCAAGAGCCTGATGCTTTTTTCCGGACGTGGCTTTCCGGAGTTGGCCAAGGAGATCGGTGAGGTGCTCGGCGTCGCGCCGACGCCGGCCGACGCGTACGAGTTCGCCAACGGTGAGATCTTCGTACGGTTCAAGGACTCGGTACGCGGTTCGGACGCCTTCGTGGTGCAGTCCGTCACGCACGGGGTCAACACGTGGGTCATGGAGACCCTGATCATGATCGACGCGTTGAAGCGCGGTTCGGCCAAGCGCATCACCGTGGTGCTGCCGTTCTACCCGTACGCCCGGCAGGACAAGAAGCACCGCGGCCGGGAGCCGATCTCGGCCCGGCTGGTGGCGGACCTGCTGAAGACGGCCGGGGCGAACCGGATCCTCACCGTCGACCTGCACACCGCGCAGATCCAGGGCTTCTTCGACGGCCCCGTCGACCACCTCTTCGCGATGGACATCCTCGCCGAGTACGTGCAGCACAAGTACGCCGGCCGCCCGATGACGGTGGTCGCGCCGGACTCGGGCCGGGTACGCGTGGCCGAGCGGTGGACGGACCGGCTGGGCGGCTGTCCGCTGGCGTTCATCCACAAGACCCGGGACCCGCTGAAGCCGAACCAGGTGGTGGCGAACCGGGTGGTCGGCGAGGTCGAGGGCCGCGTCTGCCTGATCGTCGACGACATGATCGACACGGGCGGCACGATCTGCGGGGCGGCGGACATCCTCCGGGAGTCCGGCGCGGCCGACGTGATCGTGGCCTCGACGCACGCGCTGCTCTCCGACCCGGCGACCGAGCGGTTGAAGAACGCCCCGATCAGCGAGGTCGTGGTGACCAACACGCTGCCGCTGCCGCCGGAGAAGCAGCTCGACAAGATCACCGTGCTGTCGATCGCGCCGCTGCTGGCGCGGGCGATCCGCGAGGTCTTCGACGACGGCTCGGTGACGACCCTCTTCGGCGGCCTGAGCTGACCGTCTGACGCCGGGCCGGGCGGGCACCGCGGCCCCCGGTCCGGCGTCGGCGCTCCGACAGCGGCGTCGTGCGACGCCCGGCGGCGGGTGCCGCCGGGGCAGGTCCAAATCACCCTGCGGGCCTGCGGGAACGGTGATAAGGGGACTGCCGGAACGCGCGGAATCAGCTCGGGTAGACTGGTGCGGTTGCCACGGCGAGGGTGCCCGGCGGGCCGCTGAGAAGCGCCGCACGGAGGCACCGTCATCGACGCGGTGCTCCGGGCAGTCGTTCTCGACGCATGAGCCCCAGCGAGCCCCTCGCCCCAGCACCGCCAGACGACAAGCCGCCGCAGCGAAAGCATCAGGAGTTCTCCCGTGTCCGAGGTAAAGATCAGCGCCGAGCCCCGTACCGAGTTCGGCAAGGGTGGTGCCCGTCGTACCCGCCGGGCCGGCAAGGTGCCCGCCGTGCTGTACGGCCACGGCGAGAAGCCCAAGCACATCGCGCTGCCGTCGCGTGAGTTCGCCGCCGCGATCCGCAAGGGCGGCGCCAACCAGCTCTTCGCGATCGAGGTCAGCGACGGCACCCAGGTGCTCGCGCTGCCGAAGGCGATCCAGCGCGACCCGATCAAGGACACCTTCGAGCACGTGGACCTGCTGCTGGTCCGCCGGGGCGAGAAGGTCACCGTCGAGGTCCCGGTGCAGCTGACCGGCGAGGCCGCGAGGGACACCCTGATCGTGCACGACCACGACACCCTGTCGGTCACCGCCGACGCCACCAAGGTGCCGGACCACCTGGAGGCCTCGATCGAGGGCATGGAGGCCGGCACCCAGGTCACCGCCGGCGACGTGGAGCTGCCGGCCGGCGTCGAGCTGGCCGCCGACGCGGACCAGACCGTCGCTTCGGTGACCGCCGCGCCGACCGCCGAGCAGCTCGAGGCCACCCTCCCCGAGGTCGAGGAGGCCGCCGAGGAGGCCGAGGCCGGTGTCGGCGAGGAGACCGCCGAGGCCGCCGAGGCTCCGGCCGCGGAGGGCGAGGAGAACGCCGAGGCGAAGACCGAGGCCTGATCGGTTCGCATCGTTGCGACAGGCGTCCCCGCGCGGTCGGGGGCGCCTGTCGGCGTATCGGTGTCCGGGCGGGCGGGTGACGGCGAGCAGCGGGAGGGGCGGGGCGTGACGGACGAGACGGGGCCGTGGCTGGTGGTCGGCCTGGGTAACCCGGGTCGGGAGTACGCCGGCAACCGGCACAACGTCGGCTTCATGGTGGCCGACCTGCTGGCGGGCCGGCTCGGTGCGAGGTTTGGCCGGCACAAGCGGGCGGTGGCGGAGGTCGCCGAGGGGCGGCTCGGTCTCGGCGGGCCGAAGCTGGTGCTGGTCAAGCCGCTGACGTACATGAACCTCTCCGGCGGGCCGGTGACCGGTCTGGCCCAGTTCCACAAGGTGCCGCCGGGCCGGGTGGTCGCGGTGCACGACGAGTTGGACATCGGCTACGGGCAGGTGCGGGTGAAGTGCGGCGGTGGCGAGGGCGGGCACAACGGCCTGCGCTCGATGTCGAAGTCGCTGGGCACGAAGGAGTACGTCCGGGTGCGGTTCGGCATCGGCCGGCCCCCGGGGCGGCAGGATCCGGCGGACTACGTACTGTCGGATTTCGGCGCGGCGGAGCGCAAGGAGCTGGAGTTCCTGGTGGACCGGGCCGCGGATGTGGTGGAGTCGGTGATCACCAGGGGCGTGGAGCCGACGCAGAACCTCTACCACGGGGTGTGAGGGCCGGGTCGGGCGCCGGGGGCCGGTAGTCTTCGCCTTTCGGCGCGACGCGACCGTCGGGGCGGCTCGTCGGCGGCGGCGTGCCGGGCGCGGAGCACGGCGAGGCGACGGGAGCAGGAGTCATGGGCAGTCCTCCGATGATCGACGGCGCTTTCGCCCGGTGGCTGGCGGCCCGGGCCGGTCAGGCGCTGCTCGGCCTGCGGTCCGAGATGGGCTTCGCCGACGCGGGGGCGTTGAAGTCGGCGGGCGACAAGGTCTCGCACGACCTGATCCGCACCGAGCTGGCGAAGTGGCGGCCGGGTGACGCGGTCCTCTCCGAGGAGGACGAGGGTTCGCGGCTGGCCTGGGCGGCGGAGGTGAACGCCGAGGCGGTCTCCCGGCTGACGGCCGACCGGGTGTGGATCATCGACCCGCTGGACGGCACCCGGGAGTTCGCCGAGGAGGGCCGTTCGGACTGGGCGGTGCACGTGGCGCTCTGGGCGCGGGACGCGCCGACGCCGCACGGGCTGGTGGCGGGCGCGGTCGGGCTGCCGGCGCAGCAACGGGTGCTGGGCACCGACTATCCGCCGGCGTACCCGCAGCTGACCCCGGAGGCGGCCGCGGCGCCCGGCGGGCGGATGATCCGCCTGGCGGCGAGCCGGAGCCGGCCGCCGGTGTTCCTGACCGACCTGGCGGAGGACGTCGGGGCGCACCTGGTGCCGATGGGCTCGGCCGGGGCGAAGATCGCCGCGGTGGTCACCGGTGAGGTGGACGCCTACATCCACGCCGGCGGCCAGTACGAGTGGGACTCGGCCGCGCCGGTCGCTGTGGCGACGGCCACCGGGCTGCACGCTTCCCGGATCGACGGTTCTGCGCTGAGATACAACGAGGCGGATCCGCGCCTGCCGGACCTGCTGGTCTGCCGCAGGGATCTCGCCAGTCGGTTGCTTGCAGCGTTGCAGCGTCATTCCGGGTAGCCTGAGCGGCACTTCTTGGCATGCCCGACCGGAAAGGTCTGGAATATCGATGAGCGGATTCGAGCGAAGCGAGCCCGTGTCATGACCGCCCCCGCCGCCTACCAGGTGTCGCACCTCGACGCGCTGGAGGCCGAGAGCATCTTCGTGATGCGCGAGGTGGTCGCCGAGATGGAGCGGCCCGTGCTGCTCTTCTCGGGCGGCAAGGACTCGATCGTGATGCTCCGGCTGGCCCAGAAGGCGTTCGCCCCGGCCAGCATCCCGTTCCCGGTCATGCACGTGGACACCGGGCACAACTTCCCCGAGGTCCTGGAATACCGGGACCAGCGGGTCGCCGAGCTGGGGCTGCAACTGGTGGTGGCGAGCGTGCCGGAGGCGCTGGCCAGCGGGCTGGTGCGGGAGTCGGGCGACGGGATGCGCAACCGGATCCAGACGCCGGTGCTGCTGGACGCGGTGGAGAAGCACCGGTTCGACGCGCTCTTCGGCGGTGCCCGCCGCGACGAGGAGAAGGCCCGCGCCAAGGAGCGGGTGTTCAGCTTCCGCGACGAGTTCGGCCAGTGGGACCCGAAGAACCAGCGCCCGGAGCTGTGGTCGCTCTACAACGGCCGCCACCACCCGGGCGAGTCGATCCGGGTCTTCCCGCTGTCCAACTGGACCGAGCTGGACGTCTGGCACTACATCGCGCGCGAGCGCATCGCCCTGCCGTCGATCTACTACGCCCACGAGCGCGAGGTGGTCGAGCGCGACGGGATGCTCTACGCGGTCAACGAGTTCTTCCGCCCCCGGGCGGGCGAGGACCGGTTCAAGGAGCGGGTGCGCTACCGGACGGTGGGCGACGCGTCCTGCACGGCGGCGGTCCGTTCCGACGCCGACACGGTCGAGAAGGTCATCGAGGAGGTCGCCGCCACCCGGATCACCGAGCGCGGCGCCACCCGGGGCGACGACCGGGTCAGCGAGGCCGCCATGGAGGACCGCAAGCGGGAGGGCTACTTCTGATGACCACCGAGACCGTCGCGCCCGACGGCGCGGACACGACGGACGGCCGGGCCGCCACCGGGGCCGGGCCGGAGGCCCGCCGCATGGACCTGCTGCGCTTCGCCACCGCCGGCAGCGTCGACGACGGCAAGTCGACCCTGATCGGCCGGCTGCTCTACGACACGAAGTCGCTCTTCACCGACCAGCTCGCCGCCGTCGAGGCGGTCAGCGCGGCCCGGGGCGACGAGTACACGAACCTGGCGCTGCTCACCGACGGCCTGCGGGCCGAGCGCGAGCAGGGCATCACCATCGACGTGGCGTACCGCTACTTCGCCACCCCCCGGCGGAAGTTCATCATCGCGGACACCCCGGGGCACATCCAGTACACCCGCAACATGGTCACCGGGGCGTCGACGGCCGACCTGGCGCTGATCCTGGTGGACGCCCGCAAGGGCCTGGTCGAGCAGTCCCGCCGGCACGCGTTCCTCTGCTCGCTGCTGCGTGTGCCGCACCTGGTCCTCTGCGTCAACAAGATGGACCTGGTCGACTTCTCGCAGGAGGTCTTCGAGCGGATCGCGGACGAGTTCACCGCGTTCGCCGCGAAGCTCGACGTGCCCGACCTGACGGTGGTGCCGATCTCGGCGCTGCGCGGCGACAACATCGTCGCCCGGTCGGAGAACATGCCCTGGTACGAGGGCCCGTCGCTGCTGCACCACCTGGAGCGGGTGCACATCGCGAGCGACCGCAACCTGGTCGACGTCCGGTTCCCGGTGCAGTACGTGATCCGCCCGCAGTCCACCACCGTCACCGACTACCGGGGCTACGCCGGCCAGGTCGCCTCCGGCGTGCTCAAGCCGGGCGACGAGGTGATGGTGCTGCCGTCCGGGTTCACCAGCCGGATCGCCGCCGTGGAGACCGCCGACGGGCCGGTCGCGGAGGCGTTCCCGCCGATGTCGGTGACCGTACGCCTGGAAGACGAGATCGACATCTCCCGGGGCGACATGATCTGCCGTCCCAACAACGCCCCGGCGGTGTCCCAGGACATCGAGGCGATGGTGTGCTGGATGGACGAGACCCGTCCGCTCCAGGTCGGCGGCAGGTACGCGATCAAGCACACCACCCGCTCCGCGCGGGCGATCGTGCGCGGGCTGCACTACCGGCTGGACGTCAACTCGTTGCACCGTGACGAGTCCGCCGACGGGCTCGGGCTCAACGAGATCGGCCGGGTGCGGTTGCGGACCACCGTGCCGCTGCTCGCGGACGAGTACCGGCGCAACCGCACCACCGGCGGCTTCGTGATCATCGACGAGGCCACCAACCGCACGGTCGGCGCGGGGATGATCGTCGAGGCGCAGTGAGTCCCGCCGACGGGCGGGTGCCGACGCCCGCCCGTCGTCTGCCGGGCTGACTGCGCCCGGCGCAGGGCCCCCCGGGCCGGCAGCCGCCGCTGCCCGCCGGGCGGCCGGTGGCCGGCCGCCGCGTCGGTGCTCAGTCCAGCCGGGTCGCCCCGGGGCCGGGCAGGACGGTGACGTGGCCGGGCGCGGCGAAGCCCCGCTCGGCGTACGCGGCCGTGACGGCGGCGGCGACCGCGTCGGCCCGTTCCGCGTCGACGAGGGCGAGGACGCAGCCGCCGAAGCCGCCGCCGGTCATCCGGGCACCGAGCGCCCCGGCGCCCAGGGCCGCCTCTACGGCCGTGTCGATCTCGGGGACGGTGATCTCGAAGTCGTCGCGCATCGAGGCGTGCGAGGCGGTCAGCAGCGGGCCGATCTCGCGTACCCGCCCGGCGCGCAGCAGCGCGACCGTGTCGAGCACCCGCTGGTTCTCGGTGACGACGTGCCGTACCCGGCGGCGGGTCTCGTCCTCGTCGAGCCGGGCCAGGGCGTCGGCCAGCCCGTCGGCCGGGACGTCCCGCAGCGCCGCGACGCCGAGCAGCCCGGCGGCCCGCTCGCAGGAGCCGCGGCGGGCGGCGTACTCGCCGTCGGCGTGCCGGTGCGGGGCCCGGCTGTCGACGACCAGCACGGCGAGGCCGGCGGCGTCCAGGTCGAAGGGGACCTGCTCGACGGACTCGTCCCGGCAGTCCAGGAAGAGCGCGTGCCCGGCACGGCACCGGATCACCGCCGACTGGTCCATGATCCCGGTCGGCGCGCCCACGTAGTCGTTCTCGGCGCGCTGAGCCAGCCGGGGCCGTCGCTCGGCGGGCAGGTCCAGCCCGCCCAGGTCGACCAGGGCGGCCAGCACGGCGGCCTCCAGCGCGGCCGAGGAGGACAGCCCGGCGCCCAGCGGCACGTCGGAGGCGATCGCCAGGCGCGCGCCGGGCGGCGTGTGCCCCGCCTCCCGCAGCGCCCAGACGACCCCCGCCACGTACGCGCCCCAGCCGTCGACCCGGCCGGGCCCGGCCAGCTCGTCGGCGCCGAAGGCGATCGTCTCGCCGGTGAGCTCGGAGCAGACCGTCCAGGTGTCGCCGGGCTGCGGGGCGGCGGCCACCACCGTGCGCAGCGGCAGGGCGAAGGGGAGCACGAAGCCGTCGTTGTAGTCGGTGTGCTCGCCGATGAGGTTCGCCCGCCCGGGAGCCGCCCAGCGGCCGGCGGGCGGCTCGCCGTACGCCGAACGGAAGCCGGCGGTGGCGCGGGCCGCGACGTCGTCGGTCACCGCGGCCCCACGACGTGCGTGCGGTAGAAGGCCCAGGCGTCGGCGACGATGTCGGGCAGGGTCGGCTTCTGCGGCACCCAGCCCAGCTCCTCGCGGGCCAGCGCGGACGACGCGACCAGCTCGGCGGGGTCGCCCTCGCGGCGCGGCGCCACCTCGACCGGCACGGGGTGGCCGGTGACCTCGCGGACCACGTCGACGACCTGCCGGTTGGTGAAGCCGTTGCCGTTGCCCAGGTTGTAGATCCGGTGCTGGCCGGCGGTGGCGGCGCCGAGCGCCAGCAGGTGGGCGCGGGCCAGGTCGGCGACGTGGATGTAGTCGCGCACGCAGGTGCCGTCGACGGTCGGGTAGTCGTCGCCGAAGAGCTGGAGCTTCTCCCGCCGGCCGGCGGCCACCTCCAGCGCGATCGGGATCAGGTGGGTCTCGGGGGCGTGCCGCTCGCCGAGCGCGACGTCGCCGTCGAGGTACGCGCCGGCCACGTTGAAGTAGCGCAGCGAGACGGCGGCCAGGCCGTGCCCGATCGCCTCGGAGGTGAGGGCCATGTCGACGGCGAGCTTGGTGGCGCCGTACGTGTTGGTGGGGGCCTTGACGGCGGTCTCCGGGATCGGCAGCTCGGTGGGGTTGCCGTAGACGGCGGCGGTGGAGGAGAAGACCAGGCGGGGTACGCCGGCGGCCCGGACGGCGTCGATCAGGGCGATCGAGCCGACCGTGTTGGCGTGCCAGTAGAGCTCGGGCCTGGTCATCGACTCGCCGGCGGCGATCAGCGCGGCGAAGTGCAGCACCCCGTCGAAGCCCGCGCCCGGGGTGAGCACCCGCGCGGCGTCGTGGACGGACGCGTCGACGTACGTCGCGTCGGGGGCGAGCGCCTCCCGGTGGCCGGTGCGCAGGTCGTCGAGCACCACCACCTCGTGGCCGGCGTCGAGCAGCATCCGGGTCACCACGCTGCCGATGAAGCCGGCGCCGCCGGTGACGAGCAGTTTCACGTCGGTCTCCTCCTGCCTGGCCGCCCGGTCGCGACCCGTGTCGTGATCACCCTACGGCCGGTCGCCCGGTGGCCGCCCTCCGTCGGCGACCTTGCCATTCCACCATGATTCCCCAACTCCGAACAGAGCCGAACACTGGCAGCCCGCCGGCGCCGTGCTGTCTACCATCACTGTCATGCGGGAAGCGGGTGCTCCCGGGCCGCGGCGACGCGCCCGGGGCCGGCCACGCCGCGAGCCGGGGCCGCTGCCCCGGGCCGTCGCCCGGATGGTGGTGCGCGCCGCCGACGCCGCCACCCGGGCGGTGACGGCCCTGCTCGGCGCCAGCCCGGCGGCCGGCCGGGAGCGGATCAGCGAGGCGGAGCTGCGCGACCTGGTCGCCGCCAACACCCTGCTCGACCCGGTCGAGCGCCGGATCATCGACGAGGTGCTGGTCGCGGGCGCGAGCCTGGTCCGCGAGGTGATGATGCCGCGCACCGAGGTCGTCTTCCTCTCCGCCCGGCACACCATCGCCGAGGCGGAGCGGCTGGTCCGGGCCGAGACGCACACCCGCTACCCCGTGGTCGACGGCACCCACGACGACGTGGTCGGCTTCGTGCACCTGCGCGACGTGCTGCTCCGTCCCGACCTCGACCCCCGCACCACCGTCGGCGAGCTGACCCGGGAGGTGAAGCGGCTGCCCGGCAGCAAACGGGTGCTCGCCGCGCTCAGCGAGATGCGCCGGGAACGCCACCACCTCGCCGTGGTGGTCGACGAGTACGGCGGCACCGCCGGCATCGTCACCCTGGAGGACCTGATCGAGGAGCTGATCGGGGAGATCCACGACGAGTACGACACCGCCCCCGAGCCGGTGCACGCGGGCCTGCCCGCCGTGGTGGACGGCCGGCTCAACCTCGCCGACTTCGCCGAGCGCACCGGGGTGAGCCTGCCGCCCGGCCCGTACGAGACGGTCGGTGGATTCGTGATGGCCGCGCTGGGCCGGCTCCCGGTCGCCGGCGACGAGGTGCCGGTGACCGGGAGCCCGGCCGGCGACGGCGGCGCGGCACCCGACGACCCGTCCGGCGGATGGCTGCTGCGGGTGCTCACGCTGGAGGGGCGACGGGTGGCCCGGCTCACGGTCACCGCCGGGCGCCTGCCGGAGCCACGGCGCGAGGCCGCCGCCCCGACACCGACGGGGCGGAGCCGACCCGCCGGCCCGTCATGACGCGCACCGGGTCTTGCTGACAGAATTGCCGCCATGTCCGACGTACCCGCCCGCCCCCGCGTCTTCTCCGGCATCCAGCCGACGGCCGACTCGTTCCACCTCGGCAACTACCTGGGCGCCGTGCGGCACTGGGTGGCGTTGCAGGACACCCACGACGCCTACTACTGCGTGGTCGACCTGCACGCGATCACCGCGGGGCACGACCCGAAGACGCTCAAGCAGCGTTCCCGGATGGCGGCCGCCCAGCTCTTCGCCGTCGGCCTCGACGCGGAGCGCAGCACGCTCTTCGTGCAGTCGCAGGTGCCCGAGCACTCGCAGCTCGCCTGGGTGCTGGGCTGCATCACCGGGTTCGGCGAGGCGAGCCGGATGACGCAGTTCAAGGACAAGTCGCAGAAGCAGGGCGGCGAGCGGGCGAGCGTGGGCCTGTTCACCTACCCGGTCCTCCAGGCCGCCGACATCCTGCTCTACCAGGCCAACGCCGTGCCGGTGGGCGAGGACCAGCGCCAGCACCTGGAACTCTCCCGCGACCTGGCCCAGCGGTTCAACTCGCTGTTCGGGCCGACCCTGACGGTGCCGGCGCCGCACATCGTCAAGGACACTGCGAAGATCACCGACCTCCAGGACCCGACGGCCAAGATGTCGAAGTCGTCCTCGTCGCCGGCCGGCATCGTCAACCTGCTGGAGGACCCGGCCCGCTCGGCCAAGAAGATCCGTTCCGCGGTCACGGACACGGGGCGGGAGATCGTCTTCGACACCGAGACCAAGCCCGGCATCTCCAACCTGCTGACCATCTACTCGGCCCTAAGCGGGCGCAGCGTCGACGACCTGGTCGCCGCGTACGCCGGCAAGGGCTACGGCGACCTGAAGAAGGACCTCGGCGAGGTGGTGCGGGAGTTCGTCGGCCCGATCCAGGAGCGCACCCGGACCTACCTCGACGACCCGGCGCAGCTGGACAAGCTGCTCGCCGCCGGCGCGGAGAAGGCCCGCGCGACCGCCGGCGAGACGCTGCGCACCGTGTACGAGCGGGTGGGCTTCTTCCCGCCGGTGCGCGGCGAGTAGCGCCCCGGAGCGACGGGTGAGGGCGGACGGACCGGTGGCCGGAGGGATGACGCACAGCGTGGATCGCAGGGACGGGACGCCGGACGCCGGTGGCACCATCGAGATCGGCATCGCGGTCGACATCCCGGAGCCGTGGGGCGGCATGCTCACCCGGCGGCGGGTCGAGGCCGGCGACCCTCGGGTCGTGCCCGCGCACGTGACCCTGCTCGGGCCGACCGAGATCCCGGTGGCGACGCTGTCGGCGGTGGAACGGCACCTCGGGGCGGTCGCCGCCGCCCACCTGCCGTTCACCCTGCACCTGCGGGGCACCGGCACGTTCCGGCCGGTGACCCAGGTCGTCTTCGTGGCGGTGGCCGCTGGGATCAGCGAGTGCGAGCTGCTCGCCGCCGCGATCAGCGCCGCCCCGGAGCTGCACCGCGAGACGCGCTTCCCGTACCACCCGCACGTCACGGTCGCGCAGGACGTCGCGCCGGAGGCGCTGGACAGGGCGTACGAGGACCTGGCCGACTTCTCGGCCATGTTCGAGGTCGAGGCGTTCACCCTCTTCTCGCACAGCGGGCAGACCCGGTGGCAGCCGCGCCGGGACTTCCGGCTGGGCGGCTGAGCGGTCGCCCGGGTGCGCCACGAGCGACACGGCGCCCACTGCGCCGACGCCGGCCCGCGCCGGCCGACCGCCGCCCGGTGCGGGGCGGCGTCCGGTTGCCCGCGCGGGGGCGGGAGATCGGCGAGGATGACGGCGTGAACGTGCTGGGCCGCATCGAGGCGGGCATCGACAGCAGGATCAGCGCCGCGCGCCGCCGGTGGGGCGTCGCGGACCACCTGTGGCGGGCCGGCGTGCTCTACACCGACGTGCTGGGCGGGCGGCTGGCCGCCGCGATCGCCTACTACGGCTTCTTCGCGGTCTTCGCGCTGGCGCTGGTCGGATACTCGATCTTCGGGGCCATCCTGGAGGACAACGACGAGGTCAGCGCCGCCGCCGCCGACTTCCTCCGGGAGAACCTGCCGTTCCTCGACCCCGTACAGATCGCCGACAGCAGCGGCACGGTCGGGGTGGTCGGCCTGATCATCCTGGCGTTCACCGGGATCGGCTGGGTGGAGGCGATCCGCTCCTCCCAGCGGCTCATGTACGGGCTCAACCAGCAACCGGGCAACCTGGTGGTCCGCCGCCTGGTCGACCTCGGCGTGCTGGTGGTCATCTTCGTGCTGCTCGGCGTCTCGGTGGCGGCGGTGGACACCCTGGAGTCGCTGCTGCGCTTCCTGCTGCGCAGCACCGGCTCGGTGGGCCTGACCACGGTCAGCGCGGTGCTCAGCGTGCTGGTCAACGCGGTGCTGGCCACCCTGCTGCTGGTGGCGGTGCCGAGGCTGCGGATGACCCGGTCCCGGCTGCGCCCCGTGGTGCTGCTGGTCGCGGTCGGCATCACGCTGCTGAACACCGTCGGGCGCTTCTACGTGGTACGCACCGAGCGGAACCCGGCGTACACGGTCGTGGCGGGCGCCGTGGGCCTGCTGCTCTACCTCTACCTGCTCAACCAGCTGGTGCTCTTCGGCGCGGCGCTGGCCGCGACCAGCCCGCGCGGTCGGGTGGTGGACCTGGCGGCGAGCCCGGCGCCGGCCGAGACGGACGCGGAGACGGATCCCGGCACCCCGGGCGGGGCCGGATGAGCGGGGGAGCGGGCGTGCGGATCTCGGTCGACCAGGCCTCGGCGGTGCCGCCGTACGAGCAGGTGCGCGGGCAGCTCGCGGAGCTGATCGGGACGGGCCGGCTGGCGGTGGGCACCCGGCTGCCCACCGTCCGAGCGTTCGCGGCCGACCTCGGGCTGGCGGTAAACACCGTGGCGCGGGCCTACCGGGAGCTGGAGGCGGCCGGTCTGCTGGAGACCCGCGGCCGGCACGGCACCTTCGTCGCGCCCGGGCGCGACGACGCGACGGACCGGTTGCAGCGGGTCGCGGCCGACTACGCCGCCGAGGCCGCCCGGCTGGGCGTGCCGCCGGCGGCGGCGCTGGCCCTGGTCCGCGCGGCGCTGGCCGCGGCCCGGCCGGGCTGACGCGCGGAGTCCCGACGGCCACGACAGCGGGGAAATAGGGGCGAATGCCTCCCGTCCCGGGGGCGTGACGGACCATGATGGGCGCGTGGGCGCACTCGTGACACTGGACCTGCCGGACGACTCGCCGATGCTCGGCCTGCCGTGGATCATCACCTTCGGCCCGCTCGGCGACGCCGACGAGTGGGAGCCGGTGGTCTGCGGCCCCTACGAGCGGCCGCACGCCCTCGCGCTGGCCGAGTCGATCGTCGCCGAGGAGCAGTTGATGGCGGTGGTCGAGCCGCTGCTGCCCGCGGTCTCGGCCGAGGAGATCCGCGGCGAGATCGCCGCGGCGCAGGTCGCCGCCGAGGACGAGGCGGCGCAGCTCGACCAGGCCGACCTCTACGGCGACTTCGAGGACACCATCGACGAGGAACTGGAGGCGGCGGCCGAGGAGGCCGACCGGGCGGAGCCGCTGGCCCCGCCCACCGAGGCCGAGCTGCGGGCCGGCTTCGGGCGCATCGCCGCGAAGCTCACCGGCGGCGTCTGAGCCCAGCCGGGCGGGCGCGTCCAGACGGACGCCGGCGCCGTCGGAGCGGACTCCGATGACGCCGGCGCCACCTCACCCCCCACCACAAGGGGTCGATGGCCCAGTCGCCCGTCGGCGCGGGGCACGACGGACGACCAGGTCGATGACGGGTTACCCGCTCAGCGCCGTTCGAACCAGGCTGCCGCGTCGATTCCGAGCAGATGGCCGGAGCCCTGCCCGGTGAGCGGCTCGCTTGCGGCGATCGGCACGCCGTACCCGTCGATCAGGGCCGGCGCACCGCTGATGTTGACCACGCAGGTCAGCACGGTGTCGCCGGCGGCGCGGCTGAAGGCGAGCACGCCCGGCCCGGCCTCCAACCAGGTGACTCCGCCCGCGTCGGCGGCCAGCGCCGGGTGTTCCCGGCGGATCCGCAGCGCGGTGCGGTAGAGCTCCAGCGTCGAGCCGGGTACGCCGGCCTGGGCGGCGACCGAGAGGCCGCGCCAGGTCGCCGGGGCCGGCAGCCAGCTCAGCTCGCTGCCCTGCGGCCCGAAGCCGTACGGGGCCAGCTCGCCGCTCCACGGGATCGGCACCCGGCAGCCGTCGCGGCTCTCGCCGGTGCGCAGGAACGCCGGGTCCTGGCGCAGCTCGTCCGGCAGGTCGAGCACCTCCGGCAGGCCCAGTTCCTCGCCCTGGTAGATGTAGGCGCAGCCGGGCAGGGCGAGCATCAGCAGGGTGGCGGCCCGCGCCCGGCGCAGCCCCTCGGCGCCGTCGCCGTAGCGGGTGACGTGCCGCTGCTTGTCGTGGTTGGACAGCACCCAGGTGGTGGGCGCGCCGACGATCGTCGACTCGGCGAGCGCGGTGTCGATGACCTTGCGGAACGAGTCGGCCGACCAGGTCGCGTCGAGGAAGTCGAAGCTGAACGCCTGGTGCAGCTCGTCCGGGCCGATGTAGCGGGCGAGGCGCTGCGGGGTCTCGGCCCACGCCTCGGCGACCGCCATCCGGCCGCCCGGGTAGCTGTCCAGGATCGGCCGCCAGGCGCGGTAGATGTCGTGCACCTCGTCCTGGTCGAAGTAGGGGAGCCGGCCCTTGCCGAGCAGTTCCGCCTGGCGCTGACCGGTGGTCATCGAGTTGAACCCGACGTCCGGTAGCCCCTCGGCCTTGATCATGCCGTGCGCCACGTCGATCCGGAAGCCGTCCACGCCCCGGTCGAGCCAGAAGCGCAGGACGCCCTCGAACTCGGCGCGCACCTCTGGGTGGCGCCAGTTCAGGTCCGGCTGGGCCGGGTCGAACAGGTGCAGGTACCACTGGCCGTCGTCGACGCGCGTCCAGGCGGGGCCGCCGAAGATGCTCTCCCAGTCGTTCGGGGGCAGCTCGCCGTTCTCGCCCTTGCCCTCGGCGAAGAGGTAGCGCTCGCGCTCGGCGGAGCCCGGTCCGGCGGCCAGCGCCGCCCGGAACCACGGGTGCGCGCTGGAGGTGTGGTTGGGCACCAGGTCGACGATGATCCGCAGGCCGAGGGCGTGCGCGTCGGTGATCATGTTGTCGAAGTCGGTGAGGGTGCCGAACATCGGGTCGACGTCGCGGTAGTCGGCGACGTCGTACCCGCCGTCGATCATCGGGGAGGTGTAGAAGGGGGTCAGCCAGAGCGCGTCCACCCCGAGGTCGCGCAGGTACGGCAGGCGCTCACGGATGCCCTGGAGGTCGCCGACGCCGTCGCCGTTGGAGTCGGCGAAGCTGCGTACGTACACCTGGTAGACGACCGCGGAGCGCCACCAGTCGTCGTCGGAGGTCAGCGGCGTGGGGTTGCTGACGGTCATGGGTGGCGTTCCCCGTTCTGTGGCGCGGGACGGCGGCACCCGGCGTGGCGCGGGTGCGGGTGCGGTGTCTGAGCAGAATGCCGCCCGTGACTGCAAGAGTCAAGCATTCCTTGCGCAAGAAATGGCGTGGGTCACGGCGCGCGGCGGCCCTCGACCGCCCGGCCCTTGCGGAAGCGGGCCGTCGGGGCGGCGGGCGGGGGAGGTCAGGCCGGGACGGCGAGCGCGGGCGGGGCCGGGCGCTGCCGGGTCGGGCCGCCCGGGGCCGGTCGTGCGGCGTCGGTGGGCGCGACCGCGGTGGAGCCGCGCACCACCAGTTCCGGGCGGAACACGTACTCCGAGTGCGGGGCGGCGTGCCCGTTGATCTCGTCGACCAGGGCCCGCACGGCGGCGACGGCCATCGCGGCCACCGGCTGGCGCATCGTGGTCAGCGGCGGGTCGGTGAAGGCCATCAGCGGGGAGTCGTCGTAGCCGACGACCGACAACTCGCCGGGCACCGACATGCCGCGCTGCCGGGCGGCCCGGATCGCGCCGAGCGCCATCAGGTCGGAGCCGCAGACGATGCCGGTGACGCCGCGCTCCAGCAGCCGGGCGGCGGCGGCCTCGCCACCCTCCACACCGAACAGGGAGAGCTCGGCCAGCTCGTCGAGGCCGGCCTCGTCGACGCCGACCAGCCGGCCCATCGCGGCCCGGAAGCCGGCCACCCGGCGCTGCACCGGCACGAACCGGTCCGGGCCGGTGATCAGGCCGATGCGGCGGTGCCCGAGCGCCACCAGGTGGGCCACGGCCAGCTCGGTGGCCTCGCCGTCGTCGCAGGAGACGAAGGGCGCGGGGATGCCGGGCGCGTACCCGTTGATCATCACGACGGGCAGCGGGCGGGCGATCAGGGCCCGGTAGCGGTCGTGGTTGGCGGCGGTGTCGGCGTGCAGGCCGGAGACGAAGACTATTCCGGAGACCTGCCGGTCCAGCAGCATCTCGACGTACTCGTCCTCGGTGACCCCGCCGGCCGTCTGGGTGCAGAGCACGGGGGTGAAGCCGCTCTGCGCCAGGGTCGACTCGATCACCTGGGCGAAGGCGGGGAAGATCGGGTTGTCGAGTTCGGGGACGACCAGACCCACGAGGCCGGCGCTGCGCTTGCGCAGCCGGGCCGGGCGCTCGTAACCGAGCACATCGAGGGCGGTCAGTACGGCTTGCCGGGTCTCGGGGGCCACTCCCGGGCGGTCGTTGAGCACCCGCGACACCGTGGCCTCGCTGACTTCGGCCTGTTGGGCGATGTCGGACAGTCGAGCGCGCATGGGCGCACTTTAGCTCAAAGGCAAGTTCTTGCGTACACTCCTGCAAGCCCTTCCATTCTCTGCAACCTCTTGCTAACGTCCCCGCAACACGCGAGAGCAGCGGCGCAGCACGCCCGGCGCCGGTTGGCAAGAAACTTACAGAGCTTCCACTGGCGGGATCGCCCTTCCCCCGGCGGGCCGCCATGACGACAGGAGTACCGATGCGCATCCGTACCGCGGGTGTGGTCGCCGTCCTCGGCCTGGCGCTCGCCGCCTCCGGCTGTGGTGGCGACAGCAACGACGAGCCGGCCGCGAACGAGTCCAGCAAGGCCGCCACCGGCGGCAAGCTGGTGATCTGGGCCGACGACAAGCGCGCCGCCGCCCTCAAGCCGTTCGGCGAGAAGTTCGGCAAGGAGAACGGCGTCACGGTCGAGGTCCAGGCCGTCTCCAAGGACCTCCAGACCAACTTCGTCACCGCCTCCCAGCAGGGCAGCGGCCCGGACGTCGTGGTCGGCGCGCACGACTGGATCGGCAACCTGGTGCAGAACGGCGCCATCGACCCGGTCCAGCTCGCCGCCGAGCAGAAGAGCGCCTTCAACGAGACCGCCGTCAAGGCCGTCACGTTCAACGGCCAGCTCTACGGCGTGCCCTACGCCATGGAGAACCTGGCGCTGATCCGCAACACCGAGCTGGCCCCCGAGGCGCCGAAGACCATCGAAGAGCTGGTCGCCACCGGCAAGAAGCTCAAGGCCGAGAAGAAGGCCAGCGAGATCCTCTGCCTCCAGTCCGGCCAGAACGGCGACGCGTACCACATCTACCCGCTCTACACCTCGGCCGGCGGCTACCTCTTCGGCACCGCCGCCAACGGCGACTACGACCCGAAGGACCTGGGCGTGGGCAAGCCGGAGTCGATCGCGGCGTTCCAGAAGATCGCCAAGCTGGGTGAGAAGGGCGAGGGTGCGCTGAAGCGCTCCATCACCGGCGAGAACTCCATCGCCACCTTCACCGGCAAGAAGTGCGCCTTCCTGGTCTCCGGACCGTGGGCCATCTCCGACGCCAAGAAGGCCAACATCAAGTACGACATCTCCCCGGTCCCCGGCTTCGCCGGCGGCAAGGAGGCCCAGCCGTTCGTGGGCGTCCAGTCCTTCTACGTCGCGGCCAAGGGGCAGAACAAGGCCCTGGCGCAGGAGTTCGTCGCGAACCACGTGACCACCCCGGACCTCGCCCTGGCGCTCTACAACGCCGAGCCGCGTCCCCCGGCGCTGACCGCCGCACTCGACCAGGTCAAGGGCAGCGACCCGGACCTGGCCAAGTTCCAGGAGGCCGGCAAGAACGGCCAGGTGCTCCCGGCGATCCCGGCCATGGCCGCGATCTGGGACCCGTTCGGCAAGGCGGAGGCCGCCATCATCGGCGGCGCCGACCCGGCCAAGACGATCACCGCCGCCGGTAAGACGATCGCCGGCCAGATCAAGTAATGAGCACGTCGTCGTCCGGCCCGGGGGCTGCCACGCAGCCCTCGGGCCGGGGGCCCGTACGGTCCGGGTCCCCGCGCACGTCCCGTACCGCGCGGAACCACGCGCCGATCACCCTGACGGGCCTGCTGGTCAAGGTGGTCCTGCTCGGCCTCGTGGCCGGGATCGCGGTCTGGGCGGCGTTCCCGCTCATCGAGGCCGAACTCTGGGTCGGGTTGGCGGTCCTGCTGGCGACCACCGCCGGCCTCTTCTACCTCTACCTGACGCCCCGGCACATCCCCGTCAAGTACCTGATCCCGGGCACGCTCTTCCTGGTGGCGTTCCAGATCATCCCGGTGCTCTACACCGCGAGCACCGCCTTCACGAACTTCGGCGACGGCCACCGGGGCAGCAAGGACGACGCCATCGTCGCCATCCAGAGCGGCTCGGTGACGCAGGTCCCCGGCTCGGTCCAGTACCCGCTGACCGTCGCCACGAAGGGCGACCCGGCCACCGGCGCGCTGGTCTTCCTGGTCACCGACCCGCAGACGAACACCGTCTCCGTCGGCGACACCGAGGGCCTGCGTCCGCTCGACGCCGGCAGCGTCACCGTCGCGCCGGGCGGCAAGGTCACCGCCGCCGACGGCTACCAGATCCTCAACTTCGGCGAGGCCAGCAAGCGGAGCAAGGACATCACCGACCTGGTGGTGCCGACCTCCGGGGGCGCGCTGCGCTCGTCCGGCCTGTCGCGCGCCTACGAGGGCAAGGCGGTCCGGGCGTACGACGCGGGCTGCGACTGCATCCGCGACAGCGAGACCGGTAAGACCTGGACCGCCGACGGCAAGGTCGGCTCCTTCGTCGCGGCGGACGGCGAGACGCTGGCCCAGGGCTGGCAGGTCAACGTCGGGCTGCGCAACTTCGCCGACGTGCTCACCGACCCGGCCATCTCCGGCCCGTTCTTCAGCACGCTGATCTGGAACTTCGCCTTCGCGCTCGGTTCCACCGGCTTCACGTTCCTGCTCGGCATGGGTATCGCGCTGGCGCTGCACTCGCCCCGGATGCGGGGTACGAACTTCTACCGGGTGCTGCTGATCCTGCCCTACGCCATGCCGTCGTTCGCGATGCTGCTGGTCTGGCGGGACATGTTCAACACCGACTTCGGCCTGATCAACAACCTGTTCGGGCTGGGAGTGGACTGGTTCGGCGAGACCTGGTCGGCCCGGCTCGCGGTGCTGCTGGTGCAGCTCTGGCTCGGCTACCCGTACATGTTCCTGGTGACGACCGGCGCGTTGCAGGCCATCCCACGTGAGCTGACCGAGGCCACCTCGGTCGACGGGGCGTCGCCGTTCCAGTCGTTCCGTGCGGTGACCATGCCGCTGCTGCTGGTGGCGATCTCGCCGCTGCTGATCGCGTCCTTCGCGTACAACTTCAACAACTTCAACGCGATCCAGTTCGTCACCGAGGGCGGACCGTTCCCGGCGGACAACCCGACGGCCGGCGCCACCGACCTGCTGATCACCTACACCTACCGGCTGGCCTTCGGCGCCCAGGGCGCCGAGTACGGACTGGCCGCCGCTGTCTCGATCTTCATCTTCGCGATCGTGGCGACGGTGTCGGCGATCAGCTTCTCCCGGACCCGCAAGCAGGAGGAGGTGTACTCGTGAGCACCCGCACCGAAGCGCCCGTCGCCAACCGCAACGCGACCGGACGGCGCAACCGCTGGTTCGCGCAGGTGGGATGGCGGCACCTGGTCGGCATCCTGGCGGTGGCGTTCAGCCTCTTCCCGATCCTGTTCGTCGTCTCGGCGGCGCTCAACCCGCTCGGCACGCTCTCCTCCACGGAGCTGGTGCCGACCGGTGCCTCGCTGGAGAACTTCACCAACCTCTTCGAGCGGACCGCCTTCGGTCGCTGGTTCCTCAACTCGCTGCTCCTGGCGGGGGTGGCCAGCTTCGCGTCGATCTTCCTGTCGGCGCTGGCGGCGTACGCCTTCTCCCGGATGCGCTTCGCCGGCCGCCGCGTCGGGCTGCTCTCCCTGCTGCTGATCCAGATGTTCCCGCAGTTCCTGGCGATCGTGGCGATCTTCCTGATCTTCACGAAGGTCACCGAACTGTGGCCGGTGATCGGCTTCAACACCCCGTGGGGTCTCTTCCTGCTCTACATGGGTGCCGCCCTCGGCGCGAACACCTGGCTGATGAAGGGCTTCTTCGACACGCTGCCGAAGGAGCTGGACGAGTCCGCCACCATGGACGGCGCCTCGCACGCCCAGGTCTTCTTCCGGATCATGCTGCCGCTGGTGGCGCCGATCCTGGCGGTGACCGGCCTGCTCGCCTTCATCGGTTCGATCAACGAGTTCGTGATCGCCAACGTGTTCCTCACGAACACCAACTCGAAGACCCTCGCGGTCGGCATGTTCGGGCTGGTGGCCGGCGAACGCAACAACAACTTCGGGATCTTCGCGGCGGGCACCCTGCTCACCGCCATCCCGACGGTGCTGGTGTTCCAACTCCTCCAGCGCTACATCGTCAACGGCCTCACGGCCGGGGCGGTCAAAGGCTGAGCCTCCTCGGCTCACCGCTGCGGCAAGGGCGTCGGCGTCCGACGTACACCGGAGCAGTCACGGATCGACCGCCGCGGTCGGGAAACCGGCCGCGGCGGGAGACCCATTTCTCTCCCCGTCCGACCGACGCGAAAGGCGCCACCATGTCCCTGTTGCCGCACCACGACGGCTCCGCCCTGTACGTCCCCGAGCAGGAGCCCGCCCTCGGCGACGTCGTCGACGTCTTCGTCCGGGTGCCGGCCGGCGCCGACGTCCGGCAGGTGCACGTGCGCACCACCGGCGACGGTGAGCCCCGGTTCACCGAGGCGGTCGTCGACCGCACCGACGGCGCCGACGTCTGGTGGCGGGTGCCCGTCGAGGCCCGCAACCCGGTCAGCAACTACCGGTTCATGCTCACCGGCAGCCGCGGCAGCCGCTGGCTGAACGCCGCCGGCGTGGTGGGCCACGACGTGCCCGACAACGGCGACTTCAAGCTGGTCACCCACGCCCCGCCGCCCGCCTGGGCCCGCGACGCGGTGATCTACCAGATCTTCCCGGACCGGTTCGCCCGCTCCGCCGCCGCCGAGGGCCGCGAGGTGCCGGACTGGGCGATCCCGTGCGACTGGGACACCCCGGTTATCGGGCGCGGGCCCGAGACGCCCCGGCAGTTCTACGGCGGGGACCTGGACGGCGTCGCCGAGCGGCTGGACCACCTGGACCGCCTCGGCGTGAACACCGTCTACCTGACCCCGGTCTTCCCGGCCCGCTCCAACCACCGCTACGACGCGGCCAGCTTCGACACCGTCGACCCGCTGCTCGGCGGGGACGCCGCCCTGGCCCGCCTCGCCGACGCCGTACGCGCCCGGGGCTGGCGGCTGCTCGGCGACATCACCAGCAACCACACCGGCGACGCGCACGAGTGGTTCACCAGGGCCGCCTCCGACTCCTCCGCGCCCGAGCGGGAGCTGTACTACTTCGACGAGGTGACCGGGGACTACGAGTCCTGGAACGGGGTCACGTCGCTGCCGAAGCTGAACTGGGGCAGCGCCGAACTGCGCAGGCGCTTCGCCACCGCCGACGACTCCCTGCTGCGCCGCTGGCTGCGCCCCCCGTACGGGCTGGACGGCTGGCGGGTGGACGTGGCGAACATGACCGGGCGGCGGGGCGCGGACGCGTACACGCACGAGGTGGCGGCGCTGCTGCGCGAGGTGGTCGCCCGGACCCGGGCCGACGCCCTGCTGATGGCCGAGCACGGCCACGACCACACCGGCGACCTCGACCGCGACGGCTGGCACGGCACGATGAACTACGTCGGCTTCACCGACCCGGTCTGGTCCTGGCTGCGGCACGGCGACCAGCCCGTACCGAACTTCCTCGGCACGCCGGGCGGGGTGGTGCGCCGGGACGCGGACGCGGTGCTCGCCACCATGGACGCCTACCGCTCGCTGGTCTCCTGGCGGTCGTACACCCACTCGTGGCAGCTGCTCGGGTCGCACGACTCCGCCCGGATCCGCACCGTGGTCGGCGACGCCGCGCGGCAGGAGGTGGCCGCCGGCCTGCTCGCCACGATGCCCGGCACTCCGATGATCTTCGCGGGCGACGAGCTGGGCCTGACCGGCAGCAACGGCGAGGGCTCGCGTACGCCGATGCCGTGGCACCGGCCGGAGAGCTGGGACGCCGCGACGTTCGCCGCGTACCGTGCCCTGGTCGCGCTGCGCCGCGCGGAGCCCGCGCTGCGCCACGGCGGCCTGCGCTGGCTGCGCGCCGACGCGGACGCCCTGGTCTTCCTGCGTGAGGCCCCGACCGGCACGGTGCTGGTGCTGGCCCGCCGCGCCGCGGGCGAGCCGCTGCGCCTGACCGGGCTGGGTCCGGCCGAGAACCTGTACGGCGGCGCCCCCGCCCTGCGCCCCGACGCCGACGGCGCGGTCACCCTCCCGGCGGACGGCCCCACCTTCCAGGCATGGCGGCTGCCCTGACCCCTACCGCCCGGCTACTACAATCCGTCGTTGATGGGGGAGGATGATGGGCGTGGAAGCTCTGAGACTGATACTTCGCTACGTCCATTTGATCGGTTTCGCCCTGCTGCTCGGCGGCGCGATCGTCCAGTACATCAGCGGGAAGCTGCGGATCAACCCGGCCATGCTCTGGGGGTCCGTGATCATGCTGGCGACCGGGATCGGCCTCTCGGCGCCGCTGCGTGACGGCGACGAGCCGGCCCCCGCGAAACTTGTTACCAAGTTGGTGCTCGCCATACTGATCTTCGTCATGGTCTTCTTTTCCCGGAAGCGCGACGTGGTCAACCGTGGGCACTTCCTGGCAATCGTCGGGTTGACCCTGGTCAACGCGGCGGTGGCCGTCTTCTGGCGGTAACGTCACCGGCAGGGGACGACGCGCAGAACCGGACGTTCCGCGACGCCCCGCCGCGCACCTACCAGCACTGAGAGTGATCTGCCCCACCTAAGGGTTACGTAGGGGTAACAGGCGCTCAACAGTCGTGCACGATTGTCGGCCGGTGGGTGGGCGCGGGCGTACGCTCCCGTCCGTAACGTGGGACGCCGGCGGCGCAGCGCAGGCCGGCTCAAAGGGCTGCCACCGTGCAGGACGCGGTGTGCAATGGGAAGGAGACGTCTTGCGCTCTGTGCGTGGGATGCGGATTGCCTCCGTCTTCGCGATGGGTGGGCTCGTGCTGAGTGCCGCCGCGTGTGGCGAGGCTCCCGAAGAGAACAACAACGCCGGCAGTGGCGACAAGAAGTACAGCGCCTGCATGGTGACCGACGTCGGCGGCATCGACGACAAGTCGTTCAACACCTCCGCCTGGAAGGGCCTGGAGGAGGCCAAGAAGGCCAACGACAAGATCGACATCAAGTACGTCGCGTCGAAGGCTCAGGCGGACTACGAGGTCAACCTGACCCAGTACGTCAACCAGAAGTGCGACTTCATCCTGGCCGTCGGCGGCCTGATGGGTGACGCCACCTCCAAGATCGCCAAGGCGAACCCGAACCAGCAGTTCGGCATCGTCGACGCGAAGGTCCCGGAGACCAACGTCTACCCGATGCAGTTCGACACCGCCCAGGCCGGCTTCCTCGCCGGTTACCTGGCCGCCGGCATGAGCAAGAGCGGCACGGTGGGCACCTACGGCGGCCTGCCGATCCCGCCGGTCACCATCTTCATGGACGGCTACGCCGACGGCGTCGCGCACTACAACAAGACCAAGAGCAAGAGCGTCAAGGTCGTCGGCTGGGACAAGGCCACCCAGAAGGGCTCCTTCACCAACTCCTTCGAGAAGCAGGACGAGGGCAAGAAGGTCAGCGACGCGCTGGTCGCCCAGGGCGCCGACATCGTCATGCCGGTCGCCGGCGGCGCCGGCCTTGGCACCACCGGCGCGGCCAAGGCGTCGGGCGGCAAGTACAGCACCATCTGGGTGGACGTCGACGGCTGCGAGAGCACCCAGGACTGCGCGGCGATCGTCACCACCGTCGAGAAGAACATCCCGGACGCCGTCAAGGAGGCCGTCGTCAAGGCCGCCGGCGGCGAGAAGCTGTCGGCCACCCCGGGCTACCTCGGCAACCTGTCCAACAACGGCGTCGGGCTCGCCCCGTACCACGAGTTCGACAGCAAGGTCCCGGCCGAGCTGAAGGCCGAGATCGACAAGCTGAAGGCGGACATCGCCGCCGGCACCGTCACCGTCACCTCCGCGGCCCAGCCGAAGTGAGGCTCCGCCGGCCGCCCGTGGTGAGACGATCACCCCGGTAGGCCGGCGGGCGGTACAGCACGACGATCCGGCCGCCCCGGCGTCGTGGGGGAATCCACCCCACGGCGCCGGGGCGGCCGATCCGCTCCACCGACGACGGCCCCGCGCCGCGAGCGGTCCACCGGCAGCTACGCTGCACCATCGCTTCGCACTCCAGGAGGTTGCGCTGAGACTCGAACTGCGCGGCATCACCAAGCGGTTCGGTGATCTGGTCGCCAACGATCACATCGACCTGACGGTGGAGCCTGGAGAGATCCACGCCCTGCTCGGCGAGAACGGCGCCGGCAAGTCGACCCTGATGAACGTGCTCTACGGGCTCTACCAGCCCGACGAGGGCGAGATCCTGGTCGACGGTGCGCCGCTGAAGCTGCGGGGGCCGTCCGACGCGATCGGTGCCGGGATCGGCATGGTGCACCAGCACTTCATGCTGGTGCCCGTCTTCACCGTCACCGAGAACATCATGCTCGGCGCCGAGCAGATCCGGGGCGGTATCGCCGGCTTCCTGGACCGGCGGCGGGCCCGGCGCGAGGTCGCCGAGGTCTCCGAGCGGTACAACCTGCGGGTCGACCCGGACGCGGTGATCGAGGACCTGCCGGTCGGCATCCAGCAGCGGGTGGAGATCGTCAAGGCGCTCACCCGCGACGTCGACCTGCTCATCCTCGACGAGCCGACGGCGGTGCTCACGCCGCAGGAGACCGAGGAACTGCTCACCGTGATGCGGTCGCTCAAGGCCGCCGGCAAGTCGATCGTCTTCATCACCCACAAGCTCGGCGAGGTCAAGGCCATCGCCGACCGGATCACCGTGATCCGGCGGGGGAAGACCGTCGGCACCGCCTCCCCCGAGGCGAGCCGCGACGAGCTGGCCGCGCTGATGGTCGGCCGCAGCGTCCGGCTCACCGTGGACAAGGAGACCGCCGCCCCCGGCAAGCCGGTCCTGGAGGTCTCCGGCCTGGTCGTCGACGACGACCGGCAGATCCGGGCGGTCGACGGGGTCGACCTGACCGTACGCGCGGGCGAGGTGCTCGGGATCGCGGGCGTACAGGGCAACGGCCAGACCGAGCTGATCGAGGCGATCATGGGGCTGCGCCCGACGCTCGCCGGCACGGTCACCCTCGACGGGCAGCGGGTCAACGGCTGGTCGACCAAGAAGGTGCTGCGCGCCGGCGTCGGCTACGTGCCGGAGGACCGCAGCGTCGACGGCGTCGTCAAGGAGTTCTCCGTCGCGGAGAACCTGGTGCTCGACATCTACGACCGGCCGCCCTTCGGCAGGGGCCTGGCGCTCAAGCCGGACGCCATCGCCAGGTCGGCGAAGGAGCGGATCGCGCAGTTCGACGTGCGCACCTCCTCGGCCGACGCCCCCGTCGGCACCCTCTCCGGCGGCAACCAGCAGAAGGTGATCGTGGCCCGGGAGCTGTCCCGGCCGCTGAAGCTCTTCATCGCCGCCCAGCCGACCCGCGGCGTCGACGTCGGGTCGATCGAGTTCATCCACAGCCAGGTCATCCGGGAACGGGACGTCGGCACCGCCGTCATGGTGGTCTCCAGCGAGCTCGACGAGGTGATCGGCCTGGCCGACCGGATCGCGGTCATGTACCGCGGCCGGATCATCGGCATCGTCGGCCCGGACACCCCCCGCGAGGAGATCGGCCTGCTGATGGCCGGCATCACCCCCGACGCGGCGCCCGCCGCCGCGACCGGCACGACCCCGGCCGACGGCGGTGCGGCGGCCCCCGCCGCCGAGGGCCCTGGTAGCAAGGACGAGGCATGACGAACCCGAACCCCGGGTCGGGCTCCCCGGGCTCCCCGAACCCCCCGTCGGGCTCCCCGGACAAGGAGCCGGCGACCGAGGCGCAGGCCGCGCAGACCGCGCTCGGCAACACCGAGCGCGCCGGTACGGCCACCTCCCCGAAGGGCCCGGCCCCGGAGGCGAAGCCCTCGCTGGGCCGGCTGTTCCTGGACAACCTCTGGGCGGCGAACACCTTCACGGTGACCCTGCTGTCGCTGGTGCTGGCGATGGTCGTCGGCGCGATCCTGATGATCGTGTCCGACCCCGAGGTGCTCGCCACCTACAGCTACATCACGGCCCGCCCGGCCGACGCGCTCAACGCGAGCTGGACGCTGGTCAGCGAGGCGTACGGCAACCTGTTCAAGGGCGCGATCTTCGACCCGGACGCGGTCGGCTTCCAGGCGGTGATGAGCCCGATCTCGGAGACGCTCACCTACACCGCGCCGCTGGTCTTCACCGGCCTGTCGGTGGCGCTGGCCTTCCGGGGCGGCCTGTTCAACATCGGCGCCCAGGGCCAGGCCACCATGGGCGTGATCCTGGCCGCGCTGGCGGGCTTCCTGCTGCCGCTGCCGCCCGGCCTGCACCTGCTCGTCGCGGTGCTCGCCGGCGCGCTCGGCGGGGCGATCTGGGGCTTCATCCCGGGCATCCTCAAGGCGCGCACCGGCGCCCACGAGGTGATCAACACGATCATGCTCAACTACATCGCCACGTACTTCCTGACCTGGATCATCGTGCAGAACGGCGTCCAGGACCCGAACCGTACGGACGCGATCAGCAAGTCGGTCGACGGCTCGGCCCAGCTGCCCCGGCTGCTCGGCGACGGGCTGCGGGTGCACGCCGGCATCATCCTGGCGGTGCTGGCCACCTGGGCGGTGTGGTGGCTGCTCAACCGGTCCACGCTCGGCTTCGAGCTGCGCGCCGTCGGCGCCAACCCCGACGCCGCACGGACCGCCGGCATCAGCGTCACCCGGACGTACGTCCTGATCATGGTCTTCGCCGGGATCCTGGCCGGCCTCGGCGGCTCCAACATGGTGCTCGGCTCCACCGCCAGCGCGCTGACCCCGCTGGTGGTCGCGCAGATCGGCTTCGACGGCATCCTGGTGGCGCTGCTCGGTCGCGTGAAGCCGTGGGGCGTCGCGCTGGCCGCGCTGCTCTTCGGCGCGCTCCAGGCCGGCGGCAACCGGATGCAGTCCTACTCGGGGATCTCGCTGGAGCTGGTCACCGTGCTCCAGGCGCTGATCGTCATCTTCATCGCCGCGCCGGCCCTGGTGAAGGCGATCTTCCAGCTCCGGGCCGCCCGCGCCGCCCGGTTGCAGACGAGCCTGGCGAAGGGCTGGTAACTCATGTCCACCATGGCTGTCGAAGACGTCGCGGTCGCCCCCGTCGACCAGGGCTTCTGGACCCGTACCCGCAAGGTCGGCGCCGTGCTGCTCGCCCTCGGTCTGCTGGCGACGGTGCTGTTCGGGGCGCTCGCCACCGGCGAGCAGGCCCGGTTCACCCTCAGCGAGGACGCCGCCGGCGCCGCGCTCGAGATCCACGGCACCCTCGGCGCGATCCTCTTCGGCCTCGTCGCGGTCGCCGCCGGCGTCGCGATGCTCGCCGGGCTGCCGAAGCGCTGGTTCACCCTCGTGCTCGGCGTCGGCCTGGTCGGCTTCGTGCTGTCGTTCCTCTGCTGGCAGGTCTCCGACGCGCCGGCCGGGCAGAACTTCATGCCGCTGGTCAACATCCTCCGGGGCACCTTCATCCTGGCCCTGCCGCTGGTCTTCGGTGCCCTCGCCGGCGTGCTCTGCGAGCGCTCCGGCGTGGTCAACGTGGCCATCGAGGGGCAGCTGCTGATGGGCGCCTTCAGCGGCGCGCTCTTCGGCAGCCTCTCCGGCAGCGTCTGGGTCGGCCTGGTCGCGGCGGCCATCGGCGGCGCGTTCATCTCGCTGCTGCTGGCCGTCTTCTCGATCCGCTACCTGGTCGACCAGGTGGTCATGGGCATCGTGCTCAACCTGCTCGCGGTCGGCGTCACCGGCTTCCTCTACGAGCGGCTGATGCAGACCAACGCGCAGAAGTACAACAGCGCCCCCCGGTTCAGCAACTGGGAGATCCCGCTGCTGTCGGACATCCCGCTGCTCGGCCCGGCGCTGTTCCGGGGCAACATCTTCCTCTACCTCGGCCTGCTGCTGGTGCTGGTCATCCACATCGCGCTGTTCCGCACCCGCTGGGGCCTGCGCACCCGCTCGGTCGGCGAGCACCCCACCGCCGCCGACACCCTGGGCGTCAAGGTGCTCGGGCTGCGCTACCGCAACGTGCTGCTCGCCGGGGTGGTCGCCGGCATCGGCGGCGCGTCCTACACGCTGGCGCTCTACTCGTTCACCAAGAACATGATCGGCGGCAAGGGCTTCATCGCCCTGGCCGCGCTGATCTTCGGCCGGTGGAGCCCGACGGGCGCGCTGCTCGCGGCGCTCTTCTTCGGCTTCGCCGACCAGCTCGCCACCTACCTGGGCGCCATCAACAGCGTGATCCCGAACCAGTTCCTGGCCATGCTGCCCTACCTGGCGACGATCCTGGCGGTGGCCGGGCTCGTCGGCCGGGTCCGGGCGCCGGCCGCCGACGGCAAGCCGTACATCAAGGGCTGACGGGGGAGCGCCAGCCGGGCTTGCGGATACGGAAAGTAATCATTGGTTGCTCCTCCGTGACGGACTTGATAGGTTGCATCGGCGCGCATAGATCAACGTCGACGACCTGTCCTTTCTGGTGAGATGGAGTGCGGCTGGTGAGATCTTCAATTCGGGGACGCGGGATGGCGGCAGCTTTTTTCACGGTGGCTGCCCTCGCAAGTGGGATCGTGGCGGTCGACGCGGCACCAGCCAAGGCTGCGGTCAGTTGCAGTGCCTGGGCCTCCAGCGACCGGCACACCGGCTACGCCTACTGCTCTAGCACGCAGCCGACAACCGGTACGTTCCGTGTGGCGGCATATTTCTGTTCAAGTTCCGGAAGCTGCAACTGGGCGTATGGACCGTGGAAGTTCATCGGCGGTGGTGAGAACTCCACGGTCAACCGCAGCACGTGGATCAATGGGAGCCCGGCCCAGGTGAAGGCCGAACAGGGCCCGGCCGGGGGTGTCGTCCCGGTCGGCTGATGTTCGCCAAGCCCCGCTGCTGAGAGGTTGCCCCGTCCGCGTCGCGCAAGACGCCGGCGGGGCAACCGCCGCTTCGGCGCGGATCCTGTTCCCTCGGTCACGTGAGGACGCCTGCTGCGGCACCCGCTGACCACTCGTTATCCCCGGTGCGTGAGAATTGCGTGGTGAACATCGACTGGGAGCGGCTGCGGGCCGCCGCCACCGAGGTGATGCGGCACGCGTACGTGCCGTACTCGAAGTTCCCGGTCGGGGCGGCCGCGCTGGTCGATGACGGCCGGGTGGTGGTCGGCTGCAACGTGGAGAACGCCGCGTACGGCGTGGTCCTCTGCGCCGAGTGCGGGGTGGTCTCCTCGCTGCACGCCACCGGCGGCGGCCGGATCGTGGCCCTGTCCTGCGTCGACGCCACCGGCGAGCCGCTGATGCCGTGCGGCCGGTGCCGCCAGCTGCTCTGGGAGCAGGGCGGCCCGGAGTGCCTCATCGAGGCGAGGGGCGGCCCGCTGCGGATGGCCGAGCTGCTGCCGCACGCCTTCGACGTGACCGACCTGGAGGCCGTGACGGGGGAGGTCCCGGTGCCCGTGGTGCCGGAGCGGCTGGCCGCCTGGCGCGGGCGCGGCACGGTCTTCGTGCACCCCGACCTCTCCGCCGGCCAGCAGGTCTGGACCGCCTACTGGGAGCGGTCCGCGGGCGACGATGACGGCGCCGAGACCGGCGTGCTGGAAGAGGGCCCGAGCTGGGACGAGCCGGCGGAGGCGATCACCTGGGGCCTCGCCCGTACGCCCCGGGTGGTGGTCGTGGACGCCTCGGGGTCGATCTTCTGGGCCGGCGAGGGTGAGCCGCCGATGGAGATCCCTGCCCGCTGGGGTGGCTGAGCTTGGGGATCCGGCCGACCGTGCCCGGCTCCGGGCGGTCAGGCTTGATCCCTCCGCCGGCCACGGTCGGCCCGATCCCTCGGTGGTCGCGGTCCGCGTGCCGGTATCTGCATACGACTAGGAAGATCTTTTGTGATGAGTGCTTTTACGGCGGTTGACGTCATTCGGGTCAAGCGGGACGGGGGGGTGCTCTCCGACGCGCAGATCGACTGGGTGGTGGACGCGTACACCCGGGGGGTGGTCGCCGACGAGCAGATGTCGGCACTGGCCATGGCGATCCTGCTGCGCGGCATGACCGGGCCGGAGATCGCCCGGTGGACCGCCGCGATGATCGCCAGCGGGGAGCGGCTCGACCTCTCCGCCGTCGACCGGCCGACCGTCGACAAGCACTCGACCGGCGGCGTCGGTGACAAGATCACCCTGCCGCTCACCCCGCTGGTCGCCGCGTGCGGCGCCGCCGTGCCGCAGCTCAGCGGCCGGGGCCTCGGGCACACCGGCGGGACGCTGGACAAGCTGGAATCGATCCCGCGCTGGCGGGCGGCGCTGGGCAACGACGAGTTCACCGCCCAGCTCCGGGACATCGGCGCGGTGATCTGCGCGGCCGGCGCGGGGCTCGCGCCCGCCGACCGCAAGCTGTACGCGCTGCGCGACGTGACCGGGACCGTCGAGGCCATCCCGCTGATCGCCAGCTCGATCATGAGCAAGAAGATCGCGGAGGGCACCGGCGCGCTGGTGCTCGACGTGAAGGTCGGCTCCGGCGCGTTCATGAAGTCCGTCGAGCAGGCCCGCGAGCTGGCCCGGACGATGGTCGAGCTGGGCGGCGCGCACGGCGTACGGACCGTCGCCCTGCTCACCGACATGTCCACCCCGCTGGGCCTGGCCATCGGCAACGCCGTCGAGGTGACCGAGTCCGTCGAGGTGCTCGCCGGGGGCGGTCCCGCCGACGTGGTCGAGCTGACCCTGGCGCTGGCCCGCGAGATGCTCGACGCGGCCGGGCTGCCGGACGTCGACCCGGCCGCGGCTCTGCGCGACGGTCGGGCGATGGACTCCTGGCGGGCGATGATCCGCGCCCAGGGCGGCGACCCGGACGCCCCGATGCCGACCGCGAACGAGGTCGAGGTGGTCCGCGCGGACGCGGACGGCTTCGTCTCGGCGATCGACGCGTACGACATGGGGGTGGCGGCCTGGCGGCTCGGCGCCGGGCGGGCCCGCAAGGAGGACCCGGTCAGCGTGCCGGCGGGGGTCGTGCTGCACCGGCGTCCGGGCGACCCGGTGCGGGCAGGCGACGTCCTCTTCGAACTGCGGGCGGAGGACGCCGCCCGGATCCCGGCGGCCCGGGACGACGCCGCGCGGGCGGTACGGATCGCGCCGACCGCGCCCGCCGCGACGCCGCTGGTCATCGAGCGGATCGGCTGAGCGCGGCGGTCCCCGGGGCGGCATGGTGTCGGCCCGCTCGGACCGCTATCCTCCCTGGCCAGGGGGACAACCGGCGCCGAGTCGTCGCGAGCAGACAGGAATTTTCGCCGTGACCGTACCTGCCCCCGATCCACGGGAGGTGCGTGAGGCGAGCCTGGACGAGCTGTCCCGGCTGGGCCTCCCGCTGCCGCCCGCCCAGTTCCCGCTCGTGTGGGAGCCCGGCGACCAGATCGAGCTCCGCCCCACCGTGGAGATCGAGGCCCGCATCGCGGTGCTGCACCTGATCCTCGCCCGCTGCTTCGGGATGCCGCCGCAGTCGGCGATGAGCTGGCTGCTCGCCTCGCACCTGGTCGAGATGGTCACGCCGCCGGAGTTCCAGTTCGTGACCGGAGGCAAGGGCGACCACCGGTCGTTCGTGCTGCACCACGACGCGCTCTTCGCGCTGGCCTGGGTGCTCGGCCTGACCAAGCAGCTCGACCCGACGCTGCCGGTCGACGAGCGGCTGGTGGAGCGGATGCCGCACATCCACGACGGGGAGACCTTCGGCCACTGGCGGGCCCGGATCCTCACCGCCCCGCAGCACCCCGCCGACGCGGCCGCCCTGCTGGACCTGCACTACTGCCTGGACTGGGCCTACCTGGAGACGGAACGGGCCGGGCGTACGCCGCCGGGGCTGGTGGACGCGAACGCCATCGGCCAGCGCCGGTGGGCCCTGGAGTGGGCGGTGATGCTGCGCGGGCCGTACCACGACGAGCCCCCAGGCTGGGAAGAGGTCGACCTCTCCACCTGACGCGGCCCTTCCTTACACCTCGGTCGGGTGCCAGGTGGTCAGGCGTACCGCGACGGTCACCCGGACCGGCTCGGCGAGGGCGGCGACCCGGGCGGCGAGCCCGGCCGGGTCGGTGTGCCAGGCGCTGGGGCCCATCCCGACGAGCGTCGCGACCTCCGGGCCGGTCAGCGCCAGCTCCCGTCGGTGCAGGGTGGACGCCCCCGGGGTGAAGTGCCCGCCCAGGCTCTCGGCGACCCGGTCCGCCTTGGCCGGGTCCACGCGCAGCAGGCCGAGGGCGCCGACCAGTTCGGTCAGGTGGTCCTCGGCCGGCGTGACCACCAGCAGGGCGCCGGCCGGGTCGAGGACCCGGTGGAACTCCGCGCCGTTGCGCGGCGCGAAGACGTTCAGCAGCACGGCCGCGCCGGCGTCGGCCAGGGGGAGCCGCTGCCAGGTGTCGGCGAGCGCCGCCGCCGCGCGCGGGTGCGCCCGGGCGGCCCGGCGCAGCGCCGGCTTCGACACGTCCAGGGCGAGACCCGCCGCGTCCGGCAGCGCCGCCAGCACCGCCGCCAGGTGCCGGCCGGTCCCCGCCCCGGCGTCCACCACCAGGGGGTACGCCCCGTCGACCCGGTCCACGGCTGCCGAAGCCGCAGCGGCGAGGGCGGCCGAGATGAGGTCGTAGTGGCCGGCGGCGAGGAAGTCGGCGCGGGCGGCCACCATCTCGGCGGTGTCCCCGGCGTGCGGGGCGCGGCCGGCGAGCAGGTTGACGTAGCCCTGGCGGGCCACGTCGAAGCTGTGCCGGCGCGGGCAGCGCAGCGCGCGGGCGCCGCCGGTGGCGACCTCGGTCAGCGGCTCGGCGCAGACCGGGCAGCGGAGCCGGTCCACGATGCGGGGGTCCACCGGCTCATTCTCCGGGTCGGGTGAGGTGGTCGACCACCCGGTGGGTGAGCGCGTCCAGCGCGGCGACCTCGTCGGGGGTCAGCAGGTCGATGAGGTGCCGACGGACGGCCGCCACATGGCCGGGGGCGGCTGCCTCGATGGCGCGCCGGCCCTCGGCGGTGAGTACGACGACGGCGCCGCGCCCGTCCGAGGCGCACTCCTCGCGGCTGACGAGGCCGCGCTGCTGCATCCGGGTCAGGTGGTGGGAGAGCCGGCTGCGCGACCAGAGCATCCGGTCGGCCAGCTCGCTGAGCCGCAGCCGCTGGTCGGGTGTCTCCGAGAGGTCGGAGAGCACGTCGTAGTCGGGCTCGGAGAGCCCGGCGTCGCGCATCAGCTCGCGGGCCAGCTCCAGGTCGAGCAGGCGGCGCATCCGCCGGTAGCCCCGCCAGGCGCTCTGCTCGCGCTCGTCCAGCCAGCGTGGTTGTGCCATGCCGACCATCCTAGCCATCTGGTTGACATGTCATCAACATGCCTTCTAGGGTGAGTGACATGTCAACCAGATTGCCGGGCCGGCTGGCCCGCCTGCTGAGCGGCCTCGTGCTGTTCGGCGTCAGCGTGGCCGTGATGGTCCGCGCCGACCTGGGCCTCGCCTCCTGGGACGTGCTGCACCAGGGATTCGCCGCGCGGACCGGGCTCCCCCTCGGGCAGGTGGTGAACCTGGTCGCCCTCGCCGTGCTGCTGCTCTGGATCCCGCTGCGGCAGCGCCCCGGCGTCGGCACCGTCGCGAACGCGGTGGTGGTCGGCGTCGCGGCCGACGTCGCGCTCGCCGTCCTGCCGCCCGTGGCCCCGATCGCCGGCCGGGTCGGCCTGCTGGTCGTCGGCATCCTGCTCAACGGGCTCGCCACGGCCCTCTACCTCGGGGCCCGCCTCGGTCCCGGGCCGCGCGACGGCCTGATGACCGGGCTGGCCGCCCGCGGCCTGCCGATCGGGCGGGTACGCACGGCCATCGAGCTCGGCGTGCTCGCCCTCGGCTGGGCGCTCGGCGGCACCGTCGGCCCCGGGACCCTCCTCTTCGCCGTCAGCATCGGCCCGCTGGCGGAGCACCTCATCCCGAAGTTCACCGTGCCGGCCCCGGGCCGGCCCGTCACCACAGGAGCGACCTCGCCATGCCCCGCCTGACCGTCATCGTCGCCAGCACCCGGCCCGGCCGCGTGGGCCGCCGGATCGGCGACTGGTTCACCACCCGCGCCGCCGCGTACGACGCCTTCGACGACGTACGCCTCGTCGACCTCGCCGAGGTGGGCCTGCCCTTCCACGACGAGCCGCACCACCCCTCCGAGGGCCGCTACCTGCACCGGCACACCCTTCAGTGGAGCGCCACCGTCGCCGCCTCCGACGCCTTCGTCTTCGTCATGCCGGAGTACAACTACGGCTTCAGCGCGCCCTTGAAGAACGCGATCGACCACCTATACACGGAGTGGCAGTACAAGCCGGTCGGCTTCGTCAGCTACGGCATGACCTCCGGCGGCCTGCGCGCGGTCCAGATGATCAAACAGGTCGTGACCACCCTCAAGATGATGCCGGCCAACGAGGCGGTGACCGTGTTCCTGCGGCAGGCGCTCGACGACACGGGGGAGCTCGTGCCGGACCCGGGGCGCGACGCCGCCGCCACGGCGATGCTCGACGAGCTGGCCCGGCTCACCGCCGCCCTCGCCCCGCTGCGGGTGACGGCATGAACGCCCGGCTGTGGGAGCTGTTCGGCGAGCGCGGCCGGGGCGTGCTGGTGACCCTGCGCCGCGACGGCCGGCCCCAACTGTCCAACCTCGACTTCCTCGCCGAACCCGGCCTGATCCGCTGCTCCACCACCGACGGCCGGGCCAAGGTGCGCAACCTGCGCCGCGACCCGCGGGCCAGCCTGCACGTCACCACCGCCGACGGCGGGGCCTACGCGGTCGCGGAGGGCGTCGTCACGCTCACCCCGCCCGCGGCGGCGCCCGACGACGCCACCGTGGAGGAACTGGTCGAGGTCTACCGGCGCATCCGCGGCGAGCACCCCGACTGGGCGGACTACCGGGCGGCGATGGTCGCCGACGGCCGGCTGGTGCTCCGGCTCGCCGTCGAGCGGCTGTACGGCTGGCGTCCCTGACCGGATCCCGGCCGGTCCCGTCGGCCGCTTCCCGTGCGGCCGACTAGGGTCTGAGCATGGTCGCGACAATCCGTTACGAGGACATCGTCAAGGTCCCGAAGGCGCTGCTGCACGATCACCTCGACGGCGGCCTGCGGCCGGCGACGATCGTCGAACTGGCCGCCGAGGTGGGGCACGAACTGCCCACCACCGACCCCGAGGCGCTCGGCCGCTGGTTCGTCGAGGCGGCCGACTCCGGCTCCCTGGAGCGCTACCTCGAGACGTTCGCGCACACCGTCGCCGTCATGCAGACCGCGTCGGCGCTGCGCCGGGTGGCCCGGGAGTGCGCCCAGGACCTGGCCGCCGACGGGGTGGTCTACGCCGAGGTGCGGTTCGCCCCGGAGCAGCACCTGGAGCGGGACCTCACCCTGGACGAGGTGGTCGAGGCGGTGCTGGCCGGCTTCGTGGAGGGCACCGCGCTGGCCGCCGAGGAGGGCCGGCAGATCCGGGTCGGCACGCTGCTCACCGCGATGCGGCACGCCGCCCGGTCGCAGGAGATCGCCGAGCTGGCCGTCCGGCACCGGGACGCCGGGGTGGTCGGCTTCGACATCGCCGGCGCCGAGGCGGGCTTCCCGCCCACCCGGCACCTGGACGCCTTCGAGTACCTCCAGCGGGAGAACTTCCACTTCACCATCCACGCCGGCGAGGCGTTCGGCCTGCCGTCGATCTGGCAGGCGATCCAGTGGTGCGGGGCGGACCGGCTCGGCCACGGGGTGCGGATCGTGGACGACATCACGCCCGGCCCGGAGCCGGTGCTCGGCCGGCTGGCCGCGTACGTGCGGGACAAGCGGATCCCGCTGGAGCTGTGCCCGTCCTCGAACGTGCAGACCGGCGCCGCCCCCTCGATCGCCGAGCACCCGATCGGGCTGCTGCGGGACCTGCGGTTCCGGGCGACGGTGAACACCGACAACCGGCTGATGAGCGGCACGTCGATGTCCCGGGAGATGGCCCTGCTGGTGGACGCCTTCGGCTATGGCTGGAAGGAGCTCCAGTGGTTCACCATCAACGCCATGAAGAGCGCCTTCATCCCGTTCGACGAGCGGCTGAAGATCATCGACGAGGTGATCAAGCCCGCGTACGGCAAGCTGCTGGGCTGAGCACGGTGGGCCGCCGCGTTCCGGCGGCCCGGTCAGGTGCGGTGCGGGTGGCCGGCGAGCAGGCCGGCCACCGCGCGCAGCACCTCGCCCGCCCGGGCCGCCTCGGCGCCCAGGCCGGTCTGCCGCCGCAGCACCGCCGGCTCGGCGCGCAGCAGCGCCAGGCCGCGGCGCACCAGCACCCCGGGCGCCTTGCGCTGCTCGGCGAGGTCGCGCGCCAGCCGGCGGACGAAGGTCGCCCCCCGGGGGCGCCGCAGGGCGTACGCCCCGGCCAGGACCCCCCGGCGGCGGCACTCCTCGACGATCTCGGCCGCGAAGATCCCTTCGGCCACGAAAAGTGGCGAATCGGCGACCTCGAATGGCCGGGTGGACACCCGACGGTCCGCACCGATCGCATAAACCGGCACATCGGCCTTGCCCTCCCTGGCCAGTCGGGCAATCGTCTCCACGGCCGCCGCAGCGTCCCAGGAGCGGGGAGACTCCCAATCCACCAGGCCGTTTCGTCGCGGCAACGTAGGGTCATCACCGTTCTTGTAGAAGTCGTCCAGGCAGAGCACCGGAAGGCCGGTTCGCTGCGCTATGTACGACTTTCCGGACCCGGAAGGACCGGCGAGCAGGACAACGCGATGGGGCTGCTTCATTACCTTCAGTGACTCCGGCCAGACGGATTGCTATCAAATTGCATCAACATCTCATCACACCGCTGGCTGCGGCCAACCTGGGCTTTCTCTTTGGCAGGTAGCGTGATGGAATCTCGGATGGTCCGGCCCGCAGGGTCGGCCGCTGGTCCTTGTCCAGGGGCAACGCGGATCCAGAAATCGCGAGGGCGGTGACGTGAGCAAACGGCCAAAGCCGGCGGGCTCCTTCCTGTCGCGTCTGCGCCGGCCGGCCGGTCGGTTCCGCGACATGCCGATCTGGTCCAAGCTCGGTCTCATCATGATCGTGCCGACCATCGCCACGGTGGTCGTGGGCACCAGCGGTCTGGTCGACCACCTGGAGACCCTCAACAACGCCAACCGGGCCGGCGACCTCGCCAACCTCGTCGGCTACTCGGGCGACCTGGTCGACACCCTCCAGGACGAGCGGACCAACGCGCTGCGCCTGCTGGGCGTCCCGCGCGGCCAGGACAACGCCCGTTACAAGCAGGCGTACGAGCGGGCCAACGCCGACGTCGACACGGCTAAAGGGCGGTACTCCCAGCAGCGGGCCGAGGTCGAGGACCTCCCGGCCAACCTCGACGGCCTGCTGGGCGAGATCGACCAGACCCTGACCGACCTGCCCGGCACCCGCAGCCAGGTCTTCAACGGCAAGCTCGGGCTCGTCCCGGCCATGCAGGCCTACGACGGCCTGATCGACGACCTGATCAGCATCCGCGACTCGGCCACCCAGCTCGCCGGCGACAACGAGCTCAGCGACAAGATGCGCGCGTCGACCGCCACCGCCCGGAACAAGGAGTTCCTCTCCCGCCGCCGCGACGTGGTGCACCGGGCGTTCATCCAGCAGCGGCTCACCCCGAACCTGCGCAACGAGTACATCGCCACCAGCACCGGCTCCAGCCAGTGGTTGCAGAGCTTCCAGGTGGTGGCCAGCCAGCCCGAGCAGGAGTACTACGCCCAGGTGGTCGCCGGCCCCGACCTGCGCGAGGCGAACACCTACAACAGCTGGCTCAACGGCATCACCACCGCCGACACCCTGACCGGCGCCCCGTTCGACGCCGACCAGTGGGACGCGGCGATGGTGGCCAACGCCAAGCTGATCCGTACGGTCGAGACGAAGATCGACCGCGAGGTCGTCACGGGCGCGGAGAACCTCCGCTCCGACGTGCAGCGCCAGGTGTTCCTGGAGACCGGCCTGCTGCTCAGCATGCTGCTCCTGGCGATCCTCTTCGCCTACCTGGTCGCCCGCTCGATGGCCCGCTCCCTACGCGACCTGCGTCAGGGCGCCCTCTCCATCGCCCAGTACGGCCTGCCCCAGGCCGTGGCCCGGCTGCGCGACCCCAAGGTGACCGGTCAGCTCTCCCCGGTGCAGCTCGCCAACCAGATCGCCGAGCCGCTGCCGGTGCGCAGCAAGGACGAGTTCGGCCAGGTGACCGAGGCGTTCAACGCGGTCCACCTGGAGGCCGTCCGCACCGCCGCCGAGCAGGCCGCGCTGCGCGCGTCCGTCGCGACGATGTTCGTCAACCTGGCCCGCCGGTCACAGATCCTGGTCGACCGCCTGATCGGTCACCTCGACCGGCTTGAGCGCGGCGAGGAGGACCCGGACCGGCTGGCCGAGCTGTTCCAGCTCGACCACCTGGCCACCCGGATGCGCCGTAACGACGAGAACCTCCTGGTGCTCGCCGGCGCCGACTCCACCCGCGTGCAGCGGCAGCCGGCCGCGCTGATCGACGTGCTCCGGGCGGCCCAGTCCGAGGTCGAGCACTACACCCGGATCGAGTTCGGGGTGATCGACCGGGACATCGAGGTCGCGGCGCACGCCGTCAACGACCTGGTCCACCTGGTCGCCGAGCTGTTCGACAACGCCACCGCCTTCTCGCCGCCAGACTCGCACGTCATGGTGGAGGCCCGGCGCGTCGGCGACCGCGCGTCGCTCTACGTGGAGGACCGGGGCATCGGGATCAGCCCCGATCAGCTCCACGACCTCAACGAGCGGCTCGCCACGCCGCCGCAGGTCGACGTGGCCGTCTCGCGGATGATGGGCCTGGTCGTGGTCGCCCGGCTGGCGTCCCGGCACGGCGTCAAGGTCGAGCTGCGTCCGGGCACCGACCGGGGGACCGTCGCCGAGGTGGTCATGCCGACCTCGGTGCTCGTGCCCCGGGCGCTCTCCGGCCGCCCGCAGTCGTCGCCCGCGCTGCCGGCGCCCGGCCGGCAGCCGCACGGCCCGGCCCCCGCCTTCGGCGCGCTGCCGGCGCTCGGCAACGGCCCGGCAAACCCCATGCCCACGCAGCGCCCCGGCGAGTCCGGCAACCAGGTCACCCTGGGCGGCCGGCCGTTCGACCCGGCGCCGCGCAACGGAGCCGGCACGCCGGCCTCGGCCGGCTCGACGCGGTCCATGCCGGCCTGGTCGGACCTGACCGGCGCCAGCGGCTTCAACGGCGGCGAGGCATTCCGGCCGCGTACGTCGAACGGCGAGTCGACCGACCCGCTGCCGCAGCGGAGGTCGGCCGACGACCAGGACGCCACGGGCCAGCAGCAGGCCGTCCCGCGGCAGCTGCCCAGCAGCCCCGAGGCCCGGCCGTACTCCGTTCCGCCGGTCTCCGCGCCGCCCCTGCCCTACGCGGGCCCGCCGGTGTCGACCCCGCCGGTTCCCTACTCCGCGCCGCCGGTCTCCGGCCCGCCGGTCTCCGGCATGCCGGTCTCGGCGTCACCCGTCTCCGGCCACCCGTACTCCGGCCCGCCGGTCTCGGCCGCGCCGTACTCCGGTCCGCCGTACTCGCCGCCGTCGACCGGCCCGCTGCCGCAGCGCCCGGCCCCCGGCACGCCCGGTCCGAGCACGCCGGCGCCGCCGGCCTGGCCGCCGGTCGCCGGTGCGGACCGGGACGTGGCGACCCCGCCGGTGCCCGAGCGGCTGGCCGCCGCGCTGGACATGACGACCGAACTGCCGCGGGTGCCGCGCTCCGGCGCGCCCACCCCGGCGGCCCAGGCTCCCGCGCCGGCGGAGCGGTCGGCACCGGCCGTCCCGCAGGCGCGGCCGACAACGCCGCCGGCCCAGACCCCGCAGCGGTACGCGGACGAGACGATGGAGCTGCCGATCTTCCGGGAGCTCGAGTCGGCCTGGTTCCGTACCCGCCGCCCGGGGCCGGAGGAGGCGGCGCCGGCCGCCGAGAAGACGCCGACCAACGGTGCACCGACCCAGCAGTTCGCCCGGGTCGACGCCGGCGGTCGGGCCGTGCAGCCGACACCACCCGGGACGACAGGTAACGCACCGATGGCAGACACTCCGGCGGCCGGAGGAGCGCCGCGCGAGAACGGACCGACGGCCAACGGGGGTGCCCGCCCCGGCGTCGCCGACAGCTTCGGTCACCGCCGCTCCTCGCAACAGGGGGGTTGGCAGACCGCGGCCGACGACGGGTGGCGTGCCGCCTCGGCGGCGACCGAGGTGCCCGTCGCGGCGACCACCTCGACCGGTCTACCCAAGCGCACCCCGATGGCGCAGCTGGTGCCCGGCGCGGTGGAGAAGCCCACCACCTCGGTGCAGCGGCGTACGCCGGAGGGTGTCCGAGGCCTGCTTTCGGCCTACCATCGGGGCGTGCAGCGGGGGCGTACGAACCCGTCGGACAGCAACCCGACCAGCCCGGAGGTGACTCCGGGAGGGCAGCAATCCTCGCAGTCTGGCTCAGGCCCGATGGCCGGGAGCGGGCAGAAGGAGCAAGAACGATGACAACTACGCAGGATCTCGGTTGGCTGCTGGCCAACTTCGCCGACCGGGTACCCGGTGTCGCGCACGCGGTCGCCGTCTCCGCGGACGGACTGCTCCTCGCGTCGTCACGGGACCTCCCGCGGGACCGGGCCGATCAGCTGGCCGCGATCGCGTCCGGCCTGGTCAGCCTCACCCAGGGCGCGGCCCGCTGCTTCGAGGGAGGCGCGGTGCTGCAGACAGTGGTGGAGATGGACAATGGCTTCCTGTTCCTGATGTCCATCTCGGACGGGTCGTCGTTCGCGGTGCTCGCCGCCCGCAGCAGCGACGTGGGACAGGTGGGCTACGAGATGGCCCTGCTGGTCGACCGGGTGGGCGACGCGTTGACCCCGCAGCCACGCGCGGCTGCGGGAATGCTGGGCTGACGACCCGTTGACCCGTGAGGTCGGCGGGGTGACAACGACAACGACGACGGCTCCATCCGGAGCCGGTGCCGGGTGCGAGGGAGGTGAGCGGCGACATGGCCGATCGTGACGAACCGACCGGAGCGTTGGTCCGTCCATACGCCGTTACCCGTGGTCGTACCCGCCCCCGCCTCGACATCGCGCTGGAGGCGCTCGTCGAGACGACGGTGCGCGGCCGCGCCGCTGCCAATGGCAACGGCGCTCAGGGCCGCGAGCACCAGTACATCGCTGCGCTGTGTGATGGACGTGTGCAGTCGCTCGCCGAGATCGCGGCGCGGATGCAGCTCCCGCTCGGTGTGGCCCGGGTGCTCATCGCCGACATGGCGACGGACGGCCTGGTCGCGGTCCACGAGCCGACCATTCTGGACGACTCGGACGACGCGGTGGGCACTGAACTGCTGGAGAGGGTGCTGAGTGGACTTCGCAGGCTCTGACATGTCGCACCGCCCGCCGACCCCGAGTGGGCGCGTGACGTCGGCGAAGATCGTTATCGCCGGTGGATTCGGCGTCGGCAAGACGACGCTGGTCGGCTCGGTCTCGGAGATCACGCCGCTGACGACCGAGGCCATCATGACCTCCGCCGGCGTGGGCGTCGACGACACCCGGCAGGTGCCGGGCAAGACGACGACCACGGTGGCGATGGACTTCGGCCGCATCTCGATCGACCGTGACCTGATCCTGTACCTGTTCGGTACGCCGGGGCAGACCCGGTTCTGGTTCATGTGGGACGAGTTGGTCCGAGGTGCGATCGGCGCGGTCGTGCTGGTGGACACCCGCCGGCTGGCCGACTGCTTCGCGGCGATCGACTTCTTCGAGCACCGGCGGCTGCCGTACCTGGTGGCCATCAACTGCTTCGACGGGATGCAGTACCACGACCCGCAGGACGTCCGGGATGCGCTCGCGATCCCCGGCGACGTGCCGGTGGTGGCCTGCGACGCCCGTAACCGGGAGTCGACGAAGCACGTGCTGATCTCGCTGGTCGAGTACGTGCTGACCATGCGGCGCTCGCGCGCCGTGGCGCCGGCCTGATCATCGCGACGCGTCCGGTGACGGCCTCGGCCGCCACCGGGCGCTCGTCGCTGCCCGCGCCCAGGTGACGCGGGGTCAGGACACCCGCGTCCAGGCACCCGCGCTGACGGTGTAGACGCCCAGCGAGCCCTGGTCCATGCCGCCGTGGCGGATGGGGGTGAAGGAGTACATCCCCGCCATCCCCTCGGTGACCTGGTTCTGCAGGAACGCCCGGATCCGGCCACGGTCGACGCTGGTGGACAGCCGCGCCGCGTCGGCGATCAGCTGCACCGCGTCCGACGCGTACGGGGCGAAGCCGCTGAACCCGCCGTGCAGCTGGACGTAGCGGTAGACGAACTCCTTGCGGTCCAGCGCCGACATGGTGGTGTTGGCGAGCATCGCCCCGCCGAGCGAGGTCGGGTTGACGGCGTACGCGCCCTCCAGGAGGGCCGCGTTCCCGCCCTCCAGGGTCTGCTCGGCGACCCCGCCCGCGTCGAGGAACACCGGCCCGTCGTAGCCGGCCCGGCGCAGCGCCCCGACCGCGGCGGCCGAGTCCGGGGCGGTCGCCCACACCACCACCCCGTCGGGGCGCGAGGCCGTCGCCGCGCGGGCCGCCCGGCGGAGGTCCGCGCCGGTGCGGGGCAGCCGGGTGGCGGTGCCCAGCGCCACCCCGGCCGTCCGCAGGGCACCTGTCATGGCCCGTACGCCGGAGTCGCCGTGCAGGCCGTCCGCGGCCAGCAGCGCCACCCGGGAGAGCCGCTGCGAGGCGATGAGCCGGGCGAGCCGACGGGCCATGTCGCCAGCGTCCGGGGTCATCTTGAAGACGTACGTCCGCTGCGCCAGCGGCAGCACGATCCCGTCGCCGAAGGCGAGTGAGAGGAACGGCACCCGTTCCATCTGCGCCACCCCGGCCAGGGCCATCGAGGTCTCGGCCATGGTGCCGCCCACCAGGGCGTGTACGCCGCCGTCTCGGGCCAGTGCGGTGGCCTGCCGGGCCGCCAGCGCGGGGTTGCCGGCGTTGTCCCGCACCTCCAGCCGTACGGCGCGGCGGAGGTTGCCGATCGGCACGCCGTTGGCGTTGAGCGATTCGAGGGTGATCTCCAGCGCTCGCTGCTGGAGGACGCCGAGCGCGGCGCCGGGACCGGTCAGCTCCAGGCTGACCCCGACCAGCAGTTCCTGACCACCCGGGGCGACCGCCGTGGCGCGATCGCCCTCGCCCGCCTCGCCGCGCCCGCAGGCGCTGAGCAGGAGCGTGCCGGCCGTCGCGGCCAGCAGGCCCCGACGGGTGAACACGGAGGGGCCGTTCGCCGATGTCGCCATGAGTCGCCTTCCCACCCGACGACCCCTGCCGCCGGCTGTTCCGCCGGTATGCTCCCGGCCGCCGCGACGTGGCGTCAAATTATCCGGGTGTGGGCAGGAACACGCAGGTGGGAGGCGGTTTCCCGGCGGTCAGGAACGGTAGCCGGCGGAGCGGTACTCGTATTCCCGATCGTCGTCGCGGTCGCCCGTGTCACGGGTGAAGTCCCAGCCGCCGGCGGCCTCCCGGCCGGGTCGGCCGCCGACCGCGAACCCGCCGATCTCCTGTCCACGGCGCCAGCCGCGGAAGTAGCCGGTGGTGTTCTCGGCGAGGCTCGCCGCGTCGCGGACGATCCGCAGGGGTCGCTCGTCCCGCAGCGGTGAGCCGGGGACGAGGTTGGCCTGGGGGACCCGCTTCGGCAGCCCCGCCGGGGTCTCGGCGCCGACCGCCGGGCGGGCGGCCTGCTCGGCCGCCTGCCAGCCGGTGTCGGCCGTGGTCGACCACTCCAGGTCGGACTCGTCGTCGTGCCCCACGAACCAGGCGGACTTGGCCTGGGCGAAGATCAGCAGGTCGCCGTCGCCCTCGTCGGACACGGGCGGCGGGCGGCGCTCCATCGGGGGCGCCGGGCGGTAGTCGGCCGCCGGCCGCTCGTCACGCGGTGCCGGCCGGTACTCGGCCGCCGGTCGCTCGTCGCGGGGGGCCGGTCGCTCGTCGCGGAGGGCGGGCCGCTCGTCGCGGAGTGCCGGGCGGTAGTCGGCGGCCGGTCGCTCGTCGCGGGGCGCCGGCCGGTACTCGGTCGGCGGCCGCTCCTCGCGGGGGGAGGGCCGGCCACTGCGGGCGGCCTCCTCGCGGTCGACCAGCCGCAGCGGGGGCGTCTCGGGCTGGGCGTCGGCGGCCGGGCCCGTTCCGTCGCGCAGCGCGCGGTCCGCCAGCGGCGGGGGCTCGACCAGCCGTAGCACCGGCGGCTCCTGGGGCAGGTCGTCGGCCAGCCAGGGCGGGGTGACCCGGCGCTCCGACCCCGGATCGGTCGGGGCGTCGACGCCGCGCCCGCCGTAGGAGCCGACGACCGGGTTCTTGGCGGAACTGTCGGCCGGGTCCTCCGGGTTGTTGACCAGCGGCCAGTTCGCCCGGGAGCCGGGCGGAGCGGACTCCGCCCGGGCGGCCGGGGAGGTGGGTTCCTGGCCGGGGCGTGGCGTAGGCACGGGAACGCTGAGGTCGGTGGCGCTGAAGCCGCCCGTCGGCGTGGCCGGCTCGCCGTTGGTCTTCGGGCGGGGCGGGATCACGGTGCGCTGGCGCTCCGCGCGGGCGCTCTGGATCGCCGCCGTGGTCAGGGTGGGGCGGAACGGCTCTCCCGCCTCGGCCGGCGGCACCGTGCCCCGCTGCGCCGGTGCGATGGGGGTGATGCCCGGCGGCGGAGGCGGCGGCGCGGACACCGGGCGGTTGGTCGGGCCGTCGATCCGGCTCGGCAGCGACCCGGGGCGCGTGGGGGGCGCGGAGACCGGGGGACCGGCGACCGCGGCCGGCGTCACCGGCGTCGGCGCGACCGGCGGCGGGCTGACGGGGGCCGGTGCGACCGGCGGCGGGCCGAGCGGCCGGGGGGCCGGGGGCGGCGTCGGGCCGGAGGCGGGCTCGGGCCGGCTGCGGCGGCCACCGCCCGGGGCGGGCTCGGGCTCGGCGGGCCGGAGGGCACGCAGGCCGTTGCCGGTGGGGGTGAGGCCGGGCAGGGCACCGCCGGTGGGGGCGAGGCCGGATGCGTCGCCGAGCGGTTCGCCGTGCCGGATCGCGGCGCGGCGGCCGGGGGCCGGGGTGGCGGGCGTGCCGACCCGGTCGTTGAGCGCGCCCACCAGCGCCTGGCAGCCGGCGTCGCAGGCCCGGACGGAGGCGACCGCCTGCCGCACGGTCTCCGCCACGGCGGAGGTGAGGGAGCGGTTGACGGTGGCGCGTCGGGGCGTCTCGCTGATGGCCACCCGCAGGGCGGTCACCGCTGAGGTGAGCTCGTCGGCGTCGGCGACCCCGTCGGCGGCGAGCCGCGCCGTGACCGCCTCGGCGGAGGCCGGGGCGCCGTCGCCGCGGTCCACGGTGCCGCCCAGCATGCCGGGCTCGGGCAGGGCGTCCAGCACGGCCAGCGAGACCGGCTCGGCCGGGTCCGGGTACGCCCGCAAAGCGGCCGGGTAGAGCTCGCGGAGCACCTCCCGCAGCGCGACGGCGGCGGAGTGCCGGCCGCTGGCCAGGGCGGCGTGCGCGGCGAGGACCTGCTTGTAGCCGGCGAGGTCCCGGGGGGCCGGGAGGGTGACGGCGGAGAGGGCGCCGGCCTGCAGGGCGCGGGCCAGGCCGACGGCGCGCCGCTCGGCCGGGGGCGACTGCATCTCCTCCAGGGAGTCGTCGTCGGCGAAGCGCTCGGCGAAGTCGTCGACGGAGTCGTCGTCGGCGATCGCCAGTGGACGCCCGGCGGCGCTGAGCAGCGAGGTGACCGTGTGGTCGTCGCTGTCGGCGGCGATGGCCGCACCGCTCGGCCCGCCCGACCGCTCCACGAGCAGCGCGACCAGCTGGGCGTAGCCAGCGGGGTCGTCGCCGATCTCGCAGACATGCAGCAGACGGCCTGCGTCGTCGACCACAGCGGACGTCAGCGTCGAACCGGCCGAGACCGGTCGGTCGGCCGGATCCGCCGAGGCCAGACCGCAGTACACGCGCACGAGCGCCACGGCGTCGTCCTCCTCCCGGGACACAAGGCTTTCACTGCCAGAGACTGATGCTCCCCGTAAAGGGTCAGTCGCGCCAGTCCACGGTCGCAGAGATCTTCCCGACAATGGTGCGCCAACCCAGACTTGCGGTTTGTGCCCCGATTTTCCTCAGTCGGCGCCGACCGAAGAACCCGCCGACGCCGCCGTCGACCGAGGCACGCAGCGCCTCGTCCAGGTCGTCGAGGCTGGAGCCGGCGGAGAGCATGTCCAGCACCGCGGGCAGCCGCAGCGCGTACGCCAGGTCGCGGGCCACCTCGCCGGCCTCGATGAGCAGCGTCCAGTCCCAGGTGTCGTGCCCGCCGCGGAGGTTCTCGACCACCAGGTCGAGCTCGTAGACGTCCTCGTCGAGTGGCGCGATGTCGGCCGGCTCCACCCGTTCGGACAGTTCATTCCAGCTGTCCAGTTGAGACAGGTCGTTCGGCGCCCCGGAGCGGATGAAGCTGACCAGCGACTCGGGCGTCTTGAAGAGCAGCAGCTTCCCACGGTGGGTGAGGAAGACCGGCACCTCCTCGTCGCCCGCCTCGTCCTCGTCGTCCTCGGCGGCGGTCTCGGCGTCCTCGTCGTCGGTCGCGTCGCGGCGGCGGCCCTTGGCCTCCTCGTCGTCGCTCTCGGCGAACTCCTGGGCGACCTCCTCGTCGAGGATGACGACGGCCTCGTCGTCGTCATCCTCGTCCTCCTCCGTGACCTGGCGGCGGGCCAGGAACGGGTCGTCCTGGTCGCGCTCGGTGACGTCGGTCGGGGTCAGTTCCCGCGCCGGCCGGTAGGCCCGCAGGGTGTAGCCCGTGCCGGCGGGCAGCGCGATCTCCACCGGGTCGATCCGCAGCTCGTCCCAGAGGGCGCGGGCGGCCTCGGCCGAGACGGTTGCGGTGCCGGACTCGGCCGGGGCGTCGGCGTCGTCGAGCTCGGGCTCGTCGGCGTCGGGCCGTTGGGGCGACTGGCGGGCCACGCTGACCTCCGTGTGCTTCGGGTTGCCCGCCGGCGTCCGCCGCCGGCGAGTGACTCTGGGCACATACCCTAGTGGGCGTCTCCGGGAGACCGGTGCCCGCACCCCGGTGGCGGAGCGGGCGGCCGACAAGTAGCGTTGCTACGCATGAAGGCCCAGGCGCTGCACGGACACCTCGACGCGCTGCTGCTCGCGGTGCTCGAGCAGGGTCCGCTGCACGGCTACGCGATCATCGAGGCGCTGCGCAACCGCAGCGACGGGCAGCTCGACCTGCCGACCGGCACCATCTATCCCGCGCTGCGCCGGCTGGAGCGGGCCGGCCACGTGGCCAGCACCTGGAGCACCGTCAACGGGCGGGAGCGGCGGACGTACCAACTCACCGACGAGGGCCGGCGGGCGCTGGCCGGCGAGCGGTCCGGGTGGCGCGAGTTCCGCTCCATCGTCGGCCGGTTCCTCGACACCGACACCCCGCCGGCGACGCCGGCCTGACGGGCGCCGGCCAGCGCGACAGGCCGGTGTCCCTCGTCCGTCCTCCGTCGCGCGGAACGGGCGGCAGACCCTGACCCGGGCGGAGCGCCCGATCCGTGGCCGGGATCAGCGGGCGGCGAGCAGCCAGGTGCGGGCGGCCCGGCCGAGCCAGAGGTAGCCGGCGGCGGCCACCGCCGTGCCGATGATCATGGGCGGCCAGGTGAGCGCGTCGTCCCAGAGGCCGATCGACCACGCGAAGAGTGCCGAGCCGGTCAGTACGCCGAGGGCGAGGACCCCGACGAGGGCCGCCCCCACCGCCCGGTCGGCGCCGCCGCGCAGCGCCGCCCGGCCGGCCCGCAGCAGCCCTGTCGCGGCCAGCGCGAACGCCGCCGCCCAGATCCAGCCCACCGACGCGGACAGCAGCTGGTAGGCGGCCGGCGGCGGGGAGCCGCCCCAGCTCGACCCCTGCCAGGTGAGGTCGCCGCCGACGAACGCGACCGTGGCGAGCGCGATGACCCGCAGCGACAGCCCGCGCAGCGCGCCCGCCGCCAGCTCCGCCTGGTAGGCCGGGGCGAGCTGCGCCGGCGAGCCGAACTCGGCCACCGCCCGGCGCTGCGCCTCCGTCGCCGGCATCCCGTCGGCCCGGTACGCCTCGACGGCGTCCAGCAGCCCGTGCCGTGCCTCGGTCAGCAGGTCGGACTTGAGCCGGCGCGGCCCCCGCAGGTGCGCGCCCAGCTCCCGCAGCCGTTCCTCCACCGTCGTCGCGTCGTCCTCGCCCCGCATGGCCCCACCCTGTCACGGGTCGCCGCCGGACGTCGTCGGGGACAAACCCTGGCCCGACCCGGAGCCGACGGGCGGGTCGGGCCGGCCGGAGGTCAGGGGCGCAGCGCCAGGTACCCGCGTTCGGCCGCCTCCTGGATCAGCCACTGGTCCCGGTACCAGCCGGGGGCGGCGACCAGGTCGGCGTGCCGGCCGCGCTGGGCCACCCGCCCGGCGTCCAGCACCACGATCTCGTCCAGGTCGGCGAGCCCGCTGAGCCGGTGACTGATCAGCAGCACGGAGTGCCCGGCCGGGGTGGCCGCCAGCGTGGAGGCGAGCACCGCGTCGGCGGCGGCGGGATCGAGCCCCTCGGTCGGCTCGTCGAGCACCAGCACTCCCGGCGCCGCGAGCAGCGCCCGGGCCAGCGCGAGCCGCTGCCGCTGGCCGCCGGAGAGCTGGCCGCCCTCCTCGCCGACCACGGTGTCCCAGCCGTCGGGCTGCTCGTGCACCCAGTCCAGCAGCCCGGCCGCCGCGGTCGCCGCCGCCAGCTCCTCCTCGTCGGCGGCGGGCCGCCCGAGCAGCAGGTTCTCCCGTACGGAGGCGTGGAAGACGTACGCCTCGGCGAGCAGTCCGCCGACGGCGCGGGGCAGTTCCTCGGCCCGGTACGCCGACAGCCCGCGCCCGTCGAGGGTGACCCGGCCGTGCGCGGGGCGCACCGCGCCGGTGAGGACGGCGGCCAGCGTGCTCTTGCCCGCGCCGCTGGGCCCGACCACCGCGACCCGGCGACCGGGCGGCAGGTCCAGGCTGAACCCGTCCAGGGCGGGCGGGGCGCCCTCCCGGTACCGGACGGTGACCTCCTCGAACCGGACGTCGTATGGCCCTGGGCCGACCTCGGCGCCGCCGGAGGTGGCCGGACCGGCCGGGGCGTCCAGCAGGGCGGCGACCCGGGTCAGGCCGGTCCGCAGCTGGGTCCACTGCCGGGCGGCCCCGACCAGCGCCAGCGCGATCTCCACGGCGGCGAGCGTGCCGACCGCCAGCACGCCGACGAGCACCCCGTCCACGTCGTCGGCGAGCGCGGCGAGCACCACCGCGCCGGCGGTCAGCCCGGCCACGAGCACCCCCGCCGCGTCGACCGCGAAGCCCGTGGCGGCGAGCCGCCGCTCCAACCGGGCCAGCCGCCGGGCCCGTGCCCCGGCCGACTCCAGCGCGTGCCCGGTGGCGCCGAACGCGGCCAGGTCGGCGGCGCCGTGGGTGAGGTCGACCGCGTCGGTGGCGAGGGCGCCGCGCAGCGGCGCCAGCTCGGCGGCGGCGCGCCGGGTCAGCGCGGTGGCCAGGGCGGGCAGCGCCACCCCGGCGACCAGCAGCCCGACGGCGAGCACCCCGGCGGCGGCCGGCGACATCAGCGCCGCCCCGCCGACCGCGAGCACGCTGACCAGCGCCGCCGCCGAGGCCGGCACCAGCACCCGCAGCAGCAGGTCCTGGACGGCCTCCACGTCGGAGACGAGCCGGCTCAGCGCGTCGCCGGAGCGCTGCCGGGCCGTCGGGCGGGCGGCGAGGGTGCCGAAGACCCGGGCCCGGACGTCGGTGATCAGCCGCAGCACGGCGTCGTGCCCGGCGAGCCGTTCGGTGTAGCGGAGCACGCCCCGGCTGATCGCCAGCGCCCGGACCGCCACGATCGCCACGGTGAGGCGGTCCAGCGGGGGCTGGCCGGCGGCGCTCATCAGCAGCCAGGTCGCGGTGGCCATCAGGGCGAGGCCGGCGAACTCGGTGGCGGCGGCGAGCAGCCCCGCGCCGAGGAGCCGGTTCAGGTACGGGCGGGCCAGCCGCAGCACGGCCCGCTCGGCGGAGCCGGCCCGCCCCGGCCCGGTCCGGGCGTCGGCGGCGGCGCCGGGTGTGCGGGTGGGCCGCGCGCTGGGTCGGGCGTCGGCGGCGGCACCACCCGGTGCGCGGGTGAGTCGGCCGTCGGCGGCACCACCCGGTGCGCGGGTGAGTCGGCCGTCGGCGGCGGCGCCGGGCGCGTGGGTGGGTCGGCCGTCGGTGGGGGGCCGCTCGTCGGTCATCGGGTGGCCTCCCCGGCCGCCGTGGGCGTCAGCTCGGTGACCCGGCCGTCCTCGATGCGCAGGATCCGGTCCGCGTCGGCGAGCAGCGCCGGCCGGTGCGCCACCAGCAGCGCCGTCCGCCCGGCCACCAGCCGGCGGGTGGCGTCGAGGACGACGGCCTCGGCGGCGGTGTCCAGCCGGGCCGTCGGCTCGTCGAGCAGCACCACGGGCGCGTCCCGCAGGAACGCGCGGGCCAGCGCGACCCGCTGCCGCTGCCCGCTGGACAGGCCGTGCCCGCGTTCGCCGAGGACGGTGGCGAGCCCGTCGGGCAGCCCGGCGACCACGTCGTCCAGGGCGGCGTCGTGGACCGCCGTGGCGAGCGCGGCATCCGGGGTGTCCGGCGCGCCGAGCCGGATGTTGTCGGCCAGCGGGGCGGCGAAGAGGTGGGCCCGCTGCGGCACCCAGGCCACCTGGCGGCGCCAGCCGTCGGCGTCGGCGTCGGCCAGGTCCACCCCGCCCACGGTGACCCGGCCGGCGGTCGGGGTGACGAAGCCGAGCAGCAGGCCGAGCAGGGTGCTCTTGCCGGCGCCGCTCGGCCCGATCACGGCGACGCGCTCGCCGGGCCGGATGGTCAGCGTGACGTCGCGCAGGGCGGTGGTCCGCTCGTACGCCACGGTCACCGCCTCGAACCGGATCTCGCCGCGGCCGTCGGGAACGGCCGCACCCGCGTCGCGCGCCGGCGCGGGCGCGGCGGCCGACAGGGTCAGCGCCTCGTCCAGCGCTGTGAGCCCCTCCATGCTGGCGTGGAACCGGGCGCCGGCCGCCCGCAGCGGCAGGTACGCCTCCGGGGTGAGCAGCAGCACCAGCAGCGTGGTCTGGAGGGTCAGCCCGCCGCCGAGCAGCCGCACGCCGACCGGCACGGCGACCAGCGCCACCGAGAGGGTGGCCACCAGCTCCAGCACCAGGGCGGACAGGAACGCGATCCGCAGCGTCTTCATGGTCGCGACCCGGTGGCCGTCGGCCATCCGGCGGACCACGTCGGTCTGCGCCCGGGCCCGGCCGAACGCGCGCAGCGTGGGCAGGCCGGCGACCATGTCGAGGAAGTGCCCGCCGAGCAGGGAGAGCCGCCGCCACTGCCGCTCGGTGGCGGCCTGCGCCTGCCAGCCGAGCAGCGCGCCGAAGATCGGGATCAGCGGCAGGGTGACCGCGATGATCAGCGCCGAACTCCAGTCGGCGAGGAAGATCCGGGCCAGTACGGCGAGCGGCACGGTGACGCTGAGCACCAGCTGCGGCAGGTAGCCGGTGAAGTACGCGTCGAGCGCGTCCAGCCCGCGCCCGGTCAGCGTGGCGAGCTGCCCGGCGCGCTGTCCCGCCACCCAGCCGGGGCCGTGCCGCCCGACCGCCCCGAGCAGGTCGGCCCGCAGCGCCGCCTTGACCGTCGCCGCGACCCGCGCCGACACCGTGCCCTGCGCCCAGACCAACAGCGAGCGGGCGGCCACCGCGGCGGCGAAGCCGGCCAGCGCGGGCCGGTCGAGCCGCCCTTCGAACGCGGTCGCCAGCAGCGCGGCCAGCGCCGTGGCCTGCGCGACGACCAGCCCCGCGGCCAGCACGCCGAGCAGCGCGAGCACGGCGAGGTCGCGCCGGGCCCCCGGGACCCGGCGCAGCAGACGCGGGTCGAAGGGACGGCGGTTCACCAGTACACCGGTGCCCTGCCGTCGGTCCGTCCCCGGAACACCCACCAGCACATCGCCTGAAAGCCTAGTAGGGCCGGCAGGAGCGGCAGCGTCAGCCAGCTCAGCAGCCGCAGCGTGGGGGTGCTCGCCGCCGCGTCGGCCACGGTCAGTGACGCGCCCGGGTCGACCGTGGAGACGAGCGCGTAGGGCCAGATGGTCGCGCCGGCCAGCGCCACCGGCAGCGCCAGGGACGCGCAGGTGGCGGCGAAGGCCAGCCCCGGCCGCCGCCGGGCGAGCGCCGCCCGGGCCGTCAGCAGCGCCGCGACCAGCAAAGACAGCAGCAGTACGCCCACCACCGGCTGCCGTGCGGCGGCGCGTACGTCGGCGGAGAGCAGGCCGAGGACGGCGGCCGCGCCGACGGTGGTGAGCGCCACCGGGACGAGCCGGGCGGCCAGTCGCCCGACCGGCGCGGCGTCGGCGGCGGGCAGCCGGAGCGTGAGGAAGGTCGCACCGTGCAGCGCGACCAGCGCGACGACGGCGAGCCCGGCGGCGGCCACGAACGGGGTGAAGAGGTGGGTCACCCCGGCGACGTGGCCGTCGGCGTGCAGCGGTACGCCCTGGAGCAGCCCGGCCAGCACGGCACCCCAGCCGAGCGCGGCGAGCACGCTGCCGACGACCACGATCCGGTCCCAAAAGGCGCGGGCCCGCTGCCCGTCGGGGCGGCTGCGCAGCTGCACCCCGGCGGTCACCAGGACCACCCCGGTCAACGCGGCGAGCACCGCCGGGTAGAAGCCGGAGAGCAGTTCCCCCTCCAGCACGGGGAAGGCGCCGAACAGGATGCCGACGGCGGCCACCAGCCAGACCTCGTTGCCGAGGAAGAACGGGCCGACCGCGTTGAGCGCGGCGCGGCGGCGGGCGGGGTCGGTGCCCCGGGCCAGCAGCAGGCCGACGCCGTAGTCGTAGCCGCCGAGCACCAGGTAGACGGCGAAGAAGAGCCCGAGCAGGGCGTACCAGGCGAGTTCCACGGTCGTCTCCTCAGGCGAAGGCGGGCTCGGGGTGGGGGTCGGCCGGCGGCTGGTCCGGTTGCCGGCCCAGGGCCGGGTCGTGCGCGCCCCGGGCGGCGTGCCGGGCCAGCAGCACCCAGTTGGTGACGGCGAGCGCGCCGAGCAGCAGGCTGAAGCCGATCAGCGAGGTGAGCATCAGCCAGGGGCTGACCGGCGACACCGCCTGGTCCACGGGCAGGAGCCCGTACGCGGCCCAGGGCTGGCGGCCGACCTCGCGGGCGATCCAGCCGAGGATGACCGCGACGAACGGCAGCGGCAGGGCGAACTGGAGGATCCACAGCGGGACGCGCAGCCGGATCACCCAGTCCCGCCAGAGCAGCGGGAGCATCAGCCAGAGCAGGCCGAGGGTGAAACCGATCAGGATCATGAAACCGAGGCCGACGTCGGCGAGGGCCGGCGGCGTGTAGTCGCCGGGCCCGAACCGGGCGGTCCACTCGGCGATCAGCGGCGCGGCGGCGGGGTCGTCGCCGAACTTGGTGGGCTGCACGTCCCCGATCGCGAAGAACTGGGCGAAGCCGAAGCCCTGCACGAAGAAGATGGCCACCGCCGAGGTGATCAGGCCGATCCGCAGCCCCTTGCGGTGCAGCGCGAAGTCGGTGGTGCGCCGGACCAGGTGCCACGCGCTGACCGCCGCCATCAGCATTCCGCCGATGAGCAGCGCCGCCGTGACGACGTGCCCGAGGGCCATCCGGAAGGTGGGGTTGTCCAGCAGCGCGGAGAAGTCGGTGAGATGCGCGACCCCGTCGCGTACCTCGTAGCCGACCGGGTTCTGCAACCAGGAGTTCGCCACCATGATCCAGAACGCCGAGGCGTACGCGGTGATCGCGACGCCCCAGAGCAGGGCGAGGTGGACGCCCCGACGCAGCCGGTGCCAGCCGAAGATCCACATGCCGAGGAACGTCGACTCCAGGAAGAACGCGACGAGCGTCTCGATGGCCAGCGGCGCGCCGAAGACGTTGCCGACGTAGCGCGACAGGCCGCTCCAGTTCAGCCCGAACTGGAACTCCATCACGATGCCGGTGGCGATGCCGAGCACGTAGTTGATCACGTAGAGCTGGCCCCAGTAGCGGGTCAGCCGTTCGTAGACCGGCTTGTTGGTGATCACCCAGGCGGTCTGGAGACCGACCAGCAGAGTCACGAGGCCGAGGGTCACCGCCACGAAGAGGAAATGGATCGAGGTGGTGGTGGCGAACTGCAGGCGGGCGAGGAGCAGGGTGTCCATGGCCGGCTCTCCGTACGGTTGGCTCACTTGTCGTAGCGAGCCTACACGTAGATTCCCTACGCATAACTACTATGGCCCGTCGTAGACGATGCTACGACGTTTTGTAGTAGCCGTGGGGGAGGGCGGGGCGCCGGGCGGTTTCGCGTACGCGGGCGGTCCGGTCCCAGCATGTCCGGCGGCGATCCACGCGGCGGTAACTCCACCTGCGCGGGAGCACGCCGGCGGTCCCCGGGTGCCGCCGGGGGAAGCGGGCGGCGCGGGGCGGGCCGGGCCCGGTCAGTTCAGGAAGAGGGAGACCGGCAGGGCGGCCACGTTGGTCGCCACGGTCAGCGCGGCGGCCCCGAGCAGCCGGGGCGGCCGGTCGGCGACCAGGAGCCGCTGCACGCGGACGTCGAGATCCCGGTCGCCCAGGCCGAGCGTGCCGGCCGGAGTCACCCGGTTGCCGGCCGCGGCGAACCGGCGCAGCGCACCGGCCAGCGGGGCGTCGGCGTGCGCCTCGCGGGCCTTGTCGTCGGCCCGCATCTCGACCAGCAGGGCGACCCGGTCGTGCGCCTCGCGGACCCAGGCGAACCAGGGCAGCGCCCGGCTGAGCGCGGTGAACGGCAGCAGCACCAGGTCGTGCCGTTCCTGGGCGTGCGCCCGCTCGTGGGCGAGCACGGCCGCCAACTCGGCGCTGTCCAGCAGGTCGAGCGTGCCCGCGCTGACCACCACCCGGGGCTTCATCCCGGGCAGGCAGTACGCCGCCGCGCTCGGATGGTCCAGCACCAGCGCCCCGGGCACCGTCGGATCCCGGCGGGCGACCAGCGCGAGCAGGTCCCGGTGCCGGCGCTGGGCGCGTACGGTGCCGTGGATGCTGCGGACGGTCGTGGTCAGCAGCACCGCGCCGATGCCGAAGCCCACCCCGACGGCGGCCAGGTGCGGCGCGCCCAGCCCGACGGGCAGGGTGCCGTGGGCGAGGTCGGTGGCGAGGGCGATCAGCGCGCTGCCGGTCGGACGGTCGTAGGCGGACAGGCCCAGTGCCATCGGCACGCCCATGGCGGAGAGCCCGAGGGCCAGCCCGACCGCCTGCCAGCAGACGATCGCGACCCGGGGGCTGCGCCACGTCCAGGTGGAGCGGGACAGCACCTGCGCGGTCAGCCAGCAGGCCAGCATCGACGCGGCGAAGTGCAGGGCGTACGCCACGACCGCCGCCCTACCTGTCCGCTGCCTTGCCGGTCCGGGGCGCCACGCCGTCGGCCGACGGCGCCTCGACCCGGTCGGTCAGCGCGCCCCCGTCGTGCCCGGCCCCTTCGGCCTCGGCCCCGAGGGCGGCGCGCAGCACCTCGGCCTCGGTGCCGGTCACCGATCGGGCGAAGCGCACCAGCGCGGCGTCCCGGCTGCCGCCGAGGTCGAGGGCGTCGAGCATGAGCTGGGCGATGTACGCCTCCCGGCTGGCGGCGGCCCGGTAACGCCAGGCCCGCCCCTCCCGCTCGCGCTGCACCATGCCCTTGCCGGCCAGCCGGTCCAGCACGGTCATCACCGTCGTGTACGCCAGTTCGCGGCCGTCCAGCGCGTCGGCCACCTCGCGCACGGTGATCCCGTCCGACGTGCCCGGGACCGAGTCCCACAAGACGTCCATCACCGCACGTTCGAGATCACCAAGCCGAGTCACGCCGCAATCCTACCCCCCGTAGTAGACCCACCCCGCCCCGCACACCGGACCACCCCACCAAGGCAACTCCCGAGCGCTCACCCCACCCGACGCAACACCCCCGGCCGAACCCACCCGGGGCAGCACCCCCGGCCGCTGAACCCACCCGGGGCAGCACACCAGAGCCGACTCCTCCCGAGGCGGTACACCAGAGCTGCCCCTTCCCGCGGACCTGGCCGGGGAGGGTTTCGGGGGGAGCCCACCCGCGGAGGGATCAAGCCTGACCGCCCGGAGCGGGTGGGCTCCCCCCGAAACCCCAGAGGCCGGCCGCGACCTCACACCCCCTTGGGGTGCCAGACCGTCTTCGTCTCCAGCAGCGTGGTCATCCGGGTGAGGCCGGGGTCGGCGGACCAGTCGTGGTCGGCCGGGGCCGGCCGGAGCACCCGCTTGAGGTTCTGCGCCGCCTTGACCTCCAGCTCCGTCGCCAGCTCGGCGTCGGCCACCCCGGTCAGGTCGATGGCGTTGACGTCCATGTGGGCGGCCAGCGCCGGCACGGTCTCGGCGATCCGGCCGGTGAGCAGGTTGACCACGCCGCCGGGCAGGTCGGAGGTGGCGAGCACCTCCGCCAGGGTCACGGCCGCCAGGGGCTGCGTCGGCGAGGTCGCCACGACCACGGTGTTGCCGGTGACGATCGCCGGGGCGATCACGCTGACCAGGCCGAGCAGCGCCGGGGACTCGGGGGCGACCACGGCCACCACGCCGGTCGGCTCGGGCGCCGACAGGTTGAAGTACGGCCCGGCGACCGGGTTGGCGCCGCCGTAGACCTGGGGGAGCTTGTCGGACCAGCCGGCGTACCAGACCCAGCGGTCCACGGCCGCGTCGACCTCGTCGCCGGGCACGCCGAGGGCGACGAACTGCTCGCGCCGGCCCTCCAGCATCTCGGCGACCCGGTAGAGGATCTGACCCCGGTTGTACGCGGTCGCCCCGGCCCAGCCCTTCACGGCGGCGCGGGCGGCGACCACGGCGTCCCGCGCGTCCTTGCGGGAGGCGAGGGAAACGTTGGCGTCCTGCACGAGATACGACCGTCCCGACTCGCTGCGCGGGAACTTCCCGCCGATGAAGAGCTTGTACGTCTTACGTACCGCGACCCGCTCAGACATTGAGGTAGCCCTCCAGCCCGTGCCGGCCGCCCTCGCGACCGTAGCCCGACTCCTTGTAGCCGCCGAAGGGCGAGGTGGGGTCGAACTTGTTGAACGTGTTGGCCCAGACGACGCCGGCGCGCAGCCGGTCGGCCATCCACAGGATCCGGGAGCCCTTGTCGGTCCAGATCCCGGCCGACAGCCCGTACGGCGTGTTGTTGGCCTTCTCGACGGCCTCGGCCGGGGTGCGGAACGTCAGCACGGACAGCACCGGGCCGAAGATCTCCTCGCGGGCGATCCGGTGCGCCTGGGTGACCCCGGTGAAGATCGTCGGCGCGAACCAGAAGCCGCGCTCCGGCAGCTCGCACGGCGGCGACCAGCGCTCGGCGCCCTCGGCGGACCCGGCGTCGGAGAGCTCCCGGATCCGCGCGAGCTGCGCGGCCGAGTTGATCGCGCCGATGTCGGTGTTCTTGTCCAGCGGGTCGCCGACGCGCAGCTGGGCCATCCGCCGCTTCAGCGACTCCAGCACCCGGTCGGCGACGTTCTCCTGGATCAGCAGCCGGGAGCCGGCGCAGCAGACGTGCCCCTGGTTGAAGAAGATCCCGTTGACGATCCCCTCGACCGCCTGGTCGACGGGGGCGTCGTCGAAGACGATGTTGGCCGCCTTGCCGCCCAGCTCCAGGGTGAGCTTCTTGCGCGTGCCGGCGACCGAGCGGGCGATGGCCCGCCCCACCTCGGTGGAACCGGTGAAGGCGACCTTGTCCACGCCCTGGTGCTCGACCAGCGCCCGGCCGGTCTCGCCGGCGCCCGTGACGATGTTGACCACGCCGGCGGGCAGGTCGGCCTGCTGGCAGATCTCGGCGAAGAGCAGCGCCGTCAGCGGCGTCGTCTCGGCCGGCTTCAGCACCACCGTGTTGCCGGCGGCCAGCGCCGGGGCGATCTTCCACGCCAGCATCAGCAGCGGGAAGTTCCACGGGATGACCTGCGCGGCCACGCCCAGCGGGCGCGGGTTCGCGCCGAAGCCCGCGTGTTCCAGCTTGTCGGCCCAGCCGGCGTAGTAGAAGAAGTGCGCGGCGACCAGGGGCAGGTCGACGTCGCGGGACTCCTTGATCGGCTTGCCGTTGTCGAGCGACTCCAGCACGGCCAGCTCGCGGGAGCGCTCCTGGAGGATCCGGGCGATCCGGAAGAGGTACTTCGCCCGGTCCCGGCCCGGCATCGGGCCCCAGACCTTCTCGTAGGCCTGGCGGGCGGCGCGGACGGCGCGGTCCACGTCCTGCGCGCCGGCCTCGGCGACCTCGGCGAGCACCTCCTCGGAGGCCGGGTTGACCGTCTTGAACGTGCCGCCGTCGGTGGGGTCCACGAACTCCCCGTCGACGAAGAGCCCGTAGGAGGCTTTGAGGTCCACCACCGAGCGGGACTCGGGGGCGGGTGCGTATTCGAACATCGGCTCTCAGTCCAGGGTGAAGTAGTCGGGACCGGAGTAGGTGCCGGTCGTCAGCTTGGTGCGCTGCATGAGCAGGTCGTTGAGCAGGCTGGAGGCGCCGAACCGGAACCAGTCCGGGTCCAGCCAGTCCGCGCCGACGGTCTCGTTGACCATCACCAGGTACTTGATGGCGTCCTTGGTGGTCTTGATGCCGCCGGCCGGCTTCACGCCGACCTGCCGGCCGGTGGCGGCCCGGAAGTCGCGGACGGCCTCCAGCATCACCAGGGTCACCGGCGGGGTGGCCGCGACCGGGACCTTGCCGGTGGAGGTCTTGATGAAGTCGCCGCCGGCCAGCATCGCCAACCAGGAGGCGCGCCGCACGTTGTCGTACGTGGCCAGCTCGCCGGTCTCCAGGATGACCTTGAGGTGCGCGTCGCCGCAGGCCTCCTTGGTGGCCACGATCTCGTCGTAGACCTCCTGGTAACGGCCGGCGAGGAAGGCGCCCCGGTTGATCACCATGTCGATCTCGTCGGCGCCGGCCGACACGGCGGCCCGGGTGTCGGCGAGCTTGACCTCCAGCGGGGCCTGGCCCGACGGGAAGGCGGTCGCCACGCTGGCCAGGTGCACGCCCGAACCACGCAGCACCTCGGCCACGTGCGGCACCATCGCCGGGTAGACGCAGACCGCGCCCACGTGCGGGCAGGACGGGTCGGCCGGGTCGGGGCGCAGCGCCTTGGCCGCGAGGGCCCGCACCTTGCCCGGGGTGTCCGCCCCTTCGAGGGTGGTCAGGTCGACCATCCGGATCGCCAGGTCGATGGCCTGGGCCTTGGCGGTGGTCTTGATGGAGCGGGTGCCGAGCTGTGCCGCCCGCTGCTCCGCGCCGACCTGGTCCACGCCGGGCAGGCCGTGCAGGAAGGTCCGCAGAGCGGTCTCGGATCGTCCCAACTCGGAGAGCTCCGACCGGGCCGACGTCGCTGTCGCCGTCATGCCCCGAAGTCTACGCACCCGGCCCGACAGTGATCTTGGTCACCGTGCCGCCGTCGGCACGGTGGTGAGCGAGGTCGCCGGTCCGGCCGCACGCGCAGTGCCGGGACGGGTGGACCGGTAGGTTGAGCGATCGTGGACGTACACGTCATTGACCATCCGCTCGCCCAGTCGCGGCTGACCGCCATGCGGGACGCGCGCACCGACTCCTCCTCGTTCCGGGCGGCGCTGCACGAACTCACCACCATGCTGGTGTACGAGGCCGCGCGCTCCTTCCCCGTCGAGAAGTACCCGGTGCAGACCCCCGTCACCGGCACCGAGGGCACCCGGCTGGCCAACCCGCCGCTGCTCGTACCGGTGCTGCGGGCCGGCCTGGGCATGGCCGACGCCGCGCTCGGCCTGCTGCCGGAGTCCTCGATGGGCTTCGTCGGCCTGGCCCGGGACGAGGAGACGTACGAGCCGCGCGCCTACATGGAGTCGCTGCCGCGCGACCTGAGCGGCCTGCCGGTGCTGGTGCTCGACCCGATGCTCGCCACCGGCGGCTCGCTGGAGCACTGCTGCCGGCTGCTGGCCGACCGGGGCTGCACCGACATCACCGTGCTCTGCGTGCTCGCCGCGCCCGTCGGCATCGAGCGGCTGGAACGCTCCGGCCTGCCGCTGCGCCTCGTCACCGCCTCGATCGACGAGGGGCTGAACGACCGCATGTTCATCGTGCCGGGGCTCGGCGACGCCGGCGACCGCCAGTTCGGTGGCATGCCCCGCTTCTAGCCGGCGCCGGCACGTCACGGCCTCCCGCCGAGTTGCGGGAGGCCGTTCGCATCCTGGGCTCTTCCGCTCCGGCCGGCAGGCCGCCCGCACCGGCCGGAGATCCCGCGCCCGGTCGCCGGTAACGATCCGCCCCGTCCGCGACACATACCTGGTGTCCCTGTCAGGAACTGCGGTCGGGAGATCCATGGTGGAACCCGTGGGTGAGCGGGGCGAGGACTGGTTCACCAGCCTCTACGCCGCGCACTACCCGGACATCGTCCGATACGGCCTGCGTCGGCTGCCCGACGCCGACGCGGCGGCCGAACTCGCCCAGGACGTCTTCGTCGTCGTCTGGCGACGGCGCGGCGAGGTGCCCGAACACGCCCTGCCCTGGCTCTACGCCGTGGCGCGGCACGTGGTGGCGAACCGGTGGCGGTCCCGGCAGGGCGGACCCAGCCTGCTCCCGCTCGCCGAGGCGGACCACGTGCCGGCGCGGATCGTCGAGCCCGACGCCGTCGCGCCGGTGCTCGACCTGCACCGGGCGCTGCGCGCGCTCCCCGAGGCCGACCAGGAGATCCTCCGGCTGGTCGGCTGGGAGGACCTGAGCGTCGGCGACGCCGCCGTCGCCCTGGGCTGCACCCGGTCCGCCGCCGCCGTGCGGCTCTTCCGGGCCCGGCGCCGACTGCGCTCCGCGCTGACCACCCCCATCCCCGCCCGCGGCACCCGCCCGGCGTCCGCCCACGTCTGAGAGGAGCAGCATGCACACCACGCAGCGGGTCCGGGAGCTCCTGGGCCCGGCCGACCCGGCGCGCGACGTCGTCGTACCCCCGTCGCCCCGCACCGCCCACGACCTGATCCTCCGCGCGCAGGACGCGACCGCGGCCCCGGCCGGGCCGGTGCGCCGGGGCGCGTCCCGGCGCACCGTGTTCGTCGGCGCGGTCGCCACGCTGGCCGTGCTCGGCTCCGCCGGGGTGGCCCAGGTGCTGCGGGACGGGACGGCCACCCCGGCGGAGCCGGCGCAGCCGGTCGCCGGCACCGTGCTCAAGCCGGTGGCCTACGAGGTCGTCGCGGGCGAACCGGCCGGGCGGCACCTGCGGGCGCTCGCCGCCCGCCTGGTGGACGCCCCGCCCGACCGTACCGCCGGCCGCTACGCCTACCGGCACGGCAAGTCCTGGGGCAGCCCGACGTTGACGTCGTCCGAGGGGCACAGGATGAGCTACGTGCACGAACGCCGCGAGTGGGCGGCGGACGACGGTCGCCGCTGGCAGGACGTCGAGCCCCTGGGCGTCGAGTACCCCGACGAGGCGTCCCGCGAGTACTGGTCGACCCGGCTACGGTCGACGGCTGCCGACCCCTCGGCCAGCAGGCCGCCGCGCGGGATCCGGGAGATCCCGCCGGACCCGGTGGGCGGCCGGCTGCCGGCCGACCGGGCGGAACTCGCGCGCTGGCTCGGCACCGGAAAGCCGGCGGGCGAGCTGGCGATGCGGGTGTACCACCTGTACAGCAGCTACCTGGTGCCGCGGCGGACCCGGGCCGACCTGCTCACCATCCTGGCCGGGAAGCCCGGCTTCGAGTGGCACGGCCGGGTCGTCGACCGGGCCGGCCGCCAGGGCGTGGCCGTCACCGCCGACCTCGTACCACCGGCCGGGCAGCAGCCGCAGCGGGCGCAGATGCTGCTGGTCTTCCACCCGGCGACCGGTGAGCTGCTCGCGCACGAATATCTGGAGACGGCCCCGAAGCGCCGCGTGCTGCACTACGAGCTTCTGCTCGACGCCCGGCGCACCGACACGGTGAGCTGACCACCTTCCGGCGCGCGCCGGGACGGTCGGGACACGGGGCCCGACCGCCCCGGCGTGCCGGGGCGGTGCGGAGCACGGGTGCGGCCGGCGCGCCATCGACGTCGAGTTGGTGCGCGGGGGTGCCCACACCCGCTAGCGTGTCCGGCCATGACTGGTGTTGCTCTCGCCGAAGAGCTGCTTCTCCTCGCGTACGACGACGAGACCGGCAAGGCGACCATGCCGCGGATCAGCCTCGACCTGGGGATGGCCGCCGCGGTGCTGATCGAACTGGCCCTGGCCGGGCGGATCGTGTACTCCGAGGGGTCCCTGACGGTGGCCGACCCGACGCCCACCGGCGAGCCGCTCGTCGACGGGGTCCTCGCCCGCATGGCCGCCGACACGCCGCACAGCCCCTCGTCCTGGGTGCAGCGGCTGCGGCACGGCCTGCGCGACAAGATCCTCGGTGACCTGTGCGCCCAGGGCGTGGTGCGCGACGTCGACGAGACCGAGCTGGGCTTCATCCACGTGCACCGCTACCCGACGGTGGACCCGGCCATCGAGGCGGACACCCGACGCCGGCTCGCCGAGGCGCTGGCGAGCGGCGAGCTGCCCGACGAGCGGACGGCGGCCCTGGCCACCCTGGTCGCGGTGCTGCGGATGGAACCGGCGCTCGGCCTGAGCGGTGACGCGGCGCGGGAGGCCCGGCAGCGGCTGGAGGAGATCGCCGGCGGCTCCGGCTTCTCCGGCACCGTCAGCCTGGACGACTCCGTGGTCCGCCCCTCCGTTGGCCTCGTCGTGGCCGCCCTGGGCAGCGCCGTGGACGCCGCCCTGGGCCCCCGCCGCTGACCCCACCCCGGACCTGGACTCACCACCCCCCCCACCCCCACCCCCACCCCCGACCGGCGCCCCCGTCGCCGGCCCTTGTTGATCAAGAAGTTTGCGTCCTGGAGAGGCACGTTCCCTGACGCAAACTTCTTGATCACCGGGCCTCGCCCGGGGGGGGGTGTCCCTATGGGTTTCGTCAAGCGGGGACTGGTCTGGTGGGGCGTGGTTGGTAGGGGATCTTGTCGCGGAGCATGGCATGGAGGACGTC
>NZ_SLVT01000001.1:567986-684057 GCF_004345505.1 Micromonospora sp. CNZ303 | reverse complement strand
AAAACGCTCGGCTGGGACACCCCAGCCGAGCGCCTCGCTAAGCTCCTAGCCGTCACCGACTAGCCAACGCGTTGCAACGACCCCTTGAAACCGCCCCGGAGGCGTCAGGAAGGGGCCCTTCCTTACACCGTGGGCGGGGCGTGGAGGTGCGGTCGGGTTGTGGGGTTTCGCCGTCGCAGGCGTGAAAGTGCGCGTTCGGGGTAATTGCCCGCGCGCGCACTCATCGGGCACGGACGGTCGACGAAGGGTTACCGGGATGGACGGCGATGGCCTGCGGCTGAACATGAACGTCCTGGACTACGGCATCCTGGCGCTCTACTTCGTCACGGTGCTCGGTGTCGGCTTCGCCGCCCGGCGGGCCATCCGGACCAGCGTCGACTTCTTCCTCTCCGGCCGCTCGCTGCCCGCCTGGGTGACCGGCCTGGCCTTCGTCTCGGCAAACCTCGGGGCGCTGGAGATCATCGGCATGGCCGCCAACGGCGCCCAGTACGGCGCCATGACGCTGCACTACTACTGGATCGGCGCCGTGCCGGCGATGGTCTTCCTCGGCATCGTGATGATGCCGTTCTACTACGGCTCCAAGGTCCGCAGCGTGCCCGAGTACCTGCGGCTGCGCTTCAACCGCCCCACCCACCTGCTGAACGCGCTCAGCTTCGCCGTCGCCCAGGTGCTCATCGCCGGCGTGAACCTCTACGCCCTGGCACTGATCATGCAGGCGCTGCTCGGCTGGCCGCTCTGGGTCGCCATCGTGGTCGGCGCGCTGATCGTGCTGGCGTACATCACCGTGGGTGGGCTCTCCGGGGCGATCTACAACGAGGTGCTCCAGTTCTTCGTGATCATCGCGGGCCTGCTGCCGATCACGATCCTGGGACTGGTCAAGGTGGGCGGGGTGTCCGGCCTGATGGACGCGGTGCGCGAGTCCAAGCTGGGCGAGGCGGGGCTGCACACCTGGCAGGACACGGGCGGCACCGACAACCCGCTCGGCGCGCACTGGATCGGCATCGTCTTCGGGCTCGGCTTCGTGCTCTCCTTCGGCTACTGGACGACCAACTTCGCCGAGGTGCAGCGCGCGCTGTCGGCCAAGAACATGAGCGCCGCCCGGCGGACGCCGATCATCGCCGCGTACCCGAAGCTGCTCATCCCGGTGGTCACGGTCATCCCCGGCCTGGTCGCCCTGGTGACGGTGCAGGGGCTCGGCGCGGAGAGCGGCGACCTGGTCTACAACAACGCCATCCCGCTGCTGATGCGTGACCTGCTGCCCAACGGCGTGCTCGGGATCGCGGTGACCGGCCTGGTCGCGTCGTTCATGGCCGGCATGGCGGCGAACGTGAGCGGCTTCAACACCGTGTTCACCTACGACATCTGGCAGCAGTACGTGCGCCGGGACCGCCCCGACGACTACTACATCCGCATCGGCCGGTGGGCGACGGTCGGCGGCGTGCTGGTCGGCATCGGCACGGCGTTCATCGCCGCCGGGTTCAGCAACATCATGAACTACATCCAGGCGCTGTTCTCGCTGTTCAACGCGCCGCTGTTCGCCACCTTCATCATCGGCATGTTCTGGCGGCGGATGAGCGCGGCGGCCGGCTTCCTCTCCCTGCTGCTGGGCACCCTGGCGGCGCTGGCCACCTACCTGCTCTACAAGGCCGGGGTGGTGCACTTCAACTCCGACCTGGAGGAGAGCTTCTGGGGCGCCGGCATCGCGTTCGTCACGGCAGCCGTCGTCGCCGCTGTCGTCACCCCGTTCACCGCGAAGAAGCAGGACGAGGACCTGCGCGGGCTGGTCTACGGCATGGGCGCCGTCGACGTGCAGGGCGACGTGCTGACCGGGGACGCCGTCTGGTGGCGCTCCCCGGTGCTGCTCGGCCTGATCGCGGTGACGCTGTCCCTCCTCCTCTACGTGCCGTTCTTCTAGGAAGGGGCGCTCGGCCATGAGCATGGAAAACCTCAACCCGCACGGGCACGACCGGTCGGTCGAGGCCACCGAGGAGGCCCGCCGCCGGTCGGCCGCCGCCAGGCTGTTCGACATCCGCCGGGTGATCGGTGGCCTCTTCACCGCGTACGGGGCGATCGTCACCCTGATCGGCGTCTTCGACGGCGACTCCGCCGTGCAGAAGGCGCAGGGGATCCGGATCAACCTCTGGGCGGGTCTCGGCATGCTCGCCTTCGGCGTGCTGATGCTGCTCTGGCAGTGGCGCAATCCGGTCGAACCGCCGGAGACCTCCGACGAGGAGCGCTGAGCCGCCCCGCTGGCACCCGCATGGGCACCGCCCCGCCGGGTACGCGAGCAGGATCAGGAGACCACCTGGCGACAGGAGGGCAGCGACATGACGGATCGTGACCGTGACCGACCGCTGGAGGAGAGCCCGGAGGTGGCCGCGGCGGTCGAGGACGACACCGGCATCCCGCAGCTGAGGACCGGCGGCGGCACCGACCGCGACACTCCGTCGTTCACCGGGGACCGGTCGGGCGGCGACGAGCTGATCGGCGACCCGTACGCCGCCGGCACCGGCGCGACCGGCACCGGCACGGGCGCGGCCCCGGACGACATCCGCACCGGGGCGGAGCAGCCCTGGGAGCCGGAGGACCTGGTCGCGGCCCGGGGGCAGGACATCACGCCGGAGAACGTCGAGCGGGCCCGCCGGGACCTGGCCGAGCTGGGCCGCGCGGCGATCGAGAAGACGGTGCCCTGACCGGCGTACGCGAGGGGCCCCCGGCCCGACCGTCGGACGGTCGGACCGGGGGCCCGGGGAACCTGCCGCTGGAGCGCCTCACCTACTGCCAGCGGCGGGTGGGCTCCAGTCTCAGAGCGCCGGGTACGCGTTCTGCATGAGCTGCGTGAACTGCGCCGGGAACCAGGCGCCCGAGATCGGGGCGTCCGGCAGGGCGCCGCTCATGCTGTTGCCGTTGCGGGCGTTGCCGGTGTAGGTCGGGTCGCACATCCGGTCGAAGCCCTTGCCCTCGTTGTTCGGGATCTCCTTGCTGGAGCCGTCCGACTCGCCCGGGGGCTTCACCCAGACGTAGGCGTCGATGCCCGGCTCCGGCGCGGCCTTCGGGCGCTCGCCCAGGCCGGCCCCGGCCTGGTTGCACCAGTTGCCGGCGTGGATCCGACGGTCCACCCGACCGCCGTTGACGTACGTGTCCACGCTGGTCGTCGCGCCCGGGCCGGTGGGCCGGGCCGTCCCGCCCCAGCCGTTGCGGGACGTGTCGATCAGCATGCCGATCTTCGAGTCGAAGCCCTTGGCGACGAGCTCGTTGCGGAACGCCTGGGCGAACGAGAGCTCGTCCACGTAGAAGTTCCAGTCGATCCACTTCGACTGCCGCACGCTGGTGCCGTTGACGTTGTCGGTGATCTTGATGTACGGCTCACGCAGCGCCGAGTAGTTGGCGGTGTTGACGATGAAGCCGTGCACGTTGTTCACCGTGCTGCCGGAGGCGACGGCGGCGTCCTTCAGGATCTGCGCGGTCGGGCTGAAGTTGCTGTCCCAGCCGATCCAGCCGTGGTGGGCGGCGTCGATGTAGTTGTAGACGTTGCCGATCGCGCCCAGCTTCGACAGGGCGTACCCGACGCCGTTGACGTAGGCGCCGTTGGCCTTCACCGTGTCGCACATCGCGGTGCCACCGGGGTTGCCGGAGGTGTTGGTCACCAGGTTCGGCAGCGAGTCGATCTCGATGATGTTGACGATCCGCAGGCTGGCGTACTTCGGGTCGGCCTGGATCGCGGCGATCGGGTCGATGTACTCGGCCTTGTAGCGGGGCAGCTCGTGAGCCTGGAGCTCACCGTTGGAGGCCAGCGCGGCGCAGTCGCGACCGGGCAGGTTGTAGATGACGAACTGGATGTAGTTCGCCCCCTGCTCGAGCGCCTTGTTCAGGTGCTCGCGGACGCCCATCGCGCCGTTGGAGCTGCTGTCCGGGGTGCCGTTGATGGCGGCGATCCGGTCGATCCAGACGGCGGTCGGGTTGTTCGACACCCGGCTGCCGCCGGGCACGGACTCGGCCTTGGCCTTCCACTCCGGGTTCACGTACCCCTTGGCGTTCAGGTACGGGTTGTCCACCCGCTGCCCGGGGGGCGGCGTGGTGGGCGGCGGGGTGGTGGGCGGCGGGGTGGTCGGCGGCGGCGTCGTGGGGGGCGTCGTCGTCGGCGGGGTCGTGGTGGGCGGGGTGCCACCGTTGCAGGTCACGCCGTTGAGCGTGAACGACGTCGGCTTCGGGTTGCTGCCGCTCCAGGCGCCGTTGAAGCCGAGGCTCACCGTGGCGCCGCTGGCCACCGCCCCGTTGTAGGACTCGTTCTGCGCGGTGACGTTCCGGCCGCTCTGCGACCAGCGGGCCGACCAGCCCTGCTGTACCCGCTGGTTGCCGTCGGGGAAAGTGAAGCCCAGCGTCCAGCCGTTGAGGGCGTCGCCGGTGTTCTTGATGTTGACGGAGGCGGTGAACCCGCCCTGCCAGTCGCTTGTCGTGTACGACACGTCGCACTGGGTGGCGGCGTGCGCCACGGTGACCGGCAGGGTCACCAGTCCGCCCGCGACCAGAGCGCCCGCGCCACCGAGCGCGAGGGCCCGGCGGGGGCCGGACAGCCTTCTCCACACATTCATGCCACTGATCTCCTTGGGCGAGACCGGATCCGCGAACGGCCCGGCGATAAGGCCCGTTGGGCGTCCTGCGCGGACGTCCGCCGGTACCACGGGTTCTTCGGGGGTGCCCGACCCGGACGGGCGTTTGGTGGTGGTCCGACCGGCGACGATGGGCCGGCCGGGAGGCGGGAGGTCGTCCGGCGGACCGGTGCCCTCGACTCCTACCTGCGCGGTGTGGCTCCCCGAACCGCGTGCAGCGATTCTTGCATGGGAGCGCTTCCATGGCAATGCCTCGATGTGGCGCGAGGGTCCGAAGGGGGCCGCTGGTGCCCGCGGGGCGGACGGGGACCGGACGGGAAGGACCTCGCGACACGAGCCGTGCGACCGGCACTCACGGCGCCAGGAGGGCGGGAACCACCCGACCGGGTCCGACATGCCGCCAAAGCGGCGTAGCGCTCCTAGCGCGCTTACCTCGCTGAAATATCAAAACACGAATCTTTCCCTGCATAGGTCGTGAAACGGTCTAACGTCGTCCGTAGCTCGGTTGTCGCCGGGCTCAGGACAACAGGGATGGAGTGACGCAGGTCATGGCAAACAAGATGCTCGGGAAGGTCGTTGCTGGCGCGGCCCTCGGTGGCGCCTCCTTGCTCGTGTTCACGCCGGGGATCGCGTTCGCGGACGGCCACCAGGACGAGGGCAAGGTCTACGCCAAGCCGCACGTCGTCAAGGCGGGCGACACGGTCAAGCTGATCGAGGTCTGCCCGGACCGGCAGGAGCACGCCTTCGTGTGGTCGAAGGTCACCGGCAAGGTCAAGCTCAAGCCGGTCCAGGGCCGCACCGACTGGCGTGGCGGGGAGGAGGACTCCCGCGACCACGACAAGGGCAGGGAGCACGAGGACAAGGGCCGCGACCACGGCAAGGACGACCACGGCAAGGACGACAACGGCAAGGACGACCACGGCAGGGGCGAGAGCCCCAAGCCGCAGCCGACGGCCACCGACACCAGCCAGCCGCAGCCGCCGGCCAACGGTGGTCAGCCGCCGGCCAACGGTGGTCAGCCGCCCGCCGGCGGCCAGGGTGGCGGCGCCGCCGACGCCGCCGGTGACGACCGCGACTGGAAGGGCTACGAGCACGGCCAGGACGCCGAGGGCGACCGCGAGGGCCGCGACAAGGGCCACGACAAGGGCGACCGTGAGGGCCGCGACAAGGGCCACGAGGACAAGTACGGCTCGGGCAGCAACGGCTCGGACGAGTACGACCGCGAGGACCGCAAGGACCACGACGGGTACGGCTCGGACAGCAACGGCTCGGACGAGTACGACCGGAAGGGCCACCACGGCGGCTGGTCGGACGAGGAGTCCGAGGGCAACCGCCATGGCAAGGACGAGGGCCGCTGGGAGCACAAGCGGGACTTCATCTACTACGGCGAGGCCGAGGTCTCCGAGGACGCCAAGCCGGGCCGCTACGAGCTCAAGGGCTCCTGCGGCGAGGGCGAACTGGTCGTGCTGCCGCGCGGTGGGGTCGACGGTGGTGACGGTGGCGTCGGCGCCGGCACCGACCGGGGCCTGGCCGCCGGTGGGGCGAGCCTGATCGGCGCGGCGGCCCTGGGCGGCCTCGTGCTGATGCGCCGGCGTCGGACCGATGAGTCCTTCGTCTGACATGACGGCGACACCGGCCGGCGGCCGTCACGGGAAACCGTGGCGCGCCGCCGGTGCGGCCGTCGTCGTCGTGGTCGCCATGGTCGGCGCCGGTCTGATCGGCGCCTCGGTCAAGACCGCGCCCGCGCCCCGCCCCCCGCAGCCCCTGGCGGCGCCCGCCAGCACCGGGCCGGCGGACGCCGACGTGCCGAACCCCGACGCGGACCCGGACGTCGCCGGCACGGGCCTGGCACGCTCCGCCCCCACCACGATCGCCATCCCCCGGATCGGGGTCGACGCCTCGATCATGTCGCTCGGCACCAACCCGGACGGCACCGTCCAGGTACCCCCGCTGGAGCAGGCGCAGCTGGCCGGCTGGTACGAGCCGGGGCCGAGCCCGGGTGAGATCGGCAACGCGGTCATCGTCGGGCACGTCGACTCCGCGGCGATCGGGCCGGCGGTCTTCTTCTCCCTCGGTGCCCTGCAACCGGGCGACACCATCACCGTCACCCGGGAGGACGGGCAGCAGGCCACCTTCACCGTCGAGTCGGTCAAGGCGTACCCGAAGACGGAGTTCCCGACCGAGCAGGTCTACGGCCCCAGCGACCGGCCCGGCCTGCGCGTGGTGACCTGCGGCGGGACCTTCGACCAGGCCGCTGGCAGCTACCCCGACAACGTGGTCGTCTTCGCCTCCATGCCGGCGTGAGCCGGCAACCGCGCGGCAGCCTCCACCGGGGGACACGACGCGGCCCGGCCGGTCTCCCGACCGGCCGGGCCGCGTGTCGTACGCGTCAGGCGGCGGCGGAGGTCCGCACCAGGGTGCGGATCTGGCGCAGCAGCACCGACAGTGCGGCGAGATCCGCCCGGGACTCGTCGAACTCGCCCATCGCCCGCTCGGCGCGATGGATCGACGTGGCGTTCGACTGCTCCCACTGGAGCACCCGCTCCTGCGGCGACAGGGTGCCGGCGGTGGAGTCGAGCACCTCCGCGGTCAGCGCGGCCAGCGCGGCGTACAGGTCGTAGCGCAGCGCCATCCGGGCCAGCGTCTGCCAGCGGTCCTCACGTGGCAGCAGGGAGATCTTCGACAGCAGCGAGTCGACCCGGAACCGGTCGGAGAGCACGAAGTAGACCGGGGCCACCTCGCCCACGTCCCGCCCGCTGCTCGCCGCGGTCTCCACCACGTCGAGCAGGCCGAAGCTGTACATCAGCCGGGTCGCCTGCTCGGCCAGGTCACGCGGCAGTCCCCGCTCGGTGAGCGAGTCGATGTGCGCCGCGAGGGAGTCCCGCTCGCTGCCGTAGAAGCGCTCCTCCAGGTCGGGCAGGAGCTGGGCCACCCCGTCGCGCAGCCGGGCGATCTCCGCCGGCACGTCGATCGGCGAACGGCGGTTGGTCACCAGCCACCGCACCGCCCGGTCGAGCAGGCGCCGGGTGTCCAGGTAGACGCTGGTCTGCAACTCGGGGTCGATCCTGTTGTCCAGGGCCTCCACCGCGTCCCACAGCGCGCGCAGCCCGAACACCTCGCGGACCACCACGTACGCCCGGATCACGTCCGCCGCCGAGGCGGCCGTCTCCTCGACCACCCGGAAGACGAACGAGATGCCGCCCCGGTTGATCGCCTCGTTGACCAGCACCGTCGTCACGATGTCCCGGCGCAGCCGGTGCTGGCCCATCCGGTCGGCGAACCGCTCACGCATGGGCGTCGGGAAGTAGTTGACCAGGACCTCGGTCGTCCACTCCTCGTCCGCGAGCCCCTCCGCCAGGATCTCCGTCTCAAGGACGATCTTGACGTACGCGAGCAGCACCGCGAACTCCGGCGCGGTCAGCCCGGACTCGGTCCGCACCGCCATCTCGTCGTCCGGCGGCAGCGCCTCCAGGGACCGGTCCAGCGCCCCCGAGCGCTCCAGATCGGTGATCATCCGCCGGTGCACCGGCAGCAGCGAGGCGGCCTGCGCCTGCGCGTTGTTGATCGCCCGGGCCTGGTCGTAGTTGTCCCGCAGCACCAGCTCGGCGACCTCGTCGGTCATCGCGGCGAGCAGCTCGTCCCGCTCGGGGACCGTCAACGCGCCGTCGGCGACCGCCGTGTTCAGCAGGATCTTGATGTTCACCTCGTGGTCGGAGCAGTCCACCCCGGCCGCGTTGTCGATGAAGTCCGTGTAGATCCGGCCGCCGGTCTGCGCGTACTCGATGCGGCCGAGCTGGGTCCAGCCCAGGTTGCCGCCCTCGCCGGCCACCCGGCACCGCAGGTTCCTGCCGTCCACCCGGATCGCGTCGTTGGACTTGTCGCCCACCTCCGCGTTGGTCTGGCTGGAGGCCTTCACGTACGTGCCGATGCCGCCGTTCCAGAACAGGTCGACCGGCGCCGTCAGGATCGCCTTCATCAGCTCCTGCGGCGACATCTGCGTGACGTCGTCGCCCAGGCCCAGCACCGCGCGGACCTGCGGCGAGACCGGCACCGACTTGGCGGTACGCGGGTACACCCCGCCGCCGGCCGAGATCAGTCCCCGGTCGTAGTCCTCCCACGACGAGCGGGGCAGGTCGAACAGCCGCTTCCGCTCCGCGTACGAGGTGGCGGCGTCCGGGTCGGGGTCGAGGAAGATGTGCCGGTGGTCGAACGCGGCCACCAGCCGGATGTGCTCCGACAGCAGCATCCCGTTGCCGAACACGTCGCCGGACATGTCGCCGACACCGACCACGGTGAAGTCCTGGGTCTGGGTGTCGTGACCCATCTCGCGGAAGTGCCGCTTCACCGACTCCCAGGCGCCCCGGGCGGTGATGCCCATCTTCTTGTGGTCGTAGCCGGCCGAGCCGCCGGAGGCGAACGCGTCGCCGAGCCAGAACTGGTGCGCCGTGGAGATCTCGTTGGCGATGTCCGAGAACGTCGCCGTGCCCTTGTCCGCCGCGACCACCATGTACGGGTCGTCGCCGTCGTGCCGGACCACGTCCTCCGGCGGCACGATCTCGCCGCTGACGATGTTGTCCGTGACGTCCAGCAACGCCGAGATGAACTCCTTGTAGCAGACGACCGCCTCGTCGCGGTCCCCCGGCTTCTGCTTGAGCACGAAGCCGCCCTTGGCGCCCACCGGCACGATGACGGCGTTCTTCACCATCTGCGCCTTGACCAGGCCGAGCACCTCGGTGCGGAAGTCCTCCCGGCGGTCGGACCAGCGCAGCCCGCCCCGGGCCACCGGCCCGAACCGCAGGTGCACGCCCTCGAAGCGCGGCGAGTAGACGAAGATCTCGAACTTCGGCCGCGGCGCCGGCAGGTCCGGAATCGCCTGCGGGTCCAGCTTGAGCGCCACGTACGACTTCGGCCGCCCGTCGGTGCGCTTCTGGTAGAAGCTGGTGCGCAGGGTGGCCTGGATCATCGTCAGGTAGGCGCGCAGGATCCGGTCCTGGTCGAGGCTGGCGACGTCGTCCAGCGCGGCCCGGATGTCGCCCACCAGCTCGACGCTGCGCTGCTGCCGCTGCTCGTGGCCGTCCCCGCCGGGCGCGAACCGCACCTCGAACAACTCCACCAGCAGGGCGGCGATCCTCGGGTACGCGATGAAGGTCTGCTCCATGTATTCCTGGGAGAAGACCGTGCCGGCCTGGCGCAGGTACTTCGCGTACGCGCGCAGCACCACGACCTGCCGCCAGGTGAGGCCGGCGCGCAGCACCAGCTCGTTGAAGCCGTCCACCTCGGCCTCGCCCCGCCACGCCGCCGCGAAGGCGTTCTCCACGTGCGGGCGCACCTCGGACAGCTCCTGGTGGACCTCCGGCAGCCGCAGCCCGAAGTCGTAGAGGTAGACCCGACCGTCGATCCGGTCCACCTCGTGCGGGTGCTCGTCGACCACCTTGACGCCGAGCGAGTGCAGCACCGGCAGCACGGCGGAGAGCATCATCGGCTCGCCGTAGCGGTAGACCTTGAAGCGGACGTCCATCGCCTCGTCGACGTCCGGCCCCCGCCCGCCGGCCCGCGGCGCGAGCTGCTTGCGGAAGAGGTGCATCTCCAGCTGGCCGGGCTCCTCCAGCAGCTCCAGCTTCGCCAGGTCCTTCATGGCCTCGTACGGCGTGTGGCCGTCCTTGTAACCCTCCGGGAAGGCGTCGGCGTAGCGGGTGAACAGGTGCTTGGCCTGCTCGTCGCCGAGCTTGCGCTCCAGCACCAGCCGGTAGTCGTCGTCCCAGAGCCGGGTCGCGTCGGCCAGCTCCTCGGCGAGCAGGTCGGCGTCGATGTCGCCCGGGGTCCGGCTCGGGTCGGTCCGGACGATGAAGTGCACCCGGGCGAGCATCGACTCGGTGACGCGGGTCGTGTAGTCGACCCCGACGCCGTTCAGCTCGCGCAGCAGGATGTCCTGCATCCGCAGGCGGTTCTGGGTGGTAAACCGGTCCCGGGGCAGGTAGATCAGGCAGGAGATGAACCGCCCGTACGCGTCCCGGCGCAGGAACACCCGCAGCTGCCGGCGGCCGGCCATCCGCAGTACCCCGATGACCGCGTGGTAGAGGTCCTCGGTCTTGATCTGGAACAGCTCGTCGCGCGGGTAGGTCTCCAGGATCTGGAGCAGGTCCTTGCCGGAGTGGCTGCGCTGGCTCAGGCCGGAGCGGTCCAGCACCTCGGCCACCTTGCGGCGGACCACCGGCAGCTCCTGCACGCTGGTCCGGTACGCGGCCGTCGAGAACAGCCCCAGGAAGCGCCGCTCGCCGATCACCTCGCCGGCCTCGTTGAAGATCTTGAAGCCGATGTAGTCGAGGTAGGCGGAGCGGTGCACGGTGGCCCGCGAGTTCGCCTTGGTGATGATCAGCAGCCGCTTCTCGGTGACCTTGTCGTGCGCCTCGGGCGTCATCGACGACAGCGGCCGCGCCTCCGGGGAGTCCTGGCGCAGGATGCCCAGCCCGGTGCCGAGCACCGCCTCCAGTGCCTGGCCGCTGCCCCGTTCCCCGTCTGCGGCACCCGACTCGCCGGTGTCGACCAGCCGGTACTCCCGGTAGCCCAGGAACGTGAAGTGGTCGTGGGCGAGCCAGCGGAGCAGCTCCACCGAGTCCGTGATGTCCTTCTCCGGCACCGGCGGCCGGTTGTCCGACGTCCGCGCGGCGGCCAGCTCGTCGGCGAGGGCGAGGGCGCGCTGGCGCATCTTCGGCCAGTCCTCCACCGCCTCCCGCACGTCGGTGAGCACCCGCTGGAGCTCCCGGCGCAGCCGGTCCCGCTCGGCGGCGTCGCGTACCGGGTCGATCTCGATGTGCATCCAGCTCTCGACCAGGTCGCCGGCGATGGCGTCGTCGGGCTCGACGTCGGCGGAGACCTCGACCAGCCGGCCCAGCGGCTCGCGCCGGACCACCACCAGCGGGTGGACCAGCAGGTGCACGTCCAGGTGGTGCGAGTTGAGCAGGGCGGTCACCGAGTCGACCAGGAACGGCATGTCGTCGGTGACGATCTCGATGACGGAGTGGTGCTGCTCGGCGTCGGGCTCGTGGATGCGCAGCTTCAACTCGCCCGGTACGCGCTGCTCGGCGAGGTCGCGGTGCGCGCGGGCCGCCTCCAGCATCTCCTCGGCGGTGAAGCCGATCAGCTCCTCGTCCGGCGCGAACCGCCAGAAGCGGCTGACCAGGGTCGCCGCGTCGTGGTCGTCGCCGGCGAGCGCGACCGCCTGGGCGACCAGGCGCTCCACGTTGGGAACAGGCTCGTCGAGCTCGTTGTCCTCCACGTCGTCGGCCAGCGCGTCGACGGGCAGGCCCAGATCGTGGAGGGTGTCGATACTCGAACCGGTCATCCCGGTCACTCCTGTGTCGAGCCGGCCGAAGCCGTCCCCGTCGGTCGCCGAATCGAAGCTGTCGTCCCGGCCGGTGTCATCCTGCCGGAGGTCGGGTCCCGGTTTGATCGCCGGACGCCGGTCCATCGGTGCCACTCCCCTCGACCCACCGCATTGTGGGTCACTCTGCCGCCCAGCCTAGGCCCTGCCGTTCCGCCCCTTGCTCGGCGGACCACAGTGCGGACGTCCGGTTCCGGACTTCGTCCTTTCACCCGTTGCGGGTACGAGGTTGGCCGGTTCGGGAGTACCCCGCCACCAGTCGTTCATCACCCGGGCAGCGGCTCTCTTTCCGCACGTCCCGGTGCGGGGGGACGGTGCGGACGGCGCCGCCGTACTAGCGTGCAGGGCAGTTCCGAGATCGGAGATCCGCTTCCATGCGCCTGTCGTACCCCCGCCGACCCCGCCGCAACCGGCTCCGCCCGCCGCTGGCGCTGCTCGCCGCGACCGCGCTCGCAGCCGGTGCCCTCACCGCGTGCTCGGGCGGTGACGGACCGGAGCGCAGCGTCGACGCGTTCCTGGCCGGCTGGCGCTCGGGCGACCTCCAGGCCGTCGGCTTCATCGACCCGACCGGCACCAAGGTGCCGGCGGCCGACGTCGCCCGCGAGCTCAAGGAGCTCTCCGGCGAGCTGGCGGCCACGCCGCCGACGCTGACCCGCCGGGGCGAGGCGAAGGTGACCAAGGACGTCGCGGCCGCGGTGGTCAAGGTCGACTGGGCCCTCCCGGGCGGGACCCGTTGGGCGTACGAGCGCCCGGTGCGGCTCACCCGCGGCGGCGACGAGTGGCGGGTCATCTGGGAGCCGCAGGTGGTGCAGGAGCAGCTCACCCGGGGCGACCGGCTCGGGCTACGTCGCGACACCGCCTCCCGGGCCGCGGTGCTCGACGCCGCCGGCCAGCCGATCGTGGCGCCCCGGCCCGTGGTGCGGGTCGGGCTCCAACCGGGCGAGGTCACGGACCTTGCGGGCCTGACCCGGAGGCTGGACGCGGCCTTCCGGGCGATCCGACCCGCGATCACCCCGCCGGTGGACCTATCCGGGCTGCGCAAGCGGCTCGACGACGCGGATCCGGGCGCGTTCGTCGAGGTGGTGACCCTGCGCGAGGAGGCGTACCGGCAGATCAAACCACGCATCTACGACCTGCCGGGCACCAAGTTCCGCAGCGACAAGCTCGACCTGGCCCCCACCCGCGAGTTCGCCCGGGCGGTGCTCGGCTCCGTCGACCCGGCCCAGGCCGACGACCTCGCCCAGCACCCCGACCGCTACCAGGCCGGCGACCTGGTCGGCCACGGGGGCCTCCAGGGCCACCACGACGAGCGGCTACGCGGCGCGCCGGGGCTGACCGTGATCACCGAGCGCCCCGGCCCGGACGGCACGCTGGTGCCCACCGGCACCGAGGTGTTCCGCAGCGAGCCGAAGCCGGGGCAGCCGGTCAAGACCACGCTCGACGTGGCCACGCAGAACGCGGCCGACACCGCCCTGCGCGGCGAGAAGCGCCGGGCGGCGCTGGTGGCGGTGCGGATCAGCGACGGCGCGGTGCTCGCCGCGGCCAACGGTCCCGGCGCGGCCGGGGAGAACCTGGCCTTCACCGCCCAGGTCCCGCCGGGCTCCACCTTCAAGATGGTCAGCGCGCTCGGCCTGCTCGACCGGGGCGCGGTCACGCCGGACGCGACGGTGGACTGCCCGAAGACGTTCACCGTCGACGGCAGGCCGTTCAAGAACTCCGACAACTTCGTGCTGGGGCCGGTGCCCTTCCGCACCGACTTCGCCAAGTCCTGCAACACCGCGTTCGCCGCGCTGGCGCCGAAGCTCGGCCCCGACGGACTGGCCGTGACCGGCCGTTCCCTCGGGCTGGAGGGGCAGTGGGACGTCGGCCTCGACGGCTTCACCGGCAAGGTCTCGGCGAACGGCGGAGCGACCGAGCAGGCCGCCGCCGCCATCGGCCAGGGCACCACGCTGGTCAGCCCGCTGGCCATGGCGTCGGCCACCGCGGCGGTCGCCCGAGGCCGCTTCGAGCAGCCGAAGCTGGTCCTCGACCCTGCCCCGGCCCAGCCCGCCGCCCCCGGCCCGCAGCTCAAGCCGGAGTCGGTCGAGGGAGTTCGGGCGATGATGCGGGAGGTGGTCACGGCCGGCACCGGCAGCGCGCTGCGGGACGTGCCGGGCGCGCCGGTGCACGGCAAGACGGGCACCGCCGAGTACGACGACAACCCCGCGCACACGCACGCCTGGTTCGTCGGCTGGCAGGGTGACGTCGCGTTCGCGGTCTTCGTCGAGAAGGGCGGAGCCAGCACCGCCACCGCCGTCCCCGCCGCCGAACGCTTCCTCCGCGCCCTTTCCCGCTGACCAGCCCCACCGGCGCCGCCTGCACCCTCCACCCCGGCACCCGCCGCGCACTCGGCACCCTTCGCGCACCCGGAACCGCCCGCAACCGGAACCGGCGGTGTCGGGCACCCGTCGGCACCACCGCTTCGCAGTTCACGCGGTCACGTCCTGGTCGGCGTCGTCCGTCACGCAGGTGGGGCTCCCGTTGCGGCGACCGGCCCTTTGCGCGGCCGGCTGGGACGCCGAGGGCAGCCACAACTACACGTCGCCGTTGCCGTCGCCGATGCCTGCCGCCACGAAGCGAGCATGGATGATCTGGACGTCATGGACGTCAAAGCCGCGACGTTCCACCCGTCATCTCGGGCGCCACCAGCCTCCGCGACCGGACTCGGCAGGCGCACCGGTCCCAGCCGCCCCACCGTTACGGGGCCGGGCAGGTGGGCGCACAGATGGGGCAGCTCGACAGGGGGTCAGGCGATACCGGCGGCGGATGGCGAGGTGCCATCCTCGGGCGCGGGCAGCGGGTCGCCCGGGTCGAGGTCCGCGAGCGGTGCCCGGCGCAGCAGGCCCGGGCCTGCGGAGGCGGGCGGGCCGACGGGTTCCGGCTCGGCGGGACCGTCGGAGGCGGCAACCGGGGCCACCGGCCCGAGCGGCCGGAGCGGGGCTGGCGGACCGTCCTCGGCACCCTCCTCGGCGCCGCCCGGGTGCCGGTCGTCGCCGTCGCTGCGTGGTATGGGGGCGGAAACGAGCGCCGGGGCGGAGGCCGGCGGAGGCATGGTCGGCACCTCGGGACGACCGTTGCTCCGCCGCGCGGAGGGCACGACCGAGCTTGCAGACGCCGACGACACCGCAGACAGCCCAGCAGGCACCGCAGACGGTCCGGACGACACCGCAGACAGCCCGGACGACACGGTGGACGGCCCGGGCGAAACGGCAGCGGTAGACGGCACGCCGGGGGCGGCAGACGGCGACGGCACGCGCGGCGCGACGGACGCGGAGGGCGTGGTGGGGGCGGAGGGCCTGGTGGGGGCGGCAGAGCGTGACGGCGCGGACGGGGCGGCGGACGCCGACGGGCCCGGCAGCAGTCGGGGCGGCGATGCCGTCGGCGCCGAGACCGGGCGCAGCCCGGCCACCACGGTATTGACGATCTCGGCCGCGTACGCGCCGTCCGGGTCGTAGTCAGGGTCGAAGACGGTCAGCTCGACGCCGAGGCAGTGCGGGGTGTCGACGAGACCGGCAAGCAGGATCTCCAGCTCGGCGAAGGCGATCCCGCCCGGGTCGGGGGCGTCGACCGCCGGCATCACGGCCGGGTCCAGCACGTCCACGTCGATGTGCACCCAGTAGCCGGCGCAGTCGGCGAGCTGCTCGTGCGCCCACTGTGCGGTACGCGCGGCGCCCTCGGCGCGCAGCGCCGGCACCGGCCGGGTGGTGATCCCGGCGGCCTGGAGGTCCAGGCGGTACTCGTCCTGCGCCCGGATGCCGAGCACCACCACGTCGATGTCCCGGAAGTACGGCCGGCGTCCCTCGATGGCGGCCAGGTCGGCCTGTCCCCGCCCGGTGACCAGCGCGAGGTCCTCGCCGGCCGCCGCGCCCACGTAGGAGGCGTTGCCGGGGTGCCGGAAGTCGGAGTGGCCGTCGACGAAGACCAGCCCGATGCGCCCGCCGACCGCCTCGCCGAGCCGGTGCATGGCCAGTGCCGAACCGAGCAGGATGGAGCAGTCGCCGCCGAGCACCAGCGGGAACTCGCTGCGGTCGATGATGGCGCCGATCCGCTCCGCGAGCGCCACCGAGTAGTCGGCGATCTCGCGGGCGTGGCAGACCCCGTCACCCGGTCGCCAGTCGCCGGGGTCGTAGCGGGGCGCGGTGAGGCAGCCCGCGTCGCGGGCCCGTAGCCGCGCGAGCAGCCCCTGGTCGCGCAGCGCGCCCGGGGCCTTGCCGCAGCCGGGGACCGAGGTGGACGTGGGTGGGCGCAGGCCGAGGTTGCTGGGCGCGTCGAGGACGGCGATCCGGCGCATCATGGGCTCCCGTCCTCGAGGTGTCGGGCGGGCCGGCCGGAACGCCGGCCCGCGCTGGCGTGCTACGTACTCACAAGCAGGGCGTGGTGCTCAGAACAGGGCGCTGGCCAGGGCCCGGCGCGCCGCGGCGACCGCAGGATCCTCCGGCCCGGCGACCGTGAAGAGGCTGACCAGGTGCTGGCGTACCCTCTCCCGCTCCTCACCGGCGGTGCGGCGGACCAGGCCCACCAGGCGGGCGTACGCCGCCTCGGCCTGACCGCTGAGCACCTCGATGTCGGCGGCCAGGAGCTGGGCCTCGACGTCGTCAGGGTTCGCCTGGGCGGCGGCGACCGCCGCGCCCGGGTCGGCCCCGGCCACCCGGCGGGCGAGCCCGACCTGGGCGAGGCCCGCCTCCGCCGCGGCGTCCGCGGGCGACTCCGCGAGGATCTTGCGGTACGCCTGCTCGGCCGCGTCGAGGTCGCCGCTCATCAGTGCGTCGTCGGCCTCGTCGAGGCGCGGGTCCTCCGGCTCGGCGACGCTCACGCCACCGGCCTTGAGCACCGCCTGGATCCACTGCCGCAGCTGCGCCTCGGGCACCACGCCGGAGAAGGCGTCGATCGGCTGGCCGCCGACCACCGCGTAGACCATCGGGATGCCCTGCACCCGGAACATCTGGGCGATCCGGGGGTTGGCGTCCACGTCGACCTTGGCGAGCACCCAGGCGCCGCCGCCCTCGGCGGCCAGCCGCTCCAGCACGGGGCTCAGCTGCTTGCACGGCTCGCACCACTCGGCCCAGAAGTCCACGATCACCGGTGTGGTGAGCGAGCGCTCGAGAACCTCGGACTGGAATGTCGCCTCGCTCACGTCGATGACGGCGACGCCGCCACCGGCGGCGCCGGGGAAATCGGCGGAGGGGGCGGACTGTGCCGGGGTGGCGGGGCGGGCAGGGGCCGGTGCGGGGGTGCGCAGCGCGCTGAGGTCGACCGCGCCGCGGGTGAAGATCGACGAGGTGATCCGTGGGTCGCTCATGGTTACCTAGTCTCGCACGCGACCCACGGAACTCAGATCAACCGCGACGGCGACAGTTGCGACTGTCACGGCTGCTCCCGCCCTTCCCCACCCCGTCCCCGCACCCCTCCCGACCTCCCGCCCGGCATGGCGCGATCCCGCACCTCCGGTCCTCGGTACGAGGGCTGTGCGGCGGCTGCCGGGACACGGGGTGCGGGATCGCGGTGGAGCGGGTTCGCGGGGTCGAGGGGGACGGGGTCAGAAGCGGGCGGGTTCGCGGTAGACGCCCCACTCGGCGCGCAGGGCGTCGCAGATCTCGCCGAGGGTGGCCTCCGCGCGGACAGCGTCCAGCATGGCCGGGATCATGTTGCCGTCGGTCCGGCCGACGGCGACCATCCGCTCGATGGCGGCCTTGACGACGGCCTCGTCGCGGCCGGCCTTCCGCTCGGCCAGCACCCGGCGCTGCTCCAGCTCCACCTCGTGCGAGATGCGCAGGATCTCCAGGTCCTTGGCGACCGTGCCGGTGTGGCAGTTGACCCCGACGATCCGCTTGTCGCCCTTCTCCAGCGCCTGCTGGTAGACGAAGGCGGACTCGGCGATGTGGCCGGTGAACCAGCCGTCCTCGATGCCGCGCAGGATGCCGGAGGTCATCGGGCCGATGCGGTGCGGACCCTCCCCGCCGAGCTGCCGGATCCGGGCGAAGATCTCCTCCGCCTCGGCCTCGATCTTGTCGGTGAGCGCCTCGACGTACCAGGACCCACCCAGCGGGTCCGCCACGTTGGTCACCCCGGTCTCCTCCATCAGCACCTGCTGGGTACGCAGGGCGATCTCGGCGGACTCGTCGGTGGGCAGCGCCAGGGTCTCGTCCAGGGCGTTGGTGTGCAGCGAGTTGGTGCCGCCGAGCACCGCCGCGAGCGCCTCCACGGCGGTACGCACCACGTTGTTGACCGGCTGCTGGGCGGTCAGCGACACCCCGGCGGTCTGCGTGTGGAACCGCAGCCAGAGCGCCTTCTCACTAGTCGCGCCGTAGACGTCGCGCAGCCAGCGGGCCCAGATGCGACGGGCGGCCCGGAACTTGGCGATCTCCTCGAAGAAGTCGACGTGCGAGTCGAAGAAGAAGCTCAGGCCGGGCGCGAAGACGTTGACGTCGAGCCCTCGGGAGAGCCCCAGCTCGACGTAGCCGAACCCGTCGGCGAGGGTGTACGCCAACTCCTGCGCGGCGGTCGAGCCGGCCTCGCGGATGTGGTAGCCGGAGACCGAGAGCGGCTTGTAGCGCGGGATCTCCCGGGCGCAGTACTCCATCAGGTCGCCGATCAGGCGCAGGTGCGGCTCCGGGTCGAAGAGCCACTCCTTCTGCGCGATGTACTCCTTGAAGATGTCCGTCTGCAACGTGCCGTCCAGCGTGGACAGGTCGGCGCCCTGCCGCTCGGCGGCCACCAGGTACATGCAGAACACCGGCACCGCCGGCCCGGAGATGGTCATCGACGTGGTGACCCCGGCCAGGTCGATGCCGTCGAAGAGGGCCTCCATGTCGGCGGCCGTGTCGATGGCGACGCCGCAGTGGCCCACCTCGCCGAGCGCCTGCGGGTCGTCGGAGTCCCGGCCCATCAGCGTGGGCATGTCGAAGGCGACGGAGAGACCGCCGCCGCCGGCGCCCAGGATCATCTTGTAGCGCTCGTTGGTCTGCTGGGCGTTGCCGAACCCGGCGAACTGCCGGATCGTCCAGGTCCGCCCGCGGTAGCCGGTCGGGTAGAGGCCCCGGGTGTACGGGTACTCGCCCGGCCAGCCGATGCGCTCGAAGCCCGGGTAGGCCACGCCCTCCGGCGGCCCGTAGACCGGGTCGACGGGCATCCCGGAGAGCGTGGTGAAGTCGGCGTCCCGCTTGCGCGCGGCGTCGTAGCGGGCCTGCCAGCGCGCCCGTCCGGCGGCGATCTCGTCGGCGTTCATCGGCGGGGCTCCTCCTCGAGTCCTCGACTGCACTGCGAGTGTAGAGCCCAGACCTGAACGATCGCTAAGTAAGTTCGTACCGGCAGGTAACCTGAGCCGCCGGACGCGTCACGCGACGGGCGCGGCGGGACCGCCCAGGGCCACGTCGTCGACCCTGATGTTGACCTCGTCGACCCGCAGCCCGTACGCCTCGACCGCCTCGGCGACCTGCGCCCGGACCTCGGCGGTCACCTGCGGCACCGCGCGGCCGGCCTCGATCACGATGACCAGGTTGACCACCGCCGCGCCGTTCGTGACGTGGGCCGAGCAGCCGCGCCGGGCGTCGCCAACCTGGTCGAGCCCGACCTTGTCGAGCACCGCGTTGAAGAACCGGGCCACGTCCCCGCCCAGCTCGACCACCCCGGGCACGGACCGCGCGGCGGCCACCGCGATCTTCTCCACCACCTCGTCGGAGACGAGCGTCGTCCCGCCCGGCACCGCGTCCGGCGTCACCGACAGCTCCTGCGTCGCCTCGTCGCCCATCGTCTCCCCACTCCGCCGCGCACCGCCCCACGCCGACCGTGGAGCGGTGCGAGCGTACTAGCTCGACGGGCCCCTCAGGAGCCGAGTTGGGAGAGCAGTTCGTCGGCCGCCGCGTACGGGTCGAGGACACCCTCGGCCACCTTCGCGGCGAGCGCCGGCAGCTCCGTACCGTCGCGCAGGGAACCGATCCGGGCGCGGAGCACGCCCAGCGCGATCGCCTCGACCTCGGCGGCGGCCCGCGCCTCCTGGCGGCGACGCAGCTCGCCGTGCTCGACCAGCCAGGCACGGTGCTTGTCGATGGCGGCGGCGATGTCGTCGATCCCCTCGCCCCGGGAGGCGATCGCCCGCACCACCTGCGGCCGCCAGTCGCCCGGGCCGCGCTCGCCCAGGGCGATCATGCCCTGGATGTCGCGGTAGGTGGCGTCGGCGCCGTCCCGGTCGGCCTTATTGACCACGAAGACGTCGGCGATCTCCAGGATGCCGGCCTTGACCGCCTGGATCGCGTCGCCCATGCCCGGGGCGAGCAGCACCAGCGTGGTGTCGGCCAGCGAGGCGACCTCCACCTCGGCCTGCCCGACGCCCACGGTCTCCACCAGCACGACGTCGCAGCCGGCGCCCTCCAGCACCCGCACCGCCTGCGGCGTGGCTGCCGACAGCCCGCCCAGGTGGCCCCGGCTCGACATCGACCGGATGTAGACGCCCGGGTCGGTGGCGTGGTCCTGCATCCGGACCCGGTCGCCGAGGATCGCCCCGCCCGTGAACGGGCTGGACGGGTCGATGGCCAGCACGCCCACCCGGTGGCCGCGGGCGCGCAGCGCCCGGACCAGCTCGTTGGTGGTGGTCGACTTGCCCACCCCGGGCGAGCCGGTCAGCCCGACCACCTGGGCCTGGCCGGCGTACGGCGCGAGGGCCGCCGCGATCCGCGGCAGCGTCTCGTCGCCCGACTCGACCAGGGTGATCAGCCGGGCCACCGCTCGCGGATCGCCCGCGCGGGCCCGCTCGACCAGCATCGGCACGTCCCGGCTGCGGCGCACCGGGGGTGCGCCCGCCGCCGGGACGTTGTCGACGATCTCGCTCACTGTGCTGCCTCTACGGGATCGGCCGGCCGGCGGTCAGTGACCGCTCTCGCCGGGGGCCGGGACGTGGATGATCAGCGCGTCGCCCTGGCCGCCGCCGCCGCAGAGCGCCGCGGCGCCCGTGCCGCCGCCCCGGCGCTTGAGCTCCAGCGCGAGGGTGAGCACCAGCCGGGCGCCGGACATGCCGATCGGGTGGCCCAGCGCGATCGCCCCGCCGTTGACGTTGACCTTGTCCGGGCTGATCCCGAGGTCACGGGTGGACTGGATGCCCACCTGGGCGAACGCCTCGTTGATCTCGATGAGGTCCAGGTCCTCGATGCCGAGGCCGCCCTTCTTGAGGGCGTGCTGGATCGCGTTGGACGGCTGCGAGTGCAGGGAGTTGTCCGGGCCCGCGACGTTGCCGTGCGCGCCGATCTCGGCCAGCCAGGACAGCCCCAGCTCCTTGGCCTTGGCCTTGCTCATGACGACCACCGCGGCGGCGCCGTCGGAGATCGGCGAGGCGCTGCCGGCGGTGATGGTGCCGTCCTTGGCGAACGCCGGGCGCAGCTTCGCCAGCGACTCGACGGTGGTGTCCGGGCGGATCCCCTCGTCCTCGCTGATCACCAGCGGGTCGCCCTTGCGCTGCGGGATGACCACCGGGGTGATCTCGTCGGCGAAGTGGCCGTTCTTCTGCGCGGCGGCGGCCCGCTGGTGGCTGGTCGCGGCGAACGCGTCCTGCTCCTCGCGGGAGATGCCGTGCCGCCCGTTGTGCCGCTCCGTGGACTCGCCCATCGCGCAGCTGTCCCAGGCGTCGGTGAGCCCGTCGAGCGCCATGTGGTCCTTGACCACCACGTCGCCGTACTTGTAGCCGCCGCGCTGGCCGAGCAGCAGGTGCGGGGCGTTGGTCATGGACTCCATGCCGCCGGCGACGACGACGTCGAACTCGCCGGCGCGGATCAGCTGGTCGGCCAGGGCGATCGCGTCCAGGCCGGAGAGGCAGACCTTGTTGACGGTCAGCGCCGGCACGGACATCGGGATGCCGGCCTCGACCGCCGCCTGGCGGGCCGGGATCTGTCCGGCGCCGGCCTGGAGCACCTGCCCCATGATCACGTACTGGACCTGCTCGGGGGCGACGCCGGCCCGCTCGAGCGCCGCCTTGATCGCGATGCCGCCGAGCCTGGTCGCGGGGAGGTCCTTGAGGTTGCCCAGCAGGCGCCCCATCGGGGTCCGCGCGCCGCTGACGATCACCGAAGCCATGCCTGCCTCCGAGGGGGTGCCGACCTGTACGCCTTAACGATTGTTCGGTCAGACTAGCGCCATGGCTGAGAACTCCCCCGTCGAGACCGCTGCCGACTATGTCACAGACATCGGCCTGCGCCGCATCGACCACGTCGGGGTCGCCGTCGCCGACCTGGACGCCGCGATCGACTTCTACCAGCGCACCTTCGGGATGCGCTGCGTGCACACCGAGGTGAACGCCGAGCAGGGCGTACGCGAGGCGATGCTGGCCGTCGGCCCGGACGCCGCGGGCGGCTGCGTGCAGTTGCTCGCCCCGCTGACCCCGGAGTCGACCATCGCCAAGTTCCTCGACAAGAAGGGCCCGGGCGTGCAGCAGGTGGCGTACACCGTCGAGGACATCGACGCCGCCTGCGCGAAGCTGCGCGAGCGGGGCGTGAAGCTGCTCTACGACACCCCGAAGCGCGGCACCGCCAACTCGCGGGTCAACTTCGTCCACCCGAAGGACGCCGGCGGGGTGCTGGTCGAACTCGTCGAGCCCGCCGGCGGGCACTGATCCCCCACCTCCGGCTCCCGCCGACCGGGCGGGGGCCGGAGGCCACTCCTCCGACTGACGGGAAAGGGGCCGGAGGCCGCTCCCCGGCTGGTGGGAGAGGGGCCGGAGGCCCCTGCGAGCACGCTGGTGCGTGGTTCCACCGCCGCCCGGGCACCTCCACGCATCGGCCAATGCAGTTTTTCACAGAGGACTTCCGGCCCTACCTACTGTTCAGTAACGTCCCGCCCCACAGGAGCGCGGCCGGTACCGGATGTGTCGGATGCCGACATGGTGGTGGGCCGCACCGACGCCGACGATGGCAGCACCCAGGCCCGCGTGGGCGGGGTGCGGACGAACGGGAGGTCGACGTGCAGGACATCCTCGAAGCGATCATGGCGGCGGAGGGATCCGACCAACCCGCACGGGAGCTCGCCGGGATCGCCGGCCTGCCGGTACCCGAGACGTACCGCGGCGTGGTGGTGCGCGCCGACGAGACCCGGATGTTCGACGGCCTGGCCACCCGGGACAAGGACCCGCGCAAGGCGCTGCACGTGCAGGAGGTGCCGACGCCGGAGCTGGGCCCGGGCGAGGCGCTGGTCGCGGTGATGGCGAGCGCGATCAACTACAACACGGTCTGGACCAGCATCTTCGAGCCGCTGCCGACCTTCAAGTTCCTCCAGCGCTACGGCCGGCTCTCCGAGCTGACCCGCCGGCACGACCTGCCGTACCACGTGGTGGGCTCCGACGCCGCCGGCGTGGTGCTGCGCACCGGGCCCGGGGTGACGAAGTGGAAGGCCGGCGACGAGGTCGTCGCGCACTGCCTCTCCGTGGAGCTGGAGGACGCGGCCGGGCACGACGACACCATGCTGGATCCGCAGCAGCGGATCTGGGGCTTCGAGACCAACTTCGGCGGCCTGGCCGAGCTGTGCGTGGTCAAGGCCAACCAGCTGATGCCCAAGCCGCGCCACCTGAGCTGGGAGGAGGCGGCCAGCCCGGGGCTGGTCAACTCGACGGCGTACCGGCAGCTGGTGTCGCACCACGGGGCGAACATGAAGCAGGGCGACGTGGTGCTGATCTGGGGCGCCTCCGGCGGCCTCGGCGGCTACGCCACCCAGATGGCGCTCAACGGCGGCGCGATCCCGGTCTGCGTCGTCTCCTCGCCGGAGAAGGCGGAGCTGTGCCGGAAGATGGGCGCCGAGCTGGTGATCGACCGCACCGCCGAGGGCTTCCGCTTCTGGAAGGACGAGCAGACCCAGGACCAGGACGAGTGGCGTCGCTTCGGCGAGCGCATCCGCGAGCTGACCGGCGGCGACGACCCGGACATCGTCTTCGAGCACCCCGGCCGGGAGACCTTCGGCGCCAGCGTCTACGTGGCCAAGAAGGGCGGCACCATCGTCACCTGCGCCTCCACCAGCGGCTACCTGCACCAGTACGACAACCGCTACCTGTGGATGCACCTGAAGCGGATCATCGGCAGCCACTTCGCCAACTACCGCGAGGCGTGGGAGGCCAACCGGCTCGTGGCGCTGGGCAAGGTCCACCCCACCGTGTCGAGGACCTACGCGCTGGAGCAGACCGGCCAGGCCGCGTACGAGGTGCACCGCAACGCGCACCAGGGCAAGGTCGGCGTCCGCTGCCTGGCCCCGACGGACGGCCTCGGCGTACGCGACCGCGAGCTGCGCTCCCGGCACGAGGACGCGATCAACCGGTTCCGCGGCCACTGACCCGAGGGACGAGGCGCCGTCGACCATTGCGGTGAACGGCGATTGCCTTTCCGCCTAGTGCCGGACGCTCATTCGAGCGATGCCGACCATGACGCGACAAAGGGCCGCGGGGTACTCCTGCGGCCCTTTTCCATGTCACGCTCCGTGCCCTCTCCCCTGTCACGCTCCGTGCCGTCCGACCCGCCCGGGACCTGCCAAGATCGGCGATCCGCCCGGTCCTCGGGGGACCCGCAGTTGACCATGTAATGAGGACACGAAAGCTCGGCACCGCTCTTGCGAAGCACCCTGGGGGGTCTGCGAGTATGTCCCAATGCCCCAGCAGTCCTCCCCTCTTGCGTTCTTCGATAACGCGAACTCGCAGCCCGATTTCACCGTTGGCCTGCGCGGCTACAACACCCATCAGGTCGATGACTTCATCGGCCGGATGACGGCCGCGCTGACCCAGTCCGAGCAGGCCCGCGCCGAGGCCGAGCAGCGGATGAACGACGCCCAGCGACGGCTCCGCCAGGCCGAGCAGCGGATGAGCGCGCTGGAGCAGAAGCTCGCCGACACCAACAAGCAGCTCGAGGAGAACAGCCGGCCCACCCTCTCCGGTCTCGGCACCCGCGTCGAGCAGATCCTGCGGCTGGCCGAGGAGCAGGCCAACGACCACCGCAACGAGGCCAAGCGCGAGTCGGAGGGCATCCTCTCCGCCGCCCGCCTCGAGGCGCGCGAGATCACCGACAAGGCACGCGCCGAGGCGGCGGCCATGAAGGCCAACGCCGAGCGGGAGGCGGGCAGCGTCCGCACCGCCGCCGAGCGCGAGGCCGCCGAGGTCCGCGTCCAGGCCCGGCGCGAGGCCGACACGCTGCGCGCCGACGCCGACCGGGAGACCAAGCAGCTGCGCACGGTCACCGCCCACGAGGTCGCCGAGCTGAAGTCCACCGTCGAGCGCGAGGTCGCCACCCTGCGGGCCACCGCCGAGCGTGAGATCACCCAGCAGCGGGCGAAGGCGGCCCGCGAGGCCGAGGAGAAGCGCGCCGAGGCGACCAAGCTGCTCACCGACGCCCGCGACAAGCGCGACAAGGACCTCCAGGCCCTGGAGCTCCAGCTGGCCGAGCGCCGGGAGAAGGCCGAGCGCGAGGAGTCCGAGCGGCACGCCGCGCAGGTGGCCCAGACCCAGAAGCTGGTCAGCGAGGCCGAGCAGCGGGCCCACGCCGCGCAGGAGCGGGCCAAGGAGATCGAGCAGCGCGCCGAGGCCCGCCGGGTCGAGTCGGAGCGCACCGCCAACGAGACGGTCGACAAGGCCAAGGCGCTGGCCGACAAGACGCTCACCGAGGCGAAGGCCGAGTCGAAGCGCCTGCTCACCGAGGCGCGCACCGAGGCCGAGCTGACCACGCAGGCGGCCCGCCGCGAGGTCGAGGACCTCACCCGACAGAAGGACGCCGTCACCTCGCAGCTCGGCCAGATGCTCTCCGGCCTCGCCGGCATCGTGCCGGGCGTGCCCGCCACGCCGCCAGCCGCGCCGGCCAAGCCGGAGGCGAAGAAGGCCGACAACGCCGACGAGCGGGTGGCCGCGGAGACCGCCAACTGACCCGACCGACCCACCCGACCGGGGCATGATTCCACGGCGCGGGGTGACACCGGGTGACCGGTGCGCCCCGCGCCGTACGCTTTTTCCCGCCGAGCGAATTGCCCGGGCGTGTCGGCAGTGAAGTAGGTCCTATCCGGGGCGTCCGTATCGCCCCAGCCGGACTGGAGGCGTGTGAGGATGGGGGCATGTCGCACGGCGAGGAACTGTTCGCTCTCGGCGGGGATGTGACCACGGAGCCCAGCTTCGAGTCCGCTCTGCGGGGGTACGAGAAACGACAGGTCGACCGGTACGTCGCTCGCGCGGAGCACGAGATCGCGGCCCTGGCGGCCGAGCGGGAACAGGCCTACACACAGATCCACAAGCTGGCCGGCCAGGTCGAGGTCCTCCAACGTGACCTCGCCCAGGCGCGCAAGTCGTCCGGGGCGCTGGAGAACGTCTCCTACCGGCACCTGGGCCCGCGGGTGGAGCAGATCCTCACCATCGCCGAGGAGCAGGCCGACGCGATCCTGGCCTCCGCCAACGAGGAGATCGAGGCTCGCCGGGCCGCCGCCGAGCACATCGTCGACGAGGCCCGCGAGCAGGCCGCCACCGCGCTCAAGGATTTCGAGATCGCGCTGGCCGCCCGCCGGACGGAGGAGGAGCGGCACACCGCGGCCCGCAAGGCCGAGGCGGACGCCGCCGTCCGGACCGCCAAGGACGAGGCCGCCCGGCTGCGCAAGGCCGCCCAGGAGGCGCTCGCGAAGGCCCAACAGGAGGCCACCCAGCTGCGGGACGCGGCCAAGGAGATCCACCAGCGGGCGCAGCAGGAGGCGACCAAGCTGCGCGAGGCCGCCAAGGAGGTGCACGCCAAGGCCCAGCAGGAGGCCACCCAGCTGCGCGAGGCCGCCAAGGAGGTGCACGCCAAGGCCCAGCAGGAGTCCAAGCGCCTGGTCGACCAGGCCACCGAGGCGGGCCGGGCCACCCACGCCAAGGCGCAGCGGGACGCCAAGCAGATCATCGATGACTCCGCGAGCGCCAGCCGGGCCACCCGCGAGAAGGCCCGCCAGGAGGCCGAGCGGCTCACCACCCAGGCGGCCGAGACGGCCAAGCGCAACCGCGCCGAGACCGAGGCGTACGTGCAGCGGATGCGCAGCGAGACCGAGGCGTACGTGCAGCACGCCCGGGCCCAGACGCAGCAGGAGCTGGGCGCCTGGCGGGCCGGGGTCGAGCAGGAGGTCAACAGCCGGCGCGAGGCCGCGGACCGCGAGCTGACCCAGCGCCGCGCGGCTGCCGAGCAGGAGTTCACCAAGCGCCGCGACGAGCTGGAGAAGCAGTACAAGACCCGGCTCGCCGAGCTGGAGAAGCAGCACACGAGCCGGCACGACGAGCTGGAGTCCGGCTTCGAGTCGCGCCGCGCCACGCTGGAGGCGGAGCACACCGCCCGGAAGAACGAGATCGAGCAGGGTGCCGCCGCCGTCCGCCAGGCCGCCGAGCAGGACGCGCTGACGATGCGCCGGCAGGCCGAGGAGGAGGCCGCGGCGCTGCTCGGCCGGGCCGAGTCGGAGGCGGCCGACAAGCGCCGCAAGGCCGACGAGCACGTGGCGACGTCGCGGCGGCAGTTCGAGGAGTACGCGGCCACGACGCAGCAGCATCTGGCGACGACCCAGCAGCACCTCGCCGCCACGCAGCAGGAGGCCGCCGCCAGCCGTCAGCAGCTCGCCCAGGTGATGCTGGAGATCGCCCAGGCCCAGCAGGAGCTGGCCGACCTGCGGCAGGAGACCTGGAAGTCCCGGCAGGAGTCCGACGAGCTCCAGCGGCAGGTGGCGGAGCTGCGGTTGGGTCGGCTCGCCGCGGCCGACCTGCCGGGCGGTACGGACGGCGCCGCCGCCCCGGTGGTGGCGGACGGCAAGCCGGCCACGGCGAACGGCGGCAGGCCCCGCCCCGACACGGACAAGCCCTCGGCCGACAAGACCCCGACGGGCGCGGGCACGGACAAGGCGGACAGGATTCCGGCGGGCGCGGGCGCGGCCACGGCGGGTGCGACGGGCGCGGGCACGGACCCGACGGAAGCGGCCCCGACTGAGGCGGGCACGGCCCCGGTGGGAGCGGGCACGGCGGGCAGAACCCCAGCGGGTGCGAGCTCCGCGGACAAGGCCCCGGTCGCGGGCGGGGCGACGGGCCCCGCCGCGCCCCCGTCCTCCCCGGACGGGAAGCCCGCCGCCGGCAAGGTGGAGCCGGAGGACGCCGGCCAGCCGGCGAAGGGCCGGATCGAGCCGGCCGACGCCGGGCAGCCGGCCAACGGCAAGGCCACCGTGACCACCGTCGACGGGGGTACGGCCAGTGCCGGCGTGGACGGGGAGCCGACCGTGGCGGCGGTGCCCGGCGAGGGAGGTCGGGGCGCCACCCCGACCAAGATCACCAGCACCGGCGAGAACGGCAAGCGCCCGGCGAAGCCGACCACCGACGAGCGCAGCGCCAAGCCGAGCAAGGTCGTCGTCGAAAAGGACTGACCCCTGCCCGCTCCACCGCCCGACAACCCGGGTCGTCGGGCAGATCTTGGCAGGATCGGGCCCCCATAGGGGCTCTGCCGTACCAAGATCTCAGGACTTCGGTCCTGCCCACACCCGGAGGGTGCGTGGAGGGGTCGCGTTGGCTGGTCCCGGTGGCACGGCTCGGGCGGGTGGCACGGTCGGGGCTGCGGCGTACGCTCCCGGGTGGGATTCGCCGACGTGAGCCATGGGTCGGGCCGTCCCACGGGTATCGATCCAGGGAGGTCCGATGGCGGACGACGGACCGATGGCGTCGAGCGGCGACCGGGAGCCCGACCGCGCCCCGGCACCGGGCGACAGGAACCGGAAGCCGGAGCACTCCACCGCGCCCGAACACGCCGACCGGCCGACAGGCACCACGGGCACGAAAGACACGACGGGCACCACGGGCACGACGGGCGACCGCGAGCAGGCGGAGAACGGGTCGAGCCGGTTCGGTACGCCGGGGCGGCCGCTTAAGCGCAGCAGCTTCCTGGTCGGCTTCACCGGAGCGGCCGGGGTGCTGCTCGCGTACGCCCTCTATCTGGGCCTGCGCAACGCCGCCGGCATCCTGGTCCTGGTGGTCATCGCGCTCTTCCTGGCCGTCGGCCTGCACCCCGCGGTGGTCCGGTTGCGGTCCTGGGGGCTGCCGCACGGGCTCGCCGTGGCGGTGGTCGCGCTGACGGTCGTGCTGCTGCTCTGCGGTGGCCTGTTCGCCCTGGTGCCGCCGATCGTCACGCAGACCGGGCAGTTCATCGACCAACTGCCGAGCTACCTGGAGTCGTTGCGCCGCAACGAGACGGTCAACGACCTGGTGGAGCGGTACGACCTGATGGAGCGGGTGCAGAGCGCGGCGAACGCGGACACGGTCGGTCAGGCCCTCGGCGGGGTGCTCGGTGGCGCCCAACTGATCTTCGGCACGGTCTTCCGGGGGCTGACCGTGCTGGTGTTGACCATCTACTTCCTGGCCTACTTCGACCGGCTCCGCGACCTGGGCTACTCGCTGGTGCCCCGCTCGCGCCGGGAGCGGGTACGGCTGATCGGGGACGAGATCCTGACCAAGGTGGGCGCGTACATGGTCGGCGCGCTCAGCATCGCGGTGCTGGCCGGGGTGTCCACCTTCGTCTTCGCGTTGATCGTCGACCTGCCGTACCCGTTCGCGCTGGCCGTGGTGGTCGCGGTGACGGACCTCATCCCGCAGATCGGCGCGACCCTCGGCGCGGTGATCGTCAGCCTGGTCGGGTTCGCCACGGACCTGCCGGTCGGCATCGCCTGTGCGGTGTTCTTCCTGATCTACCAGCAGGTGGAGAACTACCTGATCTATCCGAAGATCATGCGCCGGTCGGTGTCGGTCAACGAGGTGGCCGCCCTGGTGGCCGCCCTGCTCGGGGTCTCCCTGCTGGGCGTGGTGGGCGCGCTGATCGCGATCCCGGCGGTGGCCGCGCTCCAGCTCATCCTGCGGGAGGTGGTCCTGCCCCGGCAGGAGTCCCGCTGACCCGGTCGGGTCAGCCGGCCTGGCCGGCGGGCGGGCCGGGCACCGGGCGGTCCGCGAAGGAGGCCACCGTGCGGTCGGCGTACGCGCTGACGTCGCCGGTCTCCATCGGGCCGTCCCAGGTGGTCGGCAGCGGCACGGCGGCGGCCGGGTTGACCCGGCGGACCACCTCGTCCAGCACGGTCTCGGCGTCGCCGACCCAGAGGTGCTTCGCCCCGGGCACCCCGACCACCTCGGCCTGCGGCACCGCCGCGAAGCGCTCCCGGGCCTCGTCGGGGCGCAGGTAGTCGTCGAACTCGGGCACCAGCGCGGTCAGCGGCTTGCCGGACTCCGTCCAGTGCTCCAGGTCGGCCGGGGCGGAGAAGCGCAGCGGCGGGGAGAGCAGGATCGCCCCGACGACGGCCGGGTCGCAGCCGTACTTGAGGGCCAGGTCCGTGCCGAACGACCAGCCGAGCAGCCAGACGTTCGGCAGCTCGTGGAACTCGGCGTACTCGATGGCGGCGGCGACGTCGAAGCGCTCGCCGACCGCGTTGTCGAAGGCCCCCTCGCTGGTGCCGCGCATGCTGCTGGTCCCCCGCGTGTTGAAGCGGAGCACCGCCAGGTCGGCCAGGGCCGGCAGCCGCCACGCCGCCTTGCGGAACACGTGGCTGTCCATCATCCCGCCGTGCGTCGGCAGCGGGTGCAGGCAGACGAGGGTGCCCACCGGCGCACGGTCCAGCGGCCGGGCCAACTCGCCGACCAGCCGCAGATCGTCCGCGGTGTGCAGCTCGATGTCCTCGCGGTGCCCGGGCAGGATGGAGGACGCGCGGATCGGTGTGCTCACCCCACCAGTCTCGCCGGTGCGGCCGGGAACCGCCGGGCGGGGCGGAAACAGCGTGATCCAGATCGCTCAGCCGTAGCGGGGAGCACCGCGACCGCGCTGGACGACCGGCCCGCGCCGGTCCCGGGCCCGCCAGCACCCGCTGTGCCAGTGCCGCCGGTCGGTCAGGTCGCCCCGCCCGTCCGCCGGCCACGCCACCAGGTGCGCCACCCCGGGCCGGATCTCCTGGTCACAGCCCGGACAGCGGTACGTCTTGGTGGAGGCGCCGCCGCTGATGCCGCGTACCTGCCAGTCGCCGTCGCGCCACTGCTGCACCGAGGCGACGCCCTGCCGGGCCCGGTCGGAGTCGAGGTGCGCGGCGTCATCGCGGCGGGGTCGGTTGCGACGGGGGCTCACGCTTGCCAAGCGTACGGTCCGGCGGCGAGACCGGCCCGCGGGTGGGCGGGGCGGCCCCGCCGCTGGTCAGTCCCAGGTCCGCGGGTCACCGGGATCGGCGGCCACCTGCGCCCCGCCCAGCAGGACAGCGGCGTCCGCCTCGGTGAAGTCCCCGTGCGACCAGCTGAAATCGACTATCAGGTGGGCCTTCGGGATGCCGAGCAGCTCCAACTGGTCGCCCCGCGGGTAGAGGTAGGCGGCCCGGCCCCCGATCGTCCGGTTGCCCGCAGTACGGCCGGTGACCATCGAGCGCGCGTAGTCGAACGCGACACGCGTCTGCGCTTCCCCGGGCCCGTACACCACCAGCGACACGTGCAAGGTGGCGGGGAAGGAGCCCGCGTCGACGGTGCACTGGTCCAGCCGGGCACCGGCGGGCAGCGCGGTCAGCCGCACCGGCGCGACGCAGCGGCGCGCCTCGCCCAAGCGGATGGCGCCGACCGCCACCTCGATCTCCTGGGCGGTCACGGCGGAAACGGTGGCCCGGGCGTACAGGCCGGGGGCCGGTTGCCAGAGCCGGATCCAGGTGGGCGTGGCGCCGCCCTCCCGGTGCGGGCGGTCGGTGCCGTCGAAGGCCGCCCCGCCCGTCTTCCCGGTGGCCCCCGGCGGCAGCCCTTCGACCGGGTGCTCCCGCAGCACGACGGCGGAACGGGCCAGCTCGACGGTCACCGGCCGGCCGCCGCCGACGTCGACGCGGGCGCTCTCCACGCCGGATCCGACGTGCCAGCCCAGGTAGCGGGCGCGGGCCGGGTCGAATCCGAAGTGCAGTACCTGCGGATCCGTGCCGACCAGGTCGGGCCGGGCGGCCGCGCCGGGGACGTTCTCCAGCCGGGGCGGCGCGGCGGTGGCGGCGTGCGGCGCGGCGGCGTCCGGCGGGCGTACCCGCTCCGGCAGGCCGGCGCCGGTGGCGACGGTGAACCCGAGCACCGCCGCCACGCCCAGCGCGGCGCCCGCGCCGGCCCGGCGACGACGGCGGCGGACCCGTCCCCCGGCGACGGCACGGGCGGCGAGCCGGTCGGTGTCGACCGTTCCCCCGGCGCGTTCCCGCAGCGTCCGTACGATCCGTTCGTCGAGGTCGGTCACAGCTGGCTCCCGTTCGTCGCCGGGACGCCGTGGCGCTCCCGGAGGTTCTTGAGCGCACGCATGGCATGGGTGCGGACGGTGACCGGCGAGCAGCCGAGGATCTGGGCGATGGTCGCGTCGTCGAGGTCCTCGTAGTAGCGCAGCACGAGCACCGCCCGCTGGCGGTCCGGCAGCCCGAGGATGAGCCGCCACATGGCGTCCCGGTCGGCCGTCTCGCCGCCGAGGTCGCCGTGCTGGGGCCGTTCCGCGAAGTCGGCGGTGGCCAGCTCCCGGTTCGTCCGCCGACGCCACCAGGAGTTGTTGGCGTTGACCAGCATCCGGCGCACGTACACGTCCGGCCGGTCCACCCGGGCGATCCTCCGCCAGTGCACGTAGGCGCGGGTCAGGACGTCCTGGGTGAGGTCCTCGGCCCGGTGCTCGTCGCCCGTCAGCAGCCGGGCCAGCCGCATCAGGGCGGGGCCTCGGCTGCCGACGTACTCCTCGAAGGTCACACCATGCAGACGCCGTCACCGGCGGGCGGTGTTGACCGGGTCAGCGACGGGTGTGGTCGCGGAAGCCCCGGCCGCTCTTGCGCCCCAGGTAGCCGGCCGTGACGAGGTGCTCCAGCAGCGGCGCGGGCGCGAAGCCCGGCTCCCGCAGCTCCAGGTAGAGCTCCCGCTGGATGGCCAGCGAGACGTCCAGGCCGACCACGTCGAGCAGCTCGAACGGGCCCATCGGGTAGCCGCAGCCCAGCTTCATGGCGTGGTCGATGTCGTCGGCGGTGGAGTAGCTCGCCTCCAGCATCTTCACGGCGTCGTTGAGGTACGGGAAGAGCAGCGCGTTGACGATGAAGCCGGACCGGTCGCCGCAGACCACGCCCGTCTTGCCCAGCGCGGCGCAGACCGCGCGGGCGGTGGCGGTGGTCTCCGTCGAGGTGCGGATGGTCTCCACGACCTCCACCAGCGGCATGAGCGGCGCCGGGTTGAAGAAGTGCAGCCCGATCACGTCGGCGGGCCGCTGGGTGGCCATCGCGACGTCGATCACCGGCAGTGATGAGGTGGTGGTGGCGAGCACGACGCCCGGCTTGCAGATCTCGTCGAGGCTGGCGAAGAGGGCCTTCTTGACGCTCAGCTCCTCGACCACGGCCTCGACGACGAGGTCGACGTCGGCGAGGTGGTCCAGGGTGGCCGACCAGTTGATCCGGCCGAGCGCCGCGTCCCGGTCCGCCTCGCTGAGCTTGCCGCGCACCACGCCCTTGTTGAGCGAGGTCCTGACCGCCTCGAAGACCTTGGCGGACTTCTCCGCGCCCCGGGTCACCGAGACGACCTCGTAGCCGGCCTTCGCGAAGACCTCGATGATGCCGGTGGCCATCGTCCCGGACCCGACGACGCCGACCTTCGCGATCGCGGCGGCGCCGGCGAGCGCGGCCTCCGCCGCCACGGGCGTCTGCTCGTCGGGTACGACGACCGGGGAACCCGGCCGCTCGTAGGTGTAGAAGCCCCGGCCGGACTTGCGGCCGAGCAGCCCGGCGGTGACCATCTGCTTGATCAGCGGCACCGGGGCGTGCCGGCGGTCCCGCCCACCGCGCCGGTACATGGTGTCGAGGATCTCGTACGCGGTGTCCAGGCCGATCAGGTCCATCAGCGCCAGCGGGCCCATGGGCAGGCCGCAGCCGAGCTTCATGGCCGCGTCGATGTCCTCGCGGGTGGCGTAGTGCGCCTCGAACATCCCGACGGCGTGGTTGAGGTAGCCGAAGAGCAGCGCGTTGGCGATGAAGCCGGCCCGGTCGCTGATGGTGACGTCGACCTTGCCGAGCCGCTTGCAGAGCGCCTCCACGTCGGCGACCACGTCGGCGGAGGTGACCACCGTCCGGACCACCTCGACCAGCTTCATCACCGGGGCGGGATTGAAGAAGTGGATGCCGATCACCTGGTTGGGACGGCTGGTGGCGACGGAGATCTCGGTGACGCTCAGCGACGAGGTGTTGGTGGCCAGGATCGCCTCGGGCTTGCAGACCCGGTCCAGCTCGGCGAAGATCCGCTGCTTGAGGTCCAGGTGCTCGGGCACCGCCTCGATGACCAGGTCCACCGTGTGCAGCGCGTCCAGCCCGACGGCGAACCGTACGCGGCTCAGCAGCGCGTCCCGGTCGGCCTCGGCGAGCTTGCCCTTGGCCACGGCCCGGTCCGTCGACCCGGTGAGGATGGCCCGGCCGCGTTCCAGCGCGTCCTCGGAGACCTCCACCGCGACGACGTCGACCCCGTTGCGCGCGAATACCTCGACGATGCCGGCACCCATGGTGCCCAGACCCACAACGCCCACGCTGGTGAAATCACGCGCCACGACCAGCCTCCTCGATGCTCCGCACAGCCGCGTTAACGACCATTAAGGTTATGCGCGCGAGTCTGCCACGTGACGTTGCGTTGTCGAGGCGCCGTGGGAAATTTCACGAGCCCAGCGGGGCTGCGCGCGCCGTCCGGCCGGGCGGGTCGGGCCGCGGTCGGTCGGGCTCACCCGTCGGTCAGCACCGTGTCGGTCAGGCCACCGTGTCGTTCAGGTCACCGCGTCGGTCAGCCTCAGCAGTTCGGCGACGAACTCGGCCGGCCGTTCCAGGTGCGGGCTGTGCCCGCAGCCGGGCAGCAGCACCTCGCGGTACGCCCCGCCGGCCGCCGCGTAACGCTCCAGCACCGCCCGGGTCTGCGCCACCATCGGCTGCGCCGGGCAGGCCGCCTCTCCCGGCCAGCCGGGCACCACGCCCAGCGAGCCCAGGTGGGCCAGGTCCATCATCGCGGTGTCCGAGACGATCACGTCGGCGTCCCCGCGGATCCAGGTGACCGGCGGCTTCCCGGCCACGGCGACCAGTTCGTCGGCGATCCGGAAGTGCGCCGGGGAGAGGGCGTTGAGCACGCCGCGCCGTCCCGGGGCGGTGCCGGGCCAGTTCGCCGAGGCCACCGCCGTACCGGGGTAGTTGTCGTCACCGGTCGCGGTGGAGAGGAGGCTGTCCAGCAGCAGCTCCTCGTCGTCGCCGAGCGAGGCCGGGTCCGCCACGTAGGTGGCCCGCAGCACGGCGCGCGGACTGGCCGGGCTGTCCGCGCCCCGGTCGCCGGCGGCCAGCCGCCTGACGAAGTCCCCGTTGGCGGTGCCGCCGCCGGTGCCGGCGAAGTCGGGGGTGGTCGGCGTGCCCGCCACGTCCCGGGTGCCGCCGTAGCCGTACGGCGAGACCGGAGCGGCGAGCAGCAGCGCGCCCACCCGGTCGGGATGGTCGACCAGCAGTCGCATGGCCACCCCGCCACCGAGGGAGTGGCCGACCACCACCGGCCGCGCGCCGGGCGCGAAGAGGGACGGGTCGTCGAGCAGCGCGGCGACGTCGTCGGCGAAGTCGCTGAGACCCCGTGTCGCGTCCACTCCGACGGTGTCGGTCAGCCCGTAGCCGCGCAGGTCGGGCGCGACCACCCGGAGGGTGGCCGGCAGTCGCCGCACGAGCGGCTCCCAGAAGGCCGCCGACGAGCAGTTGCCGTGGATCAGCAGTACGGGAACGCCGTCCGGCGGCCCGGCCACCCGCACCGCCTGGGTGATGCCGTTCGCCGACACCTGCCGCTGTCCGGTCTCCATCCGCCGGATGCTGCCACGATGGCGCCGGACGCGTCCATGGGCCGGCCCGCCACCTTCCCCGGCCCGGAGGTGTGCGCCGGCATCCGCCGTCGGCGCCGATCAGGACGGCGCGGACGACCCCGCCGGAAGCGCCACCGGCGACACCGCGTCGACGGCCGGTGCGGCCTGCGCCGCGATCGGCAGCGGCAGGGTCGGGCGGCGGTCCCGGCGCGGCTCGCCGAAGCTGAAGCCCACCGGGTCGGTCCGCGCCACGCCCGGGTCGAAGACGCGCAGCTCGGTGCGGCCGAGCCGGATCACGTCCCCGTCGGCCAGCCGCTCCACGCCGGTGATCCGCCGGTCGTTCAGCCAGGTGCCGTTGGTGGAACCCAGATCCGCCAGGGCCGCCCCCTCGCCCGTGAGCCAGACCTCGGCGTGCCGGCGGCTCAGGTGGGCGTCGTGCACCACGATGTCGGCGGTCGACCCCCGGCCGATGACCTGCCGCTCAGGGCCCACCCGGACGCTCAGCCCCCGCATCGCCCCACCGGCCACCGTCAACAACGGTCTCAGTTCCGGATGGTCCTCCATGGAATGTCAGCCTCCACCCCGCGCGGTCACCCCGCGCGTCAGCCTGCCATCACACGGTAGTCGCCTCCACCGCCGCATGGTCACCTCCGCGTCCCCGGCCGGACACCTCGCGTTCGGCGATTCGGCGCCCTCCGGCGGAAGAATCATCACAAGTCCGGCCGACCGCCGTCCACCCCGTTCCGCCGTCCCGCGCCCGGTCCGACCGGCGGGACCGAGCCGTCGCGGCCCTACCGGCGAGTAATTCTCAGGTCTAGACTTCCGCCATGACGGCTGTGCGTGTCCCGGGTACCCCGGTCATCGAGGACGGTCGGCTGGTGTCGACGAGCCCGGCGACCGGCGCGGAGGCCGGACGCCTGCCGGTCGCCACCGCCGAGGACGTCGGGCGGGCCGTCGAGCGGGCCCGAGCGGCCGGCGAGTGGTGGGCCGGGCTCGGCTTCGGCGGGCGCAGGGAGCGGCTGCTGCGCTGGCGCACCCTGCTCGCCCGGCGGATCGAGGAGATCGCCGAGCTGGTGCACGTCGAGGGCGGCAAGCCGGTCGCCGACGCCGTCGTCGAACTCGTCAGCGCCGTCGAGCACATCGACTGGGCGGCCCGCAACGCCGGCCGCGTGCTGGGCCCCCGTCGGGTCCGCTCGCGGCTCGTCCTGGCCGAGTTCTCCGCCCACCTCGAATACCAGCCGTACGGCGTCGTCGGCGTGATCGGCCCGTGGAACTACCCCGTCTTCACCCCGATCGGCTCCGCCGCGTACGCGCTGGCGGCGGGGAACGCGGTGGTGCTGAAGCCCAGCGAGTACACCCCCGTCGTCGGGCAGTGGCTGGTCGACACGTTCGCCGAGGTGGTGCCGGAGCAGCCGGTGTTCACCGCGGTGCACGGGCTCGGCGACGTGGGGGCGGCGCTCTGCCGCTCCGGGGTGGACAAGGTGGCCTTCACCGGCTCGTCGGCCACCGCCCGGAAGGTGATGGCGGCCTGCGCCGAGTCGCTGACGCCGGTGCTGCTGGAGGCGGGCGGCAAGGACGCGATGATCGTCGACTCCGACGCCGACCTGGACGCCGCCGCCGAGGCGTGCGTCTGGGGCGCGCTGACCAACGCCGGCCAGACCTGCATCGGCATCGAACGGGTCTACGCGGTCGAGCCGGTCTTCGACGCCTTCGTCGGAAAGGTCGTCGAGCGGGCCGGCCGGTTGACCGTCGGCCCGGACGACGCGGACATCGGCCCGATCACCATGCCGAGCCAGGTCGACGTGATCCGCCGGCACATCGACGACGCGCTGGCCCGGGGCGGCCGGGCCGTGCTCGGCGGCGCGGACGCGGTGCAGCCGCCGTACGTGCGGCCGACCGTGCTGGTGGACGTCCCGGAGGACTCCGCCGCCGTACGCGAGGAGACGTTCGGGCCCACGCTGACCATCAACCGGGTCCGCGACGCCGACGAGGCCGTCGCCCGCGCCAACGCCCTGTCGTACGGCCTGGGGGGTTCGGTCTTCGGCCGGCGGCGCGCGGTGGCGATCGCCCGGCGGCTGCGCTCGGGCATGGCGTCGGTGAACTCGGCGCTGACCTTCGCCGGGATGTCCACCCTGCCGTTCGGCGGCGTCGGCGACTCCGGCTTCGGGCGCATCCACGGCGAGGACGGGCTGCGCGAGTTCAGCCGCGCCAAGGCCATCACCCGGCGGCGGGCCCGGTCGCTGCTGCCCTCGACGACCTTCGAACGGACGCCGGCCGACGTCACGCGACTCGTCAAGGCCATCAAGGTCATGTACGGCAGGTGACTGTCGGATAACCGATCATGAACACCCTCACATGTGTCCAACGTGGTGGGAGCGGTACATTGCGTTAAATGCGCCCCCATCGATTGCGCTTCCACCTCGTCGACAGTGACCGGTCGTGGAGTGCCCGGCAGCGGCGTCGCCGCGCCGACTGGCTGGTCCGGACGTTCCCTGACCTGGAGAAGATGCACGTCGTCGACCTGGGTGGCCGGCTCGGCACCTGGAGCCGGGCCGACGTGCGGCCGGCGCGCGTACACGTGGTCAACCTGGAGCGACCGCCCACGGACATCCCGGAGTGGGCGGAGGTCGACCGGGCCGACGCCTGCGACCTGCCGGCCCGGATCACCGCGCGCCGCTACGACCTGGTCTTCTCCAACTCGGTGCTGGAGCACGTCGGCGGGCACGAGCGGCGGCTGCGCTTCGCCGACGCCGTGCGCAACCTCGGCGACCGGCACTGGGTGCAGACGCCCTACCGCTACTTCCCCATCGAGCCGCACTGGATCGCGCCGGGGATGCAGTTCCTCCCCGTGCGGCTGCGGACCGCGTTCGCCCGCCGCTGGCCGCTCGGACACAAGCCGACCCGCAGCCACGAGGCCGCCATCCACCAGGTGCTCTGGACGGAGTTGCTGGACCGCTCGCAGATGCGGCACTACTTCCCCGACTCGCGGATCCTCGTCGAGCGGGTGGCCGGCCTGCCCAAGTCCCTGATCGCCGTCCGCGCGGACGGCCCGCCGGAGCCGCCCCGTTGACGTCGCGGCGGGCCCGGCCTCCGGCTGGTCCTGGCCACCGGTCGGATCGGCGGCAAGCTCCCCCGCAGTGCCGCGAGGGCGGTCCGTCAGAACAGGGTGAGCTCGTCGCGCTCGATGCCGCGCAGCTTGTCGTAGTTGACGACGACGCAGCGGATGCCCCGGTCCGTGGCGAGCACCCGGGCCTGCGGCTTGATCTCCTGTGCCGCGAAGACCCCGGCGACCGGCGCGAGCAGCGGGTCGCGGTTCATCAGCTCCAGGTACCGGGTGAGCTGCTCCACGCCGTCGATCTCGCCGCGCCGCTTCACCTCCACGGCCACGGCGCCCTGGTTGGCGTCCCGACAGAGCAGGTCGACCGGGCCGATCGCCGTCATGTACTCCCGGCGGACCAGCGTGAACCCCTCGCCGAGCGCTTCCGGGTTGGCCGCCAGCAGCTCCTGGAGATGCGCCTCCACGCCGTCCTTGCGCAGGCCCGGATCGACGCCCAGCTCGTACGAGGTGTCCTGGAAGATCTCCTCCAGGGTGATCCGCAGCTCCTCCCCCGCCTTGTTGACGACCCGCCAGACGCCGGGGGCCTCCTCCAACCGGCAGGGCGGGCTCATCCAGTTCAACGGCTTGTACGCCCGGTCGTCGGCGTGGATCGACACCGACCCGTCCGCCTTCACCATGAGCAACCGGGTGGCCGGCGGCAGGTGGGCCGAGAGCCGTCCGACGTAGTCCACCGAGCACTTCGCAATGACCAACCGCACCCGACGAGGGTAGCCGAGACCCCGGCCCGCGCCACCGAGCGGCACTGGCGCGCCGGTGCGATGCTGAGACGGTGCTCGAAGTTCTCACCGGTACCGGTCTCGCCGCCTCGGCGGGGCTGAACGCGTACATCCCCCTGCTCACCATGGGTCTCCTGGCCCGCTACACCAGCCTGATCGACCTGCCCGGAGGCTGGCAGTGGTTGGGCAACGGCTGGGTGATCGCGATCCTGGCGGTGCTGCTGGTGGTCGAGGTCGTCGCCGACAAGGTCCCGGTGGTCGACCACGTCAACGACGTCGTGCAGACCGTGGTCCGGCCGACCGCCGGCGGCCTGGCGTTCGGCGCCGGCTCGTCCTCGGAGACGGTGACGGTCAGCGACCCGGGCACCTTCTTCTCGTCCAACCAGTGGGTCCCCGTGGTCGCCGGGGTGGTGATCGCCCTCGGCGTACACCTGTTGAAGTCCGCCGCCCGACCGGTCATCAACGCGACCACGGCCGGCGTCGGCGCACCCGTGGCCAGCACCGCCGAGGATGCCACCAGCGTGGCCATGTCGGTGGTGGCGATCATCCTGCCGGTGCTGGTGCTGGCGTTCCTGCTCGGGCTGGTCGCCTTCGTCTTCTGGTTCGTGCGCCGCCGCTCCGACCGCCGCCGGGAGCGTCAGGCGGCGCGGGCCGCCGGCTTCCGCGTCTGACGCATCCGGACATGCCGCTGGCCGGCACCCCGGTTGGGGTGCCGGCCAGCGGCGATCGGGCTACTGCTGTCAGCTGTTCCAGTGCTCGGCGACCAGGTCGGCGGCCATCTGCTCCCACTGGGCGTAGTGGTCCGGGTAGGCCGAGACCTGCACGGTCTGGGCGGCCTTGGTCAGGGGCATGTCCTGCCACCCGTCGACCTGCTTCAGGCCCTTCAGGAACGCCGTCGTCGAGTACTCCGGGTCGGTGATCTGCTCCACCGTGCCCCAACCCGAGGACGGACGCTGCTGGAACAGGCCCTGCGAGTCGTGGTCGTTGCGGTCACCCAGATGACCCAGGTTCTCCAACTTCGACTCCTGCAACGCGGTCGCGATCGACACCACCGCGGCCCGCTCGTCCATGCCGGCCTTCTTCGTCGCGGCGATGATGGCCTTGACGTTGGCGACCTGCTCGTCGGACAGGTCGACGTGCGACTGCGCACCCTGCACCCCATGCGGCACCAGCTTGCCCATGTCCGGCTTGTCCGCCGTGACCGCGACGGCGACAGCCGTGGTGTCCACGGTCGGGGCGTTGGTGTGGGTGTCGGTCATCGGGCCGGCGGCCACACCACCGGCAAACGCCAGACCGGCGATACCGAGAACGCTGTTACGAATGATCGTGTTCATCGCAGATGCTCCATTCGGGGGTTGGCACCCACACCGAGGGGGATCGGCTACGCGGGTGCAAGCACCGTCCGGCGCCCATGAACTCGGGGGATCTCCGGCGAATCGGCCGGAGGAAGATCAGATCAGCCGTCGGCCGCATGTCCGACCTGCACCGGTCGGAAGGACCCGTTTCGCGGGGCGGGGGCTGCCCTCACGTCGGCCGGACCATGTGTAACGACCACCGGCCCGCCATCATTCCGGGGGCCCGCCAACCGTGGGGCGGCGTGGTCTTGCTCGGTCGTACGCAGGGTGTAACGACCCCACCCCCGCCACGATTCCGACCCCACGATGCCCCCGATCACACCCCCAAACCGGACACCACCCCCATCCCGCCTTCCAGACGACAACGCCGACGTTCAACCCGAAAAACAGGCATGATCCCCGAGCGACACCAAGATCCCCCTCGCGACCGGGCAGGCCGGCGTCGATCATGCAGTTGTGGCGCTCCGCATACGGTGCAATTAGGGCACGACGCCCACCACAACTGCATGATCGACCCGCCTGACGGGGGGCCGGGGCGGGTTTCGCAGCGGGTGTGGTCGAGAGTGGGCACGCAGGAAACGTCAGGCGCTGACATCATCTCCCGGTGCACGTGAAGATCCCCCGCGTTCCGCTCGTCGCGACCCTCACCGCCGTCGTCGCCGCCGCGGCTCTCCTCGTCCTCCCAAGCCCGCTGCGCGCGCCGGCCGACGCCGGCATCGTCCGCATCGCGGCAACGGATCGCGCCCCGGCCACCCCGGGGGCCACGGCCCCCGCCGCGTCCACGGCCACGGCCGCCCCGGAGGCCACGGCCCCCGCCGGGGCCGAGACCACGGGCCCCGCCGCGCCCGCGGCGACGGTTCCCGGCGCGACCCCGGTCGGGACCAGGCCGCCCGTCGTCGACCACGGGCCGCGTACGGGGAACAAGGTGGCGCTCACCTTCGACGCCGACATGACGGACGCGATGCGGTACCAGCTGCGCAGCGGCGCGGTGCGGTCGTACGCGAACCTGAAGATCATCGACCTGCTGGAACGGGAGCGGGTGCCGGCCACCTTCTTCCTCACCGGCAAGTGGGTGGAGCAGTACCCGGACGTGACCCGCCGACTCGCCGCGAACCCGCGCTTCGAGCTGGCCAACCACACGTACGGGCACCTGGCCTTCACCCCGGACTGCTACGGCCTGCCCCGCATCGCGGAGCGGGAGATGACGGCCGACGTGGCCCGTACGTTCGACGTGGTGGCCGCGTACGGGGGTCGGCAGACCCGGTACTTCCGCTTCCCCGGGCTGTGCCACGACAGGAAGTCGCTGGCCGCGCTGGCGCCGCTGGGGGTGACGGTGGTGGACGGCGACGTGGTCAGCGGTGACCCGTTCGCGAAGTCGTGGCGGCCGGTGGTCCGTGCCTCGCTGGACGGGGTGCGTCCGGGATCCGTGATCGTCCTGCACGTGACGGAGGCGAACGCGCCGATGACGGACGAGGCGCTGCCGCACATCCTGGCCGGGCTGGCCGAGCGCGGCCTCGAGCCGGCCCCGCTGTCGGAGGTCCTCGGAGTGAGCTGAACCAGGCTCGACAAAACCCACAAAAGCCTAAAATCGGGGCACGACTCTATAGGAGGTCACCATGACCGCAGCAGTGGAGATGCCCCGCGTCCAGGAATGTGTCGTGGCGGCGTGCTCGTACAACCACACCAACGACTGCCACGCCTTCGCCATCACCATCGGCAGCCCGGACCACGCGCACTGCCACACCTTCGTCGAGATGCCGGCGGTCCGTGGCGGGGTCGACGGCGGCATGACCGCGCAGGTGGGCGCCTGCCAGCGCGCGGACTGCCAGCACAACGAGCAGCTGGAGTGCCACGCGCCGGCGATCAAGGTCGGACCCGACAACGACATGGCCGACTGCATGACCTACGTCAGCCGCTGACCGCCTCGAAGCGAAAGGAAGGGTCCCTTGTTAACGCTAAGCGTTAACAAGGGACCCTTCCTTTCAGCGCAGGCCGTTGGCCTCCCGGACCACGGTGACCAGGTCGTCGATGATCCCGGTCAGGGCGAAGTCCTTCGGCGTGAAGACCCGGGCCACCCCGGCGGCGCGGAGCTGCTCCGCGTCGTTGGCGGGGATGATCCCGCCGACCACCACCGGCAGGTCCGGCCGGCCGGCGGCGCGCAGGCCGTCCAGCACCGCCGGTACCGCCGCCAGGTGCGAGCCGGAGAGGACCGAGAGGCCGACCAGGTCCACGTCCTCCTCGACGGCGGCGGCGACGATCTGCCCGGCGGTCAGCCGGATGCCCTGGTAGACCACCTCGAAGCCGGCGTCGCGGGCGCGTACCGCGATCTGCTCCGCGCCGTTGGAGTGCCCGTCGAGGCCGGGCTTGCCGACGAGCAGCCGCAGCCGGCCGCTGCCCAGCTCGCGGGCGGTGGCGGCGACGCGCGCCCGGACGGCGGCCAGGGTGGCGTCCCCGCCGGCCCCGGCGGCGCCGGTCAGGCCGGTGGGCGCCCGGTACTCGCCGAAGACCTGGCGCAGCGCGCCCGCCCACTCGCCGGTGGTCACCCCGGCCCGCACGCACTCCAGCGTCGCCGGCATCAGGTTCGTCGTGGTCGCGGCGTCCGCGCGCAGCCGGGCCAGCGCCGCGTCGACGGCCGCGTCGTCCCGCCCGGATCGCCACCGGCGTACGGCTTCAGTGGCCGCCGCCTCGACGGCCGGGTCGACCTGCTCGACGGACTCGGCGCCGGCGGCGGTCAGCGGCGACGGCTCGGTCTCGGTGAACCGGTTGACGCCGACCACCACGTCGGCGCCGGACTCCATCCGGCGGCGCCGCTCGGCCAGCGAGGCGACCAGCGCGCTCTTGAGGTAGCCGGTCTCGACGGCCGCGACGACGCCGCCCATCTCCAGCACCTTCTCCAACTCGACCCGGGCCCCGGTGACGATCTCCTCGACCAGCGCCGTCATCACGTGCGAACCCTCGAACAGGTCCGGGTACTCCAGCAGGTCCGACTCGTACGCGAGCACCTGCTGCATGCGCAGCGACCACTGCTGGTCCCACGGCCGGGGCAGGCCGAGCGCCTCGTTCCAGGCGGGCAGCTGCACGGCGCGGGCGCGGGCGTCCCGGGAGAGGGTGACGCCGAGCATCTCCAGCACGATGCGCTGGATGTTGTTCTCCGGCTGCGCCTCGGTCAGGCCCAGCGAGTTGACCTGCACGCCGTAGCGGAACCGCCGCTGCTTCGGGTTCTCCACGCCGTAGCGCTCGCGGGTGATCTCGTCCCAGAGCGCGCCGAAGGCCCGCATCTTGGCGATCTCCTCGACGAAGCGCACCCCGGCGTTGACGAAGAAGGAGATCCGCTGCACGACGTCGCCCATCCGCTCGGCGGGCACCTGCCCCGAGTCGCGGACCGCGTCGAGCACCGCGACGGCGGTGGAGAGCGCGAAGCCGACCTCCTGCACCGGTGTCGCGCCGGCCTCCTGGAGGTGGTACGAGCAGATGTTCACCGGGTTCCAGCGCGGCATCTCGCGCAGCGTGTACGCGACGACGTCGGCGGTCAGCCGCAGCGACGCGGCCGGCGGAAAGATGTGGGTGCCCCGGGAGAGGTACTCCTTGATGATGTCGTTCTGCGTGGTGCCGGCGCAGCGGGCCAGCTCCGCGCCCTGCTCGGCGCCGACCGTGCCGTAGAGGGCGAGCAGCCACATCGCCGGCGCGTTGATGGTCATGGACGTGTTCATGTCGGCCAGCGGGATGCCGTCGAAGAGGGCCCGCATGTCGCCGAGGTGCGCCACCGGCACACCGACCCGGCCCACCTCGCCAGCGGCGAGTTCGTGGTCGGGGTCGTAGCCGGTCTGCGTCGGCAGATCGAAGGCGACCGACAGGCCGGTCTGCCCCTTCGCCAGGTTGCGGCGGAAGAGCGCATTGGTCGCCGCGGCCGAGCTGTGCCCGGCGTAGGTGCGCATCACCCAGGGGCGGTCGCGCTCGGGCAGCCGGCCGGGGAGAGCCTTCTCGTCCATGGCGGGAGTCTAAGTTACCGTTCAGTCACCAGAGCTGTGGAAAACCACACAGCTCCATGGAGCGGAAACCCGGGTGCGAAGCGCCCGACATGGGCGCGACCACCACACCCCGGCCGGTCCGCCGCCGCGGCCAGGTCGCACACTTGACGCATGCATGACGAGCTGGCGATCTCCGTCCGGGGACTGCGCAAGGCGTACGGGGACAACGTCGCCGTGGCGGGCGTGGATCTCGACGTCCACCGCGGCGAGGTCTTCGCCCTCCTCGGCCCCAACGGCGCCGGCAAGACGACCACCGTGGAGATCCTGGAGGGCTACCGGCGGCGCGACGCCGGCGAGGTGAGCGTCCTCGGCAGCGACCCGGCCCGTCCGGCCGCCGACTGGCGCTCCCGGGTGGGCATCGTGCTCCAGGGCACGGGCGAGTTCGACGAGCTGACGGTCGCCGAGGTGGTGCGCCACTTCGCCGGCTTCTACGCCGACGCGGACGACCCCGACAAGGTCGTCGAGCGGGTGGGGCTGGCCGGCAAGGCAAAGGCGCGTACGCACACCCTCTCCGGCGGGCAGAAGCGCCGGCTCGACGTCGCGCTCGGCATCGTGGGCCGCCCCGAGCTGCTCTTCCTGGACGAGCCGACCACGGGCTTCGACCCGGAGGCGCGCCGGGAGTTCTGGGAGCTGATCCGCGACCTGGCCGCCGCCGGCACCACCATCGTGCTCACCACCCACTACCTCGACGAGGCGGAGTCCCTCGCCGACCGGGTCGGCGTCATCGCGGGCGGCCGGGTGGTCGAGGTGGCCACGCCCGACCAGCTCGGCAACCGGCGCGAGGCCCTGGCGACGGTCTCCTGGCGTACGCCGGAGGGGGCGCGGGAGACGGCGGAGAGCGCGACGCCGACGGCGCTGGTGGCGGAGCTGGCGGCGCGCTTCGGCGGCGAGGTACCGGGCCTGACGGTGACCCGGCCGACCCTGGAGGACATCTACCTGCGCATGATCGGACACCGATGACCACCACGACGAAGCCGGCCGCGCCGGCCACCACGGCACCGGCCCGGCGACCCGGTCCGGTCGCCCTCAGCCTGCGGCAGAGCCGGCTGGAGATCACCCAGTTCCTGCGCAGCCGGGAGTCCGTCGTCTTCACGATGGGCTTCCCGGTCATCATGATCCTGATCTTCGCGGCGATCTTCAACGACGAGATCGCCCCCGGGGTCAGCTACACGCAGTACTTCATCACCGGCATGATCGCCACGGGCCTGATGACGGTGAGCTTCCAGAACCTGGGCATCTGGATCCCGATCGAGCGGGACCGGGGGGTGCTCAAGCGCTACCGGGGCACGCCGATGCCGAAGTGGGTCTGGTTCGCCGGCAAGGTGATCATGGTCGTGGCGATCGGCATCGCCGAGACCGTCCTGCTGCTCGCGGTCTCGGTGGCGCTGTTCGACCTGGAGCTGCCCGGGACCGCCGCGAAGTGGCTAACCTTCGGCTGGGTGTCGGTGCTCGGCGTCACCGCCTGCACGTTGTGCGGCATCGCCATCTCGTCGCTGGCCCGCACCGCCCGCAGCGGCTCGGCGGTGGTCACCCCGGTCGCGCTGGTGCTCCAGTTCATCTCCGGGGTGTTCTTCGTCTTCACCGAGCTGCCGACCTGGATGCAGCAGGTGGCGGCGCTCTTCCCGCTGAAGTGGATGTGCCAGGGCCTGCGCTCGGTCTTCCTGCCGGACGGCTTCGGCGCCCGCGAGCCGGGCGGCTCGTTCGAGCTGGACCGGGTCGCCCTGGTCCTCGTCGCGTGGTGCGTGATCGGCCTGGTGCTCTGCCTGACCACGTTCCGCTGGACGACCAAGCGCGACGGCTGAGGTGCAAGGAAGGGCCGCCGTTAACGTCTCCGGTAGAGGAAGGGCCCCCTGCTAACGCGTGGACGACGTGAGGGCGACGCCGAGCGGCGTACGCCAGTAGAGCACCTCGCGCCCGGACCGCCGCTTGCCGACGGCGCCCGCGTCCAGCAGCACCCGCAGGTGGTCGCCCACCGTGCCGAGGGAGAGCCCGGTCACCGCCACGAGTTGCGAGGTGCTCAGCGGCGTGTCCAGCCGGGCCAGGATGTGGGCCCGGTTCGCGCCGATCAGCCGGGCGAGCCCGTCGGGTGCCGGTGAGGTGGGATCGACGAGGATGCCGTGCACCGGGTACACCATCCCGAACCGGGTCGGCCTGTCCCAGACCACCCAGCCGCGACGGCAGTGCGCCGGGAGGAAGACCAACTGCTCGGCCTCGTCCAGCGACAGCGGCGGCTCCGGGTAGTCGTTGACCTGGAGCCGACCGTCGCCCAGCCAGCACACGTTGCGGTTGAGGTCGGCGAACACCCCGGCCCAGCCGCCCGCGCTCAACGCGGCGGTGCGGGCCACGATGTCCGCCCGGAGCCGGCGTTCCCGCTCCGGCCACTCCGGCTCGACGGTGCGCGTCCAGACCCAGTCGAGCAGCTCCACCACCTGCCCGGTGAGACCGTTCGCCAGCAGCTCGGCGGCGAGCGGCTCCGGGCGGGTGGCGCGCAGGTCGGCCCGGATCCGCTCGTCGGACAACCGCCCGACGGCCGCCAGCTCCGCCGCGAACGTCGGTTCCGGTGCGGCGGGCGCGACGGTGAGGAAGTCGGCGGTCCACCGGGGGTGGAACGACGCGGGCAGCAGCGCCCGGACCACCGGCCGACCGGCCAGCATCCGCCGGAACGCCGCGACGTGCGGCTCCCGCCAGGCCCGCTGCCACGGGTTACGCGGGTCGTGCAGCGCACGCAGCGCGGCGACCGTGTCGACCATCGGCGAGACCGTGAAACGGCTGCGCGCGAGGAGATCCGACGGCACCTGCCAGACGGCCATGTTTCGCCTCCAGACGTAACTCTAGGAGATCCACCCGGCACCGCACACGATCGGGCCCGTGAGAACGTACGCAGACCTGTTCGCGGTCCGGGAGTTCCGCAACCTGTTCCTGGCGAACTGCGCGGGAATCGCGGCCCACACGACGTCGGCGCTGGCGCTGGGCTCGCTGACCTACGCGTCGACCGGCTCGGCGCTGCTCACCGCACTGAGCATGTTCGGCGCACCGCTCGCCGGCGTGCTCGGCAGCCTGACGTTGCTGTCGGCCGCGGACAGCCTGCCGCCCCGCCGGGCGCTGACCTTCGCCGCCGTGCTGGTCGCCGCCGGAGCGGCACTCCAGGCGGTGCCCGGCCTGCCGCTGTGGGCCCGGTTCGCGATCATCTTCACCGGCGCGTACGTCGGCTCGATCACGGGCGGGGCCCGGTGGGCGCTGCTCACCGACATCCTGCCGACCGACGCCTACGTGCTGGGCAGGTCGACCATGAACACGAGCGTCGGGGCGATGCAGATCGCCGGCTTCGGGCTGGGCGGCGTCCTGTTGTTCTGGCTGGACCCGTACGAGGTGTTCCTGCTCGCGGCGGTGCTGCGGGCGGTGGCGGCGGCAGTCGGGTGGTTCGGGATCTCGGAGCGCCCGGCCCGGACCACCGCCCGGACGACGGTCGGGCGCACGCTCCGGGTGAACCGGGAACTGTGGACGGATCCCGGCCGACGCTCGCTCCTGCTCAACCTGTGGCTGCCGCCCGGCCTGGTCGTCGGCTGCGAGGCGCTGTTCGTGCCGTACGCCGGGGATCGGGCCGGCTTCCTCTACGCCGCCGCGGCCCTCGGCATGCTGGCGGGCGACGTCCTGGTGGGACGGTTCCTGCCCCCGGCCCGGCGCGACCGCCTGGTCCCCGCCCTGCGGCTGCTGCTCGCCCTGCCCTATGTGGCCTTCGCGCTGTCGCCCGCGCTGCCGCTGGCCATGCTGGTCGCGGTCGTCGCCTCGGTGGGCTTCGCCGCCGGGCTGCCGTTGCAGGAGCGCCTGATCGCCCACTCACCCACCGAGTTCCGGGGCCAGGTGCTGGGCCTGCACCACAACGGGATGATGGCCGCGCAGGCGCTGTGTGCCGTGCTCGCCGGCACGGTCGCGGACCTTGTCCCGGCGGGCTGGGCCGCCGCGCTGCTCGCCACGGCGGCGCTGGCGGCCACGCTGATGCTCACCGCCGGGCTGCGGCGGACCGCCCCCGCGCCGGTGGAGGCGGTCCGCTGAGCGGCCTGGGGGACGTCGCGCCCCGGCCGCCCGTCAGTACGTGTAGAAGCCCTTGCCGCTCTTGCGCCCGAGGTCGCCGGCGGTGACCATGCGCTGGAGCAGCTCCGGCGGGAAGAACTTCTCGTCCGCCGTGTCGGTGTAGATGTTCTTCGAGGCGTGCAGCAGCACGTCCACGCCGGTCAGGTCCGTGGTGGCCAGCGGGCCCATGGCGTGACCGAAGCCGAGGCGGCAGGCGGTGTCCAGGTCCTCGGCCGACACCACGCCCGACTCGACGAGCTTGACCGCCTCGACGACCAGGGCCGCGATCAGCCGGGTGGTGACGAAGCCCGCGATGTCCCGGTTGACCACCACGACCGTCTTGCCGATCTCCTCGGCGAACGACTTGGCCGTGGCCAGGGTCTCGTCGCTGGTCTTGTAGCCGCGCACCAGCTCACAGAGCTTCATCATCGGCACCGGCGAGAAGAAGTGGGTGCCGACGACCGCCTCCGGGCGCTCGGTCACCGCGGCGATCTGCGTCACCGGGATGGCCGAGGTGTTGGTCGCGAGCACTGCGTCGGCCTTGCAGATCTTGTCCAGCGCGCGGAACACCTCGTGCTTGATCTCCAGCCGTTCGAAGACCGCCTCGACCACGATGTCCGCGTCGGCCGCCGCCTCCAGGTCGGTGGTGGGGGTGATCCGGCCCAGCGCCGCCTCGACCTCGGACGCCTCGATCTTGCCCTTCTCGGCGAACTTGGTCAGCGACTTCCGGATGCCGTCCATGCCCCGCCCGGTGGCAGCGTCGTCCAGGTCCCGCAGCGTCACCTGCCAGCCCGCCTGCGCCGCCACCTGGGCGATGCCCGAGCCCATCAGCCCGGCCCCGACGACCGCGAGTCGACCCGCCATCTGCTTCTCCCTCGCCTGATTGAGTGTCTGTCAGCACCCTAGTCGGCGAGCCTGAACGGATGCTAAGGCGGCTGGGCGGGGTGGGCCCTCCAGGGGCCGGCCCACGCCCTCCCACGTGCGCGGCCCCGGCGTGGGCCGTTGGCCCCGGAGGGCGAGCTGCCGCTCGGGCAGGCTCAGATGCTCAGGTCCGGTTCCTCCGGTGCGGTGCCCCGCTCCACCTCGACCCCGAGGGCGCGCAGGTCGGCTGCGAAGTCCGGGTAGCCCCGGTCCACGTGGTGCACGTGGGAGACCTCGGTGACCCCCTCGGCGCAGAGCCCGGCGATGATCAACCCGGCGCCGGCCCGGATGTCGGTGGCGCGCACGGGCGCGCCGGAGAGCCGGTCCCGGCCCCGGACCACCGCGTGGTGACCGTCGGTCTTGATGTCCGCGCCCAGCCGCATCATCTCGTTGGCGAACATGAACCGGCCGTCGAAGATGTTCTCGGTGATCAGGGAGGCCCCGTCGCTGACCGCCGCCAGCCCGATCGCCATCGGCAGCAGGTCGGTGGCGAAGCCCGGGTACGGCAGCGTCACGACGTCCACCGCCTTCGGCCGGTCGTCCATCCGGATCCGGAACGCGTCGCCCCGGGTCTCCACCAGGCCCCCTGCGGAGACCAGCTTGTCGAGTGCGACCTCCAGGAACGCCGGCTCCACCCCGGTCACGGTGACGTCCCCCCGGGTCATCGCCGCGCCGAACGCCCAGGTACCGGCGACGATCCGGTCCCCCACCGTCGCGTGCCGCACCGGCCGCAGCCCCGGCACCCCCTCGATGTGCAGGGTGGAGGTGCCGGCGCCAGAGATCCGGGCGCCCATCTGGTTCAGCATCGTGCAGATGTCGACGATCTCCGGCTCCCGGGCGGCGTTGTCGATGACGCTCGGCCCCCGGGCCAGCACCGCCGCCATGACCAGGTTCTCGGTCGCCCCGACGCTGGGGAAGTCGAGCACGATCTCCGCGCCGTGCAGCCCGTGCGGCGCCGACGCGATCACGAAGCCGTGCTCCCCGGATATCTCGGCGCCCATCCGGGTCAGCCCGGAGACGTGCATGTCCAGGCCCCGCGAGCCGATGGCGTCGCCGCCCGGGTGGGCCACCCGCACGTGTCCCCGGCGGGCCAGCAGCGGACCCAGCACGCAGATCGAGGCGCGCAGCCGGCGTACGAGGTCGTAGTCCGCCTCGGCGCCGGGCTGCTCGGGCACGTCGATGACGACCGACCGGGACCGGGCCACCCCGCCGTACGCGACCATGGGGTCGACCGGGTCGTCGGCGTCGAACCGGACGCCGCAGCCGAGCCGGCGGAGCACCTCGCCCATGATCGCGATGTCGGTGATGCGCGGCACGTTGGTGATGACGCTGCGGCCCGGCGCGAGCAACGCGGCGGCCATCAGCTTCAGCGCCGAGTTCTTGGCGCCCACGACGTGCACCGAGCCGGCCAGGCGCGCGTCGCCGCGCACCCGGATGACGTCGAGGTCGTGGACCGCCGGGTCACCGGCGTCGCCGGGGCCCCCGGCCGCTCGGACGGCGGTGCCGCCCGGCCGCTCCGGGATCGTCAGGTCCGGTATCCGTAGGCTGTGCGTCATGGCCGTCCACCTCACGCGCATCTACACCAAGGCCGGCGATGCCGGCATGACCAGGCTGAGCAACAACGAGCAGGTGCCGAAGACCGATCCGCGCATCTCCGCGTACGCGGACGTCGACGAGTGCAACGCCGCGATCGGCGTGGCGCTCGCCCTGGGACAGCTCGACGAGGAGCTGCGGGCCGTCCTGGCGTCGATCCAGAACGACATGTTCGACGTGGGCGCCGACCTGGCCACCCCGGTCGAACCCGACCCGAAGTACCCGCCGCTGCGGGTCACCGAGGCGTACGTCGAGCGCCTGGAGGGCTGGTGCGACGAGTACAACGCACGCCTGAGCAAGCTCGACTCCTTCATCCTCCCCGGCGGCACCGCGGGTGCGGCGCTGCTGCACGTGGCGCGGACGGTCGCCCGACGCGCCGAGCGGGCGGCGTGGGCCCTGGTCGCGCACGACCCCGAGCGGACCAGCTCGCTCCCGGCAAAGTATCTCAACCGGCTATCGGATCTGCTCTTTATCCTGTCAAGAACGGCAAATCCGGACGGAGATGTGCTATGGGTGCCGGGCGGCAACCGCTGAGCCGTCCCCACTCGCGGTGAGGAGCCCCCGCTCCTCGCGGTGGGGTGTCTCCGGGGAGCCCACTCGCTCCGGGCGGTCAGGCTTGACCCCTCCGCGAGCGGACTCCCCGGAGACACCGTCGTGGTCGATCCGCCGAACAGGCGGATGGTGCCGCTGCCTTCGGTGTCCGGGGTACCGCAGCCGCCGAGCGGAAGTGGAAGTGATCTCCGGCGAAACCCCAAGCACGAGGGGACGTCAGGCGGCGGGCCAGTCCTGGGAGGCCAGACGCGGCGAGACCGCCCCCGGAGGGCCGGCCTCGAGCCAGGAGAGGAATCCGGTGACGGTGGACCGGGCCATGGCGATCTCCACCGGGGCGTGGTCACTCGTACAGCGGAGGATGACCCAGTCGGCGGGCATCGACAGGCGCTCCTGCCCCTCGGGCAGCCGCCGTCGCTCGACGGCAAGCCCCTCGCGGGAGAGCACCCGGGCGGGCCGGATGGCGAAGCTGAACAGCCGGTACCAGCGGAGTTCGTCGCCGACGAAGCGGCCGAAGCCGGGAGACCAGCCTCGGCCGTCGAGCATCGTGGAGGTCCGGACGCCGAGCCGGATGATGCCACCGCTACGGGTGACGACGGCTCGCCGGGCGAAGAGGATCAGAAGTGCGCCGAGGATGACGGCGACGCCGATTCCGATCCCCTCGACGATCTCCATCGACGTTTCGGCTCAGCGGCTCTGCGCGGCGGAGACCGGGGTGGCGCTCTCGGCCAGGACGGTGACGCCCTCGGCGGTCACCGACAGGAAGCCGCCGGCCACCTCGTAGGAGACCTGCTCGCCGCCGGGAAGCTTGATGCGCACCTCGCCGGGCTCGGCAAGCTGGCCGAGCAGGGGCGCGTGCCCCGCCAGCACACCCAGCTCGCCCTCGGTCGTGCGGGCGACGACCATCTCGGCCTCGCCGGACCAGACCTTCTCCTCGACGGCTACGAGCTCGACGTGAAGCTGCTTTGCCACGCTGTCTCCTTGCTGCGGCGGCGGATTGTCGAAAGTCTAGTCGTGCCGCGGACCCGCCCCCAACGCGGGTGGCGAGACCTGCGCCACGGCTACTTCGCCTTGTTCTGGAAGTCGGGATGCTCCACCAGGAACGCGTCGAGCTGCCCCTTGCGCAGCGCGGCGAAGAAGTCGTCCACGGCGGGCTGGAACTTCTCGCCCCGGTACTCGCCGTTCTGGATGACCGAGCCACCCGGCAACTTGATCATCTGGATCGTCTCCGGGCGGATGTCCTTGAGCGCCAGGCCGAAGTCGACCACGCCGTGGCCCCGGCCACTGAAGATCAGCGACTGTCCGGCCGCGCGCAGCACCCGGTCCAGCTTGACCGGGTTGGTGACCACGTCGGCGCTGAGCGCCTGACCGGCCATGGCCTTGACGAACTGCTGCTGGTGCCGCTGCCGCCCGTAGTCACCGTCCGGGACGCCGTTCTTCGGGTAGCGCTGGCGGACGTAGTCGAGCGCCTGCCAGCCGCTGAGGTGCTGGTTGCCCTTCTTGTAGACCGCCTGCGGGCCGACGTAGCCCTCGCCGTTCGGGTTGCCCTTGCGGTGCTTGCCGTCCGGCTCGCGGTGCTCGGAGCGCACCTCGCGCTCGATGTACATGTCGACGCCGCCCATCGCGTCGACGATCTGCTTGAAGCCGTTGAAGTTGATGATCGCGCCGGCGTCGAAGCGCGTGATGCCGGTGACGTTCTGCACCGTCGTCGCCAGCAGCTCGAAGCCGCGGGCCGCGTCCGGGTTGCCGCCGGGCACCCGGCTGCCGTACGACATCGCCGCGTTGAGCCGGTCGGTGCCGCCGTTGAACTCCGCCCGGCTGAACTCGGGGATCTCCACGATGAGGTCGCGCGGCATGGAGAAGAGGTAGGCCCGGTCCATCTCCGCCGGCACGTGCAGCACCATGACCGAGTCGGCCAACGGCGGCATCTCCGGGTTGCGCGGGTCGATGCCCACCAGCAGGATGTTGAGCGGCCCCTTGATGTCGCTCTTGCGCTCCTTCGCCCCGGCGGCCTGGTCGCCGAAGAGGTCGGCCTTGCCGACGGCGCCCTCGTAACGGGCCATCAGCGCCTCGGCACCGACCAGCACGGCCCCGCTGAGCAGCATCAGGACGGCACCGAACACGGTGCAGACCCGGGCCCAGCGCGGCACCCCCGACCACCTGGACGACTTGCCGCCGCCCTTGTCGGCCTTACCCACGATCATCTCCGTTCGTCACGCCCACGATCAGGAGACGGGCGCATGCGGCCGATTCGTTGCGGATCGACGCCCACGTGGTGGGTGGGCGGATCGACGGTACCTCGCGTATGGCATGATCGCCGACCGCGCGGAACCGGCCAGCGACGTCCAGCGGATCCCAAAACGGACGAAGGGCCGCCCCGGCGTTACCGGGGCGGCCCTTCGTCAGGATCGACAGGTCAGCTCTTCATGAGCTCGGCTGCCTTGCGCTCCAGGTCCTCGAGACCGCCGCACATGAAGAAGGCCTGCTCGGGGAAGTGGTCGTACTCGCCCTCGCTGATCTTCCGGAAGGCCTCGATGGTCTCCTGGATCGGGACCGTCGAGCCCGGCACGCCGGTGAACTGCTCCGCCGCGTAGGTGTTCTGCGACAGGAAGCGCTCGATGCGCCGCGCGCGCTGCACGGTGATCTTGTCTTCCTCGGAGAGCTCCTCGATACCGAGGATGGCGATGATGTCCTGCAGGTCCTTGTACTTCTGCAGGATCCGCTTCACCTCGGTGGCGACCGCGAAGTGCTCGGCGCCGACGAACTCCGGGGCGAGGATCCGGGACGAGGACGCCAGCGGGTCCACGGCCGGGTAGATGCCCTTGTCGGAGATCGACCGCTCCAGGTTGGTGGTCGCGTCGAGGTGGGCGAACGTGGTGGCCGGGGCGGGGTCGGTGTAGTCGTCCGCCGGCACGTAGATCGCCTGCATCGAGGTGATGGCCTGGCCCCGGACGGAGGTGATCCGCTCCTGGAGCTCGCCCATCTCGTCGGCCAGGGTCGGCTGGTAGCCCACCGCGCTCGGCATACGGCCGAGCAGGGTGGAGACCTCGGAGCCGGCCTGGGTGAAGCGGAAGATGTTGTCGATGAAGAGCAGCACCTCCTGCTTCTTCACGTCGCGGAAGTACTCCGCCATGGTCAGCGCCGACAGGGCGACCCGCAGCCGGGTGCCCGGCGGCTCGTCCATCTGGCCGTAGACCAGCGCGGTCTTGTCGATGACGCCGGACTCGGTCATCTCGGCGATGAGGTCGTTGCCCTCGCGGGTGCGCTCACCCACGCCGGCGAAGACCGAGGTACCACCGAAGTTCCGGGCCACACGGGTGATCATCTCCTGGATGAGCACCGTCTTGCCGACGCCGGCACCGCCGAACAGGCCGATCTTGCCACCCTTGACGTACGGGGCGAGCAGGTCGATGACCTTGATGCCGGTCTCCAGCATCTCGGTCTTCGGCTCCAGGTCCGCGAAGGCCGGGGCCTTGCGGTGGATGCCCCAGTGGTCGTCGGGCTGGAGCGTCTCGCCCTCGGTGAGGTTGAGGCACTCGCCGATCGCGTTGAACACGTGGCCCTTGACCGTGTCGCCCACCGGAACGGTGATCGGCGAGCCGGTGTCGCGCACCTCGGTGCCACGGACCAGGCCGTCGGTCGGCTGCATCGAGATGGCGCGGACCATGTTGTCACCCAGGTGCTGGGCGACCTCCAGGGTCAGCGTCTTCTCGCCGCCGGAGAGCGTCACGTCCACGTGCAGGGCGTTGAACAGGGCGGGCATGGCGTCGCGCGGGAACTCGGCGTCGACGACCGGGCCGATGACCCGGACCACGCGACCCGTGGCCGTCTTGGTCTCTACTGGGGCAGTCATCACACTTCACTTCCCGACGCGGCCAGCGCGTTAGCGCCGCCGACGATCTCGCTGATCTCCTGGGTGATCCCGGCCTGGCGGGCCGAGTTCATCTCGCGCGTGTACTTCTCGATCATCTCTTCGGCGTTGTCGGTGGCGCTCTTCATCGCCCGCCGACGGGCCGCCGACTCGCTCGCCGCCGACTCCAGCAACGCCGCGTAGATCCGCGTGTTGATGTACTTCGGCAGCAGCGCGTCGAGCAGCGCCTCCGCGTCCGGCTCGAACTCGTAGGCCGGCAGCGCGCCCTCGGACCGGGGCCGGTCCTCCACCTGCATGGGGCCCATGATCCGGGTGACCGGGGTCTGGGTCATCAGGGAGTGGAACTCCGTGTAGACGATGTGCAGCTCGTCCACGCCGAGCACCCCGTCCGCACCGGCGCCGCCGTCGACGTCGTCCGCGCCGGCGGTGAACGCCTTGATCAGCGTCTCGCCCACGGCGCGGGCGTCGGCGAAGGTCGGCTGCTCCGAGAACCCGGTCCAGTTGGCCTCGATCGGCCGGTCACGGAACCGGAAGAACCCGACACCCTTGCGGCCGATGACGTAGAGCACCGGCTCCTTGCCGTCGGCGCGCAGCCGGGCGATGAGCGACTCGGCCTTCTTGATGGCGTTGGAGCTGTAGCCGCCGGCGAGGCCGCGGTCGGAGGTGACCAGCAGGACGCCCGCCCGCCGCACCCGCTCGCGCGGGGTGAGCAGCGGGTGGTCGATCCGCGCGTTGGACGCCAGCGCCGTGAGCACGCCGGTGACCGCCTGGGCGTACGGCAGGGACGCCGCCACCCGGGCCTGGGCCTTGGCGATGCGGCTCGTCGCCACGAGCTCCATCGCCTTGGTGATCTTCTTCATCCCCTTCGCCGAGCGGATCCGCTGACGAAGAACGCGAACCTGGGCCGCCATGAATCAGCCCTTACCGGTTCTCGGCCGGGCGGTCGCCCGTGCCGTCACGGAAGCGGCTCACCGTCTCGCGGTCCTGCTCGCCCTCCAGCGGGGCGGCCGGCGCGTCGTTGATCCGCCGCTCGTCCTCCTTGCCGAGGAAGACCTGCTTGAAGTCGGCGATGGCGGCGTCCAGGGAGCCGATGATGTCGTCGTTCCACTGGTGGTCGGCGATGCTCGCCAGGACACCCTCGTGCTTGTGCCGGAGGTACTGGAGGAACTCCGACTCGAAGCGACGGATCTCGCCGACCGGGATGTCGTCCAGCTTGCCCTCGGTGCCGGCCCAGACCGAGACGACCTGCTCCTGCACCGGGAACGGCGAGTAGTTCGCCTGCTTGAGCAGCTCGACCAGGCGGGAACCGCGGTCCAGCTGGGCGCGCGAGGTCTTGTCCAGGTCGGAGGCGAAGGCGGCGAACGCCTCCAGCTCGCGGAACTGGGCCAGGTTGAGCCGCAGCGAACCGGCGACCTTCTTCATCGGCTTCACCTGCGCGGCGCCGCCGACCCGGGAGACCGAGGTGCCGACGTTGATCGCCGGCCGGACGCCCTGGTTGAACAGGTCGGTCTCGAGGAAGATCTGACCGTCGGTGATGGAGATGACGTTGGTCGGGATGAAGGCCGAGATGTCGTTGGCCTTCGTCTCGATGATCGGCAGGCCGGTCATCGAGCCGCCGCCCAGCTCGTCGGAGAGCTTCGCGCAGCGCTCCAGCAGGCGGGAGTGCAGGTAGAAGACGTCGCCCGGGTACGCCTCGCGGCCCGGCGGGCGACGCAGCAGCAGGGACACGGCGCGGTACGCCTCGGCCTGCTTGCTCAGGTCGTCGAAGACGATGAGGACGTGCTTGCCGCCGTACATCCAGTGCTGCCCGATGGACGAGCCGGTGTAGGGGGCGAGGTACTTGAAGCCGGCCGGGTCGGAGGCCGGGGAGGCGACGATGGTGGTGTACTCCATCGCGCCCGCCTCCTCCAGGACGCCCTTGATCGAGGCGATCGTGGAGGCCTTCTGGCCGATGGCGACGTAGATGCAGCGGACCTGCTTCTTCGGGTCGCCGGAGCGCCAGTTGTCCCGCTGGTTGAGGATGGTGTCCAGCGCGACGGTGGTCTTGCCGGTCTTCCGGTCGCCGATGATCAGCTGACGCTGGCCACGGCCGATCGGGGTCATGGCGTCGACGGCCTTGAGGCCGGTCTGCAGCGGCTCGTCGACCGACTGCCGGGCCATCACGTTCGGGGCCTGGAGCTCCAGCTCGCGGAAGCCCTCGTTGGCGATGTCACCGAGCCCGTCGATCGGCTGGCCGAGCGCGTTGACCACGCGGCCGAGGAAGGCGTCGCCGACCGGCACGGAGAGCACCCGGCCGGTGCGCTTGACGCGCTGCCCCTCTTCGAGCTTGGCGGAGTCACCGAGAACGACGACACCGATCTCCCGGACGTCGAGGTTCAGCGCCACACCCAGCGTGCCGTCCTCGAACTCCAGGAGCTCGTTGGTCATGGTCGAGGGGAGGCCCTCGACGTGGGCGATGCCGTCGCCGGTGTCGGCGACGGTGCCGACCTCCTCGCGGGAGAGTTCGGACGAGTAGGAGGAGACGTAGCGCTCCAGGGCGCCGCGGATCTCCTCCGTCGAGATGGTCAGCTCGGCCATCCTCTGCTTCCTTAAGTATCAGGGGCCCGGGATACCTAGTACCGACCGGTCCGAATGGCGTCTATGTCACAGGCGCTGAGCGGTGGTGCCGCCTCAGCGCTTCGCGAGCGCGTTGCGGCTCTCGTTGAGGCGGCGCAGGACGGTGCCGTCGTACAGGTCGGAACCGACCCGTACGCTCACGCCACCGAGAACCGAGGGGTCCACCGTCTGCTTGACGGAGACCTCCCGACCGTATATCGCGGAGAGACTGGCGCCCAGCCGGCGCTCGTCCTCTTCACTCAACGGGGCCGCGGCGGTCACGTACGCCACCTGCCGGTCCCGCCGGTCGGCGGCCAGCTCGACCAGCCGGGTGAGCGCCCCGGCGAAGTTGCGTCCACCGAACCCGGCGAGCGCGACCCCGACGAGGTAGCCGGTGACCGGCCGGGCCTTGCCGGCGAGCAGCTGGTCGACCAGCGTGGCCCGCCGCTCGGCCGGGACGGTCGGGTCGGAGAGCGCGCTGGACAGCCCCGGCGAACCGGCGACGACCTGCCCGAAGCGGAACAGCTCGTCCTCGACCTCGCCCAGCTCGCCCGCGGAGTCGGCGCCCGCCAGGAGAGCGTCGACGCCCAGCCGCTCGGCGGCGTCGAGCAGCTCCGAGGGCGCCGACCAGCGGCCGGCGACCAGCGAGGCGATCAGGTCCAGCGCCTCGGCGTCGACCTTGCCGCGCAGCAGCTCGCCGAGCAGCCCGGCACGGTCGGCACCGGTGCGGGCCGGGTCGGAGAGTGCCCGGCGCAGCCGCGGCTCGCGCCGCAGCAGGTTGGCGACGGAGAGGATGGCGTCGGCGGTGGTGGCCACCGCCGACGGCTCCGCACCGCGGACGTACGTGTCGAGGCGCTCGGCCGCGACCTTGTACGACTCCCGGCTGGCGGCCTGCATCAGCGGGCCCCCGCGCTCTCGAGGTTGCTCAGGAACCGGTCGACGGTGCCCTTGCGGCGCGCCTCGTCGGCGAGGGACTCCCCGACGATCTTGCTGGCCAGGTCGACCGCGATCGTGCCGACCTCGGTGCGCAGCTCACGCACGATGGTGGCGCGCTCGGCGGCGAGCTGCTCCTTGCCCGCGGCGATGATCCGGTCGGACTCCTCCCGCGCCTTGGCGAGGATGTCCTGGCGGATGCCCTCGGCGTCGGCCCGGGCGTCGTCCCGGATCCGGGCCGCCTCGGTACGCACCTCGGCGAGCTGGGCCCGGTACTGCTCGAGCACCTGGTTCGCTTCGGCCTGGGCGGCCTCGGCCCGCTTGAGCCCACCCTCGATCGCGTCGACCCGCGCCTGGTACATCGCCTCCATGCGGGGCATGACGAACTTCAGCAGGACGAAGCAGAGCAGGGCGAAGGCGATGGTCCCGACGACCATCTCCTGCCAGATGGGCAGGATCGGGTTGTGCTCCACACCTTCTGCGGCGATGAACATGTCAGACCTCCGGGTCGGGAGAGAACTCTCGTCAGCCGCCGACGGCGAAGGCGAGCACCAGGCCGAACAGCGCGAGCGCCTCGACGAGGGCGAAGCCCAGGATCAGCCAGGTGCGGTTGTAGCCGGCGGACTCCGGCTGGCGCGCGCTCGACTGGATGTAGGCCGCGAAGACCAGGGCGACACCGATACCGGGGCCGATGGCGGCGAGGCCGTAGCCGATGGTGTTGACGCTACCGCCGATCTCGGCAAGAACAGTCATTGCGGGTATTCCTCCTGTTCGACGCGTGAGGTCTCACGCGTACGCGGGTCGGTACCAGAAGCTTGGTCGGGCCGGGTGGCCCGCCGAGCCCGATCAGTGCTCGTCGGCGAGCGAACTTCCGATGTAGTTCGCGCTCAGCGTGACGAAGACGTAGGCCTGCAGGACGGCGACCAGCACCTCGAAGAAGGCCATCACGATCGCCATCAGGAAGGAGAAGACCGAGGTCACCTGGATGAACAGGCTGCTCGAGTTGAGCATCACGAAGCCGCCGATGGTGAAGACCAGCAGCAGCAGGTGGCCGGCGAACAGGTTCGCGAAGAGCCGCAGGGCCAGCGTGACGGGCCGGACGATGAACGTCTGCATGAACTCGATCGGGATCAGCAGGATGTGCATGGGCCACGGCACGTTCGGGATGATCAGGCTCATCTTGAGGTACTTGCCGAGACCGTGCTTGCGGGCGCCGATGTAGAGGTACATCACGTAGGAGATCGCGGCAAGCACGATGGGGAACGCGATGTGCGAGTTCGGCGAGATCTGCAACCCGGGCACGATGGCGAAGAGGTTGGTCAGCACGATGAAGCTGAACAGCACCGTGAAGTAGGGCGCGAAGCGGATGCCCGCGTTGCCCATCTGCTCGCGGGCGATGTTGTCCCGGACCAGGCCGTAGACCGACTCCGCGTACCACTGGGCCTTGCCGGGGACCAGCTTGGGCTTCCGGTAGGCGAGCATGAAGAAGATGATCAGCAACGCGACCGCGAGCCAGACCATGATCCCGAACTTGGTGACCCAGGGGCCAGCCACGTCCGGCGGGTAGAAATCTCCGACGCTGGGGGGCCAGGGAAGCCCCTCGGCGGCGACGAGCTGTCCACTCACCGTGTCATCCTCCGCACTCGACAGACCCGCGCGTGCCGGCACTCAAGCACTGAGCCTCTTCATGATCAGGTAAATCGCTCCGGCCGCGCCGAAGATCATGCCGAGGGCGACCCCGACGCCGGTTCGCAGATCGAGAAAACGCTCCGCCAACCACCCGAGGAAGCCCCACACCACGATGCCGGCGAGTAGGTAGCCCAGAACGGCACCTGCCGCGCCTTCCGACGAAGGGTCGTCGGACCTGCGGGGGTGTGGGTCTTCGGCCATGACGTGGCGAACAATATCAGCAGGGGCGCGCGGGAGTGTGCGGCACCCCCCACACTGCGAACAGCGTGCGGGCCATGGCGCGGGCGCGAAAGTCGTTGGTCAGGTTACTCCCGTGCGGCCCGCCGCGGCAGCCCGAAATGCCGGACGCAGATCCGACAGAACGCTCACTCACCGCGTCGCTCGAATGTGGGCAGCGGCGTACGCAGGGCCCAGCCCAGGTGGGCGCCCGTCCAGACCACCACGGCCGCGATGATGGCCACCCCCATGTCCGGCAGACCGGGCCAGCCGGTGGCCGCCACGGCGGCCATCGCCACCCCGAGCACCACGATCTTCGTGGCGTAGGTGACCAGCCCCACCGACATGATCATCCGAGGGTTGACGGCGTCGGCCCAGGCCACCGAGAGACCCGAAACCAGGTAGCTGACGACGACCAGCGCGATCCCGGCGGCCACGCCGGCCGCGCCGGTGCCGCCCCGCAGCACCGCCGCGGCCGGGACCCCGACCAGCGCGAGCACCGCACAGGCCAGCAGCGGCAGGCGCAGGTGCGGCAGCCGGGACCGGATGGCACCCGGCTCGCCCGCGCGCGGCTCGCTCATCGGGGGTACGCCGGGAAGGCGGCGACCAGCTCGGCGACCTCGCCGGCGAGCCCGGCGAGGGTGTCGGCGCCCCCGGGGGCGGCCGGATCGGTGCGCACGGCGCGGGCGATCAGCGAGGCGACCTGCCGCATCTCCGGCTCGCGCATGCCCTGGGTGGTCACGCTCGGGGTGCCCACCCGGATGCCCGAGGCGACCATCGGCTTCTGCGGGTCGTACGGAACCGCGTTCTTGTTCAGGGTGATGCCGGCGGCGTCGCAGCGCGCCTCGGCGTCCGCGCCGGTGACCCCGACCTCGCGCAGGTCGACCAGGGCGAGGTGGGTGTCGGTGCCCCCGGAGACCGGGCGCATCCCCTCGTCGGCCAGCCCGGCGGCGAGCGCCCGCGCGTTCGCCACCACGCGCTCGGTGTAGGCCCGGAACTCGGGCTGGGCGGCCTCGCGCAGCGCGACCGCCTTGGCGGCGACGACGTGCATCAGCGGGCCGCCCTGGGTGAACGGGAAGACCGCCTTGTCGATGCGCTGGGCCAGCGACTCCCGGCACAGGATCATGCCGCCGCGCGGCCCGCGCAGCACCTTGTGCGTGGTGAGGCAGACGACGTCGGCGTGCGGCACCGGCGACGGGACGGCCTTCCCGGCGACCAGCCCGATGAAGTGCGCGGCGTCGACCATCAGGTACGCCCCGACCTCGTCGGCGATCTCACGGAACCGCGCGAAGTCGATCAACCGCGGGTACGCCGTCGCCCCACAGATGATCATCTTGGGCCGGTGCGCGAGGGCCAGGTCGCGTACCTCGTCGTAGTCGATCAGCTCGGTGTCGCGCCGGACGGTGTAGCCGACCGTGTGGAACCACTTGCCGGAGAAGTTGACCCGGCTGCCGTGGGTGAGGTGGCCGCCGTGCGGCAGGTCCATGGCGAGCACCGTGTCGCCCGGCTGGACCAGCGCCGCGTACGCGGCCAGGTTGGCGCTCGCCCCCGAGTGCGGCTGGAGGTTGGCGTGCTCCGCGCCGAAGAGCTCCTTCGCCCGCGCGATGCCGATCTCCTCGGCCCGGTCGACCTCGGCGCAGCCGCCGTAGTAGCGCCGGCCCGGGTAGCCCTCGGCGTACTTGTTGGTCAGTGTCGAGCCGAGCGCGGCCAGCACCGCCGGCGAGGTGAGGTTCTCGCTGGCGATCAGTTGCAGGCCGCCCCGGAGCCGGTCCAGCTCGCCGAGCACCACCCCGGCGATCTCCGGGTCGGTCGCGCGGAGCTGGTCGAAGTCCGGCCCCCAGAAGGTGCTCGTCTCAGTAGCCACAGCGCCAGAGTCTATTGGGCCGCACACTGGAGACCGTGAGATGCCTGGTCACCGGAGCGACGGGTTACATCGGCGGGCGGCTGGCGCCCCGGCTGCTGGCCGAGGGGCACACGGTGCGCTGCCTCGCCCGCAAGGCGGGACGGCTGCGGGACGTGCCCTGGGCGGCACGGACGGAGATCGTCGAGGGCGACCTGCGCGGGCCGGAGACGCTGCCCGCCGCGTTCGAGGGCGTGGACGTCGCCTACTACCTGGTGCACTCGCTCGGCCAGGCCGGCTTCGAGGCCGCCGACCGGGAGGCCGCCACCCGGTTCGCCGAGGCCGCGCGCGCCGCCGGCGTACGCCGGATCGTCTACCTGGGCGGGCCGGAGCCGGCGGCGGACCGGGAGGTCCCGTCGGCGCACCTGCGCTCCCGGGCCGAGGTGGGACGGATCCTGCTCGACAGCGGCGTGCCGACGGCGGTGCTGCGGGCCGCGGTGATCATCGGGTCCGGGTCGGCCTCGTTCGAGATGCTGCGCTACCTGACCGAGCGCCTGCCGGCCATGGTCACCCCCCGCTGGGTCCGCAACCGGATCCAGCCGATCGCCGTCCGGGACGTGCTGCGCTACCTGGCCGGCTGCGCGCACCTGCCGCCGGAGGTCAACCGCGCCTTCGACATCGGCGGGCCGGACATCCTCACCTTCCAGGACATGATGCAGCGGTACGCGCGGGTGGCCGGACTGCGCCGGCGGACGATCGTGCCCGTGCGACCGCTGACGCCGTCGCTCTCCTCGCACTGGGTCGGGCTCGTCACGCCGGTGCCGAACGCGATCGCCCGACCGCTGGTGGAGAGCCTGGTCCACGAGGCCGTCGCCCACGAGCACGACATCGCCGCGTACGTGCCCGACCCGCCGGAGGGGCTGACCGGCTTCGACCAGGCGGTCGCGGCGGCCCTGGCGAAGGTCCGCGACGGCGAGGTGGAGACCCGCTGGTCGACCGCGAGCGGCCCCGACGCGCCGGCCGAGCCGCTGCCCAGCGACCCGGAGTGGTCCGGCGGGACCGCCTACACCGACGTCCGCGAACGGGCGGTGCACGCACCGCCGGAGGAGCTGTGGCGGGTCGTCGAGGGCGTCGGCGGGGAGCACGGCTGGTACTCGTTCCCGCTGGCCTGGTCGGTCCGCGGCTGGCTGGACCGGCTGATCGGCGGCGTGGGGCTGCGCCGGGGCCGGCGCGACCCGCACCGCCTCCAGGTCGGCGAGGCGCTGGACTTCTGGCGGGTGGAGGAGATCGTGCCCGGCGAGCTGCTGCGGCTGCGCGCCGAGATGCGGCTGCCGGGCCGGGCCTGGCTGGAGATGCGGGTGTTCCGGATGGATGGCGGCGGCAGCCGCTACCAGCAGCGGGCGGTGTTCCTGCCACGCGGGCTGCCCGGGCACGCGTACTGGGGGGCGGTGGCGCCCTTCCACGCGGTGGTCTTCGGCGGGATGGCCCGCAACATCGCCCGCCAGGCCGAGCAGTCGGCCCGCCGGCCCGCCGCCGCGTTCCTGCGTCGCTGAGCCGCCCGCACCCCTGCGGCCCGCCGGTCTCAGTTGCCGGCGCGGGAGTCGGTGAGCCGGAATGCGGTCGTCTCGCTGGGCGGCACGAAGTCGCGCACCGGCTCGTCGCGCAGCGCGAAGGCGAGCACCTCCCCCACCGCCTCGACCATCTGCCCCTGCACCCGCTGGCCCACCGCGTCGCGCGGGTCGTCGGGGTTCGCGGCGATCGAGGCGATCGCGAGCTGCGGGGTGAAGGCGACGACGGTCTCCGTCGCGTACCCGTCCGAGCTGCCCGTCTTGCCCGCCACCGGCCGCCCGAGCTGCTGACGCAGCCCCTCGGCGGTGCCGAGGCTGCACTCCCGGTACATGGACTGGTCGCCCACGGGGCAGCGGGCCGCGTCCGCCGCCGCCCGGGCCACGTCCGCGTCCACCGCCTGGCGGCAGTGCGGCCGTGCGGCGGCCATCGGCCGGCCGGCCGCGTCGTTGATCGAGACGACCGGCAGCGGCGCGCACCACGAGCCCTCGGCCGCCACGGCGGCGTACGCGCCGGCCAGGTCGAGCGGGGTGGTGGCGGATACCCCGAGGGTGAACGGCCCCCACTCGCGCGCGCCGTGGCGGGCCAGCCGCGCGTCGTCCTCGGCACGGAAGACGATGCCGAGCCGCTCGGCCATCTCCACCACCCGGTCCGCGCCGACCCGCTCGGTCAGCCAGGCGAAGTACGTGTTGACCGACTCGCCGAAGGCCGTCCACATGGTGTGCCGGCCGTCCATCCGGTCGCTGGCGTTGCGCGGGCACCAGTACCCGTCGCAGCTCGCCGCCCCGCTCGCCGAGTAGTCGGTCACGATCCGCTCCGGCGCGTCGAACTCGGTGCTCAGCGGCAGCCCGGACTCCAGCGCGGCCAGCATCGTGAAGACCTTGAACGTGGAACCGGCCTGGTAGCCCTCGATCGCCCCGCCCCCGGCGACCAGCTGGTTGACCGTGTTCGGGTGGTTCTTCTGCCCGGCCGGGTTGGCGGCCACGCCGTAGTTGCGGTTCACCGCCATCGCGAGGACCCGGCCCGTGCCGGGCTGGACCACCGCCGTCGGCGCCGCCCGGCGGTCGTCCACAGAGTAGATCCGGCGCACCTGCTCGGTGGTGGCGCGCTGCACCGCCGGGTCGAGCGAGGAGACGATGGAGAACCCGCCCCGGCGCAGCGTGAGCTGCCGCTCGTCGACCGTCGCGCCGAACGCCGGCTGGGCGTTCCACCAGCGGGTGAACCAGTCGCAGAAGAAGCCCCAGTCGTTGTGCTCCGCCGGCACCGCCGTGCAGTCGTTCGGCGTCTGGCTGGGGCGCAGCTTCAACTGCTCCGCCCTGGCCCGGTCCGCCGCCTCGGCCGGGACCTGCCCGGACTCCACCAGCCGGTCCAGCACGTACGCCCGGCGGGCGACCGCCGCGTCCGCGTCGCCGTTGATCGGGTCGTCGGTGTGCGGGGAGCGGACCAGGCCGGCCAGCAGCGCCGCCTCGGCCAGGGTGAGGTCCGCCGGCGGCTTCGAGAAGTAGCGGCGGCTCGCGGCGCCCACCCCGTACGCGCCAGCGCCGAAGTAGGCGATGTTCAGGTAGCGGGCGAGGATCTCGTCCTTGCTCAGCTCCCGCTCCAGGGCCAGCGCGTACCGCATCTCCTGGATCTTGCGCGCGGTGCTGAGCTCGGTGGCGGCGGCGCGCTGCCGCTCGCTCAGCCGGGGGTCGTTGCTGAGCACGTTGCGGACGTACTGCATGGTCAGCGTGGACGCGCCCTGCCGGGTCTCCCCGGCCCCCCGGTTCACGGTGAAGGCCCGCGCCACGCCGCGCAGGTCGACCCCGCTGTGCTCGTGGAACCGGGTGTCCTCGGCGGCGATGACCGCCTGCCGCATCACCGGCGCCACCTCGGCCAGCGGCACGTCCACCCGGTCCTCCTGGTAGAAGGAGGTGATCAGCGTCTTGCCGTCGTTGGCGTAGAGGTTCGAGCGCTGGGGCGTGGGCGGCGTGCGCAGCGTGTTCGGCAACTCCGAGTACGGCGCGGCGAGCGCCGAGAACCCGATCCCGAAGACCAGCGCGGCCGGGAGGGCCGCCACCGCGAGCGCCAGCCCGGCCAGCGAGCCGGCGAGCAGCACGGTGAACACTTTGTCGAGGCGTGCCCGGGTCATCAGCTCTCCCCGCAGGAGCCGGTCAGGACCCACTCAGAATGACCCGAAAGCCCCTCTGGACCGCCCCTTTCCCCCAAACCCGCAGGAAACTCACGCGGGCGGGTAACCCGGGCGGGTTACGGCAGCAGCACCGCGGCGAGGGGGTGGACGCTCTCCTCGATCTCGTCGGCGACCCGGCTGAAGCACTGGTCGCCGCGCCCCCACGGATCGTCGAGATCGTCGGTGGGCAGCGAGGTGGTGCCCAGCCGGGCGGCGTGGGCGGCCTCCACCAGGGCCACGCCGCGCGCGTACACCGCGTCGGGGGTCGCCCCGGCCGCCGGCAGCGCGGCGGCGTCCACGCCGGCGAGCAGCCGGCCGAACTCGCCCAGCACGAACGTGCGCGACTCGGCGTCGGGGCGCAGCGCCACCACGTACTCCTGCTGGTCGGCGGTGGCGGTGAGGACGAGGTCGGCGGCGTCGATGTGGTCCGACCGCAGCTTGCGCGCGGCGAAGCCGGCGACGCTGCCGCCCCGGGAGGTCACCTGGCGTGACGCCGGCGGGTTCATCTCCTCGCCGGCGTGCCAGCCACCGGTGCCGGCGCTGTGGCTGTGCAGCAGCTCGTCGGCGCGCGCCGGGTCGACCTCGCGGCGGGCGAGCCGTTCCCGGACGGCGAGGGCCAGCAGCCGCTCGGCCATCGGGGAGCGGCAGATGTTGCCCATGCACACGTGCAGCACGGTGAACGGAGGCACTCAGACCCCCTGGCCGACGAGGATGTCGGGCACCACGTCGCGGAGCTTCTCCAACCCGACGGCGCCCTGGCGGAGGACCTGCGGCACCTCGCCGGTGAGGTCCACGATCGTGCTCGGCACCGGGTCCGGGCAGGGCCCGGCCTCCAGGTAGGCCCGCACCGAGTAGGAGAGCTGGTCGCGGGCCTCCTCGGCGGTGAGGGCGGCCGGCTGGCCGGTCTTGTTGGCCGAGGCGACCGCCATCGGGCCGGTCTCGCGCAGCACCTCCAGCGCCACCGGGTGCAGCGGCATCCGCACCGCCACCGTCCCGGAGGAGTCGCCGAGGTCCCAGCGCAGGCTGGGCGAGTGCGTCACGATGATGGTCAGCGCCCCGGGCCAGAACGCCTCGACGAGGTCCCGGGCCGCCTGGGGCAGCGAGTAGACCAGGCCGTCGAGGGTGTGCCGGGAGCCGATCAGCACGGGCGGCGGCACCTGACGGCCACCCTTGGCGTCCAGCAGGGCCTTGACCGCGTAAGGGGTGAACGCGTCCGCGCCGATCCCGTAGACCGTGTCGGTCGGCAGGACGACCAGCTCGCCGTTCTTGACCGCCTCGATGGCAGCGGCGATGCCGCGGTCCCGGTCGGCGGGCGACCGGCAGTCGTAGAGCATCACGAGGAGTCAGTCTGCCACGTCGCGGCGACGGCGGCGTGCTGGCCGTCCGCCCGGCGGGACGCGGTCGCGAAGCGGGGCCGTCCGGTCAGGTCCGGGTGGTCGGCGACCGCCTCGAACCGGCCGTCCGCGGCGAGCAGGTCGGGCACCACCGTGCCGTGCGTGTCGTCGTGCTCCACGCCCAAGACGCCACCCGGGCGCAGCAGCGCCGCCGCCCGCGCGATCACCGGGCGGATCACCGCCAGGCCGTCCCCACCGCCGAAGACCGCGTTCGCCGGATCGTGCCGGCCCACCTCCGGGGGTACGGCCACCCCCGACGGCACGTACGGCGGGTTGCAGAGCAGCACGTCGACCCGGCCCACCAGGTCGGCGAGCAGGTCGGCGGCGGTGACGTCCGCCGCCACCACCTCGATCGGCCGGTCCCCCGCCTCGGCGCGGGCCGCCGCGTTGCGCCGCAGCCAGGGCAGCGCTGCCGCCGACCGTTCCACCGCCACCACCCGGGCCGCCGGCAGCTCCTGGGCCACCGAGAGGGCGATCGCCCCCGAGCCGCTGCACAGGTCCACCACCAGCGCGGCGCCGAGGCGTCGGCCCTGCGCGATCCCCCAGCCGGCGAGCAGCTCCGTCTCGGGCCGGGGCACGAAGACGCCCGGCCCGACGGCCAGTTCCAGGTGCCGGAAGCCGGCGCTGCCCGTGAGATGCTGCAACGGTTCCCGCCCGGCCCGCCGCGCGACCAGCTCGTCGAACCGGTCGAGCTGGTCGGCCGTGAGGTCGTCGGCCAGCGCCAGCCGCCCCCGGGGCACCGCCAGCACGTACGCGGCCAACTGCTCCGCCTCGGCGCGGGGCGAGGCGATACCGGCGTCGGCGAGGGCCCGGGACGCCCGGGCCAACGCCACGGAAGGGCGCTGCCGTCTCGTCCCTTCGGACGGGTGTTGCGGCACGGTGGTCACGAGATAATCATGGGGCGTCGCGCTGGACATCACGAGCGGATGCGTCCGGACGCACACCGACAGGAGGTCGCGGTGGGTTGGCTCGACCGGGTCACCGACCAGGTTGACGCCCTGACGCGGGCGCGGGCCCTCCAGGAGTCCAGCCGCTCCGCCGAGGCGTACGCGATCCTCGACCGGGTCGTCGCCACCACCACCGACCCGTACGCGCGGGCCGACGCCCTGGTGCAACGCCTCTCCGCGGTGATCAACCTCGGGCGGACGGCGGAGTACACCCGGGCCGTCGAGGAGGCCTCCACCGCCGTCCGCGACCTCGCCGAGCCCTACCTGCTCGGGCACCTCAACGCGCTGGCCGCCCTCGCCGCGCACCACCAGGGCGCGCTGGACCGCTGCGTCACCCACCTGGTGAAGGCCGCCCGGGCGTTGGGCGCCGTGGCGGACGCCGACCGGGACACCGCGTGGGGCTGGCACGACCTGGCGATGGCCTACTCGTACCTCAGCTTCCACGGCTACGCCCTCGGCGCCATCGAACGGGCGCGGCAGCTCGGCAGCGCCGCCGAGATCCCGGAGGAGACCTTCGCCGCCCCCGGGATCCGACTGCGCAACGCCGTCGCCTTGGACCACAACGGCGACAGCGACGGCTGCCTGCGGGTGCTGCGCGACGTCGCCGCCGACCTGGACCGGTTCCTGGGCAGCGGGCGGGCCGGGAAGCTGCGCCCCAGCAGCCTGGCCGCGTACGGCTACGCCGCCGCCCGGCGGGCGGCCCTCGGCGACCGGTGGGACGTCGACCCGCAGGCCGGCCCGGCCCGGCTGCTCGGCCACGGTGGCGACAGCGCCCGCGCCCGCGACATGCGCCAGCTCGGCCAGGTCTGCCTGGCCGTCGCCGAGGGACGGCCGATCGAGGCAGTCACCCGGCTGGACACCGTCCAGGTCTCCACGGAGACGCTGGGCGCGGCCGAACCGGCCCGGCTGCGCAGCATCGCCCTGGCCCGCGCCGGCGACCACGCGGGCGCGCACCGGGCCGACCGGCTGGCGTTCCGGCTGGCCGCCCAGCGCAACGACCGGCTCCGCGACGTCTACATCGACGGCATCGCCGCCCGCATCGACCACGAGGAGATGCGCCGCGAGGCGGCCCGCTTCGAGGGCGAGGCGTTGACCGACCCGCTGACCGGGCTGCCCAACCGGCGGCGGCTGGAGCGCTACATCGCCACCCTGGTCGCCCACGGCGACCGGGTGGTGATCGGCGTCTGCGACCTGGACGGCTTCAAGGCCGTCAACACCCGGCACGGGCACCACTCCGGCGACCTGGTGCTCCAGCGCATCGCCGGGGTGATCAACCGGGTGATGCGCCGGGGCGACTTCGTGGCCCGCTACGGCGGGGACGAGTTCGTGGTGGTGCTGCCCGGAGCCGGGATGACCGAGGCGGCCGAGGTGGGCCGCCGCATCGACGCCGCGGTGCGCACCGAGGACTGGGAGTCGCTGGTCCCCGGCACGCCGGTCGGGGTCAGCGTCGGCTTCGCCGAGGTGGGCGCCACCGGCCCGGGCCTGCGCGACGCCCTCGGCACCGCGTTCGAGGCCGCCGACCGCGCGATGCTGGCGGCGAAGACCCGCCCGCGCGCCTCCTGACCCCGGCCGCCCCGTCGGGCCCCGGGGGTCAGCGGCGGGTCAGCTCGGTGTCGCCGGCCAGGCGGGCGGCGCGGTCGGCCTCGGCGAGGGCGTCGAGAACCCCGTCCAGGTCACCGGCGAGCGCCAGGTCCAGGTTGTACGCGGTGTAGCCGATCCGGTGGTCGGTGATCCGGTTCTGCGGGAAGTTGTACGTGCGGATCCGCTCGGAACGGTCCACGGTGCGCACCTGCGCCTTGCGGGCGTCCGAGGCGGCCGCGTCGGCCTGCTCCTGGGCCGCCGCCAGCAGCCGGGCGCGCAGGATCCGCATCGCCTGCTCCCGGTTCTGCAACTGGGACTTCTCGTTCTGGCAGGAGACCACGATGCCGGTCGGCACGTGCGTGATCCGTACCGCCGAGTCGGTGGTGTTCACCGACTGGCCGCCGGGGCCCGACGAGCGGAACACGTCGATGCGCAGCTCGTTCGGGTCGATGGTGACGTCGACGTCCTCGGCCTCCGGCAGCACCAGCACCCCGGCGGCGCTCGTGTGGATGCGGCCCTGCGACTCGGTGACCGGTACGCGCTGCACCCGGTGCACGCCGCCCTCCCACTTGAGCCGGGACCAGACGCCGTTGCCGCCCTCGGGCACGCCCTTGGTCTTGATCGCCAGCGAGACGTCCTTCACCCCGCCCAGGTCCGAGTCCTGGGCGTCTAGCACCTCGGTGAGCCAGCCGCGCCGCTCGGCGTAGCGGGTGTACATCCGCAGCAGGTCACCGGCGAACAGGGCGGACTCCTCGCCGCCCTCGCCCGCCTTGATCTCGACGATCACGTCCTTGGCGTCGTGCGGGTCGCGCGGGATCAGCAGTTCCGCCAGCCGCTGCTCCAGCGCCGGCAGGCTCTCCGCGATCGACTCGGCCTCGGCGGCGAAGGACGCGTCCTCGGCGACCAGCTCCCGGGCGGCGGCCAGGTCGGCGCGGGCCTGCTCCAGCTCCCCGGCCGCCTTGTGCAGCGGAACCAGCTCGGCGTACCGGCGGCCGACCCGGCGGGCAGTGCCCTGGTCGGCGTGGATGGCCGGGTCCGCCAGCCGCTTCTCCAGCTCGGCGTACTCGTCGAGGAGGGCGGCCAGGCGCTCGCTGCTCATGCGGGGGAGGCTCCTTCGACGGGGACGGGGCAGGACCAGGGGGAATACGGACGGCGCCCGCGTCCGGCACGAAACCGGACGCGGGCGCCGAACGAGGAGCTACTTGGCCTTCTTGGCCTGAACCTTGGCGTACTTCTGCTGGAACTTCGCCACCCGGCCCGCGGTGTCCAGGACGCGCTGCTTGCCGGTGTAGAACGGGTGGCAGGCGCTGCAGGTCTCGACGTGGATCGAGCCGCCCTTGGCGGTGCTGCGGGTGGTGAACGTGTTACCGCAGGAGCAGCTGACCTCGGTGGTCACGTACTCCGGGTGGATGTTGGACTTCATCTCGCCTCGGTCCTCTCGTGGATGGTCGCCGGGTCGCCGTCGGTGTCCGTCGCGGCGCGCGACGGGCTCGGGCGTGAACCGGAACCGGTGGCCGATTGACCAGTGTGCCATGGGCGTACGCCGACCCGGCAGTCGGGCCGCACGGCTGGTCCGGCATCGACAACGCACGCCCCACCTCCCGCATTCCCGACGTCTGGCCGGGCATTCGTCCCGGCACGGCCGGCGTCGGCGTCGTGCCCCGCCCGGGGCACGCGGCGCGGACGGCGGGACCGCCGACGACGTACGACACGGAGGAGCCGATGGCCCGCCTGATCGCCACCCGGGGGCTGCCCGCCTCCGGCAAGACCACGTTCGCCCAGACCCTCCAGCCCTCCGTGGTCCGCGTGAACCGCGACGACCTGCGCCGCATGCTGCACGGCGAGCGGCTGTTCACCCAGTGGGCGGAGTGGCAGGTCACCGTCGTGCAGCGGGCCCAGGTCGAGGCGCTGCTGCGGGCCCGCGCCGACGTCTGCGTCGACGACACCAACCTGCGCTCGCGGACCCTGCGCGACTGGGCCGACCTGGCCGCCCGGCACGGCGCCGGGTTCGAGGTGCACGACTTCACCGACGTGCCGCTCGCGGAGTGCCTGCGCCGCGACGCCGCCCGCCCCGAGGCCGACCGGGTCGGCGAGGCGTGGATCCGCCGGCTGTACGAGCGCTACCTGGAGGGTCGTACGCTGCCGCTGCCCGTGCCGCAGGCCCGGACGGGGCGGCCCGCCACGGTGCACGCCCCGTCGACCGAGCCGCCGGAGATCGTGCTTGTCGACATCGACGGCACGGTCGCGCTGAACGTCTCGCGCAGCCCGTACGACATGACCCGGGTCGCCGAGGACGAGCCCAACCCGGCGGTGATCGCGGCGGTCCGGGCGATGCACGCCGCCGGGTACGGGGTGGTGTTCTGCTCGGGCCGGGACGCCACCGCCCGCGCCGCCACCGAGGCGTGGCTGGCCCGACACGTCCGGGTCCCCTACCTCGGGCTGCACCTGCGCGCCGTCGGCGACAACCGGAAGGACTCCGTGGTCAAGCGGGAGATCTACGAGCGCGAGATCGCGGACCGCTACCGGGTGGTCGGCGTCTTCGACGACCGCCAGCAGGTGGTGCGGATGTGGCGCGCCCTCGGCCTCACCGTCTTCCAGGTCGCCGAGGGCGACTTCTGAGCGCTCGCGGGTGTAAGGAAGGGCACCTTCCTATCGCCTGGGCGATAGGAAGGTGCCCTTCCTTACACCTCAGGCGGCGGGGGCCGCGGCGGCGGCCGTCAGGGTGACGGTCGCCTCCGCCCGCGCGCCGTTGACCGCGACGGCCAGCTTGACCTGCGCGCCGGGGCGCAGGGCGGTGAGCTTGCCGGTGGCCGGGTCGAAGCGGGCCACGTGCCAGGGCTTCAGCCCGAGGATCGAGCCGACGTGCACGTTGGGCGAGGCGGACCAGTCCGCGCTCACCGGCGCCGCCACCGGCACCGTACGCCCGCCGGGCTGGGTCACCGTGGCGGTGACCGTCGCCGGGGCACCGACCGCCACGCTGGCCGGGGCGGTCAGCGTGAGCGCGTCGACGTGCGCGTGCGTCTCGGCGGCGACCCAGCGCGGGCCCTCGACGAGGGGGTTGCGCCGGGCCCGGTCGGCCTCGGCCGGGCTCACCGGGTCCACCCCGAACTCGGTCCACCCGGTGAAGCCGCCCTGGTCGGCAGGGGTGGAGGGGTTCTTGCCCGAGTTGCCGTTGATCAGGTACGGCACCCCGTCGACCCGGTCGGCGTGGAAGGTGCCGACGTGCCCGCCGACGAACGCGGCGCCCTTGCCGGTGCGGTGCTGGAAGTCGGCCAACCACTGCTCCAGCAGGGCCGCCTCCTTCCGGTCGCCGAGCTGGCTGGCCTTGGCCGGGCTGGGGTCGCGCGGCGGATGGTGGTGCAGCACGACCACCGAGTTGACGGCCGGGTCACCGGTCGCCGAGTCGAGCGCCTCGCGCAGCATCCGTACCTGGTCGAAGCCGCCGCCGCGCAGCGAGCCCGTCGACGAGTTGAGCGTGACGAACCGGGTGCCCTTGTGGTCGAAGGTGCGCTCGGTGTCGCCGAAGGCGGCCCGGAAGTTGGCGATCGGGGCGCCCATGATCTCGTGGTTGCCGGGCACGTAGTAGTACGGCACCTCGCCGCCGAGTTCCTCGTCCAACAGCCGCTTGGCGAGCGCGAAGTCGGCCGGGTAGGCGGTGTCCACGAAGTCGCCGTTGATCACCAGGAAGTCCGGCTTCGCGGCCTTGACCTCGCGGAGCGTACGGCGGGCCTGGGCGACCAGGTCGCTGTCCGGGTTCGCCGCGACGAACTGCGCGTCGGACAGGACGGCGAAGCGCCAGGGCGCCCCGTCCACCGTGCCGTTGCGCAGCACCACCCGGTCGGTACGCGGCTTCTCGGCCGGCACGTCGACCGTCGGCGGCACCTTCGCCACCAGGTCGTCGATGATGACCTCGCTGCGGTACTGCGCGGCGGCGTTGGTCTCCGCCACGTAGAACCGGCGGATCCGCACCGGGTACTGCACCCCGGCGGGGACGGCGAACTCGACGTACTTCCAGCCCGTCCAGGTGATCAGCGGGCCGCGCAGCACGTGCTGGGTGTCCTGCGCGTCGTGCAGGTGCAGGCTGGGCCACTCGCCCGTGCCGTTGCCGTGGATCCACATGCCGAACGCCTGCGGCTGGCCGGGCACCGCGATCCAGGCGGGCGGGTCCGCGTACGCGGCCCGGGTGCCGGTGGACTGGCTGAAGTCGTACGTCATCTTCAGGCCCGTGCCGGTGCGGCCCGGCGCGGGCGCGACCGCGCCGCTGGCCCGCGCCTGGCTGAACTTCCAGGCCGCCGCGTCGTCGAAGCCGGCCACCGGCACGTCGGTCAGCCCGACGGTGACCGGCAGGACGGTGCTGCTCCGGCCGACGTGGACGGTGACCAGCGCCGAGCCGGTGTCCCGCAGGGCGGTGACGGCGAGGTTGCCGTCGACGGTCGGGGCGATCTTCAGCAGGTCCTTGTCGTAGTCGAGCTTCAGGTCGGCCGGCTCGATGGGGGCGGTGTTGCCCTCGGCGTCGTAGCCGACGACGCCGAACAGCGCGCTGCCCTGCGCGCCGGTCAGGCCGACCCGCTCCACCGTGGAGTCGATCCGGGCCAGCGGCCCGAGCACGGTCAGGTCGAGGGTGCCACGGGCCGCGCCCCGCGAGGCGGTGACCGTGGTGCTTCCGGGCAGGAGGGCCCGGAAGCGGCCCTTGCCGTCGACGACGCCGTGCACCGCCGGGTTGGCCCGCCACGTCGGCGCGCCGGCCGCCGGGCCGTACGTCTCGTCGTGGCCGGCGGCGGTGAGCTGGCGGGTCAGGCCGGGGAAGACGCGGTCGGGCCGGCCGCCGCGCACCGGCGCGACGCCGGGGGCGGTGGTCGGGTCGCTGGCGGTCTCCAGCCAGTACCCGGTGAGCCGGCCGCTGCCCTTGGGCGCGTAGATGGCCAGGCCGTTGGGCACGGCCCGCTCGCTGCCGTCGGACGGGCTGTTCTCCACCTGCACGGCCGCCGCGCCCGGTTCCCGGGCAAGCAGCGTCGAGGAGCCGCCGCCGTCGAGGTTGAGCGCGTGGTGCGCGCCGAGCTCGGCCATCATGCGGCCCATCTCGGTCTGGGTGACGCCCCGGCTGTCGACCTGCCGGCCGTCCACCGTGAGCATGATCATGCGCCGGCCGTCGGCGGAGAAGCCGACGGACGTGCGCGGGGCCAGCGACGCGTCGGCGATGCTCTGCACCACCCCGTCGCGGACCAGCACGTTGCCGCCGCCGACGGCCGCGTGCAGGTTGCTGCCGTCGGCCGGCTTGGGCCGGTAGGCGACGGTCACCGCGTCGCCGGGGCGCAGCCCGGCGAGGGCGTCCGCGCCGGCGTCGCGGCCGAGCAGCACGGTGGTCCCGGCCGGGACCGCCCCGCTTCCGGCCGTGCCGGCGACGGTGGCGACGCGGCCGTCGACCACCGTGACCTCCGTGACGCGGGCGGCGCCCTCGACCGCACGTTGCCGGGTGTACGACCCCCAGAGCGCGGTGAACACGCCGATCCCGTTCGCCTGGATCATGTTGTTGAACTGGGTCAGCGTCACCGGACCGGTCGGCAGGGTCGCGGTGCCGTCGAAGTTCACCTCGATGACCCGGCCGAGCCCCTCGGTGGTGATCGCGACGGCGTTGCGGTGCCCGCTGACCGCGGACTGGACCAGCTGGCCGTCGCGGACGCCGACGCCCTGGGCGGCACCGGAATTGTTGATGTCGAAGAAGTCGCCGTTGACTGCGGCGACCGCACGGGCCGCGTCGACGGCGCCGCGCAGCGGCTCGGCCCGGCTGACCGCGCCGGAGTTGACGTAGTCCACGGTGAGACCGCCGGTGAGGTCGGCGGTCAGCGCGTCCGCGCGCAGCCAGCCGTCGGCGTCGTACCGGTCGAAGGAGGTCAGATTCAGGCCCGGGGCGACCGGGCGGGTGGTCTTCGCCGTCTCCAGCCCGCCGGCCGGCTCGACGCCGGTCGGGGCCGCGGTGGCCGACATGCTCGCGGCCGGGTCGCCGGCGAGCGTCACGGAGCCCGCGGAGTACGAGGAGGCGCGCGGTGCGTCCTCGGCGACGGTGAGGGACGGGTCGGTGGCCGGGGCGGGCGCACCGGCGTTCGCCGGCACAGTGCCGGCCAGGGTGAGCAGCGGCGTCAGCAGCAGGACGCCTGCGAGCCGGGCGGATCGTCTGCGGGTACGCATGGGCGACAGTCAACCGGACGGTGAATAGAAGTTTCAATACCTGCCGGCTAAAGCGAAGGAAAACTCCACCCTGCCGCCGGTCGTCTCCGCCATTGCCGGCAGCACGTGCCGCATCCGCGCGCCCCGCCGCTGCACCCACGGACCTCACCGCCGCACCCCACGATCCGCGCAGCGCGGGCTCGGGGGCCACGCCGCGACGTGCGCTCGGGGTCCACGGCCACCCACACCGCGCGTGCGCTCGGGGCCGCCCTGCGGCGTGCGCCCGGGGCCGCACGGCCACCCACATTCGGTCACGGAGAGTGGTCGACTCCGCGCCGCCCCACCCCTCGCTCCGTCCCCTTTGCTCTGCATCCATATCCGCACCGGACACGCCATGTAAGCGGTGCCTATGTGGATGCAGAGCAAAGGGGAACTGGAGGATGGTGCGGTCGGATCACACCCCCCGACGAATTACCTGGTCACGGGCCATCGGCAGCGAACGCCGGGGCGGCAAGCTCTGCACGCACCCAAATTTAGTCACGTAGAGTCACAACGAGGGCTCTCCGATGCGGAGGTTACTGATCGTCACGGACGCGAGCTGGCAAGGTGGAACGCCCGGCTGCCCGTGTGCGGTAGGCAGCACCAGACGCCCGGCACGCGGCACGCGACGCCGGGCACCCAACGCCCGGCATGCGGCATCGAAGCCACGACACCGACGGGCGGGGACGCGAGAAGGGCACGGCCTCGTGGCCGTGCCCTTCTCGCTGTCTCACCCGGGGAGGATCACTCCCCTGGCGTCGACTTGGCGATCTGCATCAGGAACTCGATGTTGGTGCGGGTCTGCTTGAGCTTGTCCAGCAGCAGGTCCAGCGCCGCCTGCGAGTCCAGCGAGTGCAGGACCTTCCGGAGCTTGTGGATGATGGCCAGTTCCTCCGGCGCGAGCAGGATCTCCTCCTTGCGCGTGCCGGACGGGTGGATGTCGATGGCCGGGAAGATGCGCTTGTCGGCGATCTTCCGGTCCAGCTTCAGCTCCGCGTTGCCGGTGCCCTTGAACTCCTCGAAGATGACCGTGTCCGCCATGGACCCGGTCTCCACCAGCGCGGTGGCGAGGATGGTCAGCGAGCCGCCGTTCTCGATGTTGCGGGCCGCACCCAGGAAGCGCTTCGGCGGGTAGAGCGCGGTGGAGTCGATACCACCCGACATGATCCGGCCGCTGGCCGGCGCCGCCAGGTTGTACGACCGACCGAGGCGGGTCACCGAGTCGAGCAGCACGACCACGTCGTGGCCCAACTCGACCAGGCGCTTCGCCCGCTCGATCGCCAGCTCGGCCACCGTGGTGTGGTCCTGCGGCGGACGGTCGAACGTCGCCGCGATGACCTCGCCCTTCACCGACCGCTGCATGTCGGTGACCTCTTCGGGCCGCTCGTCCACCAGCACCACCATCAGGTGGCACTCCGGGTTGTTGTGCGTGATCGCGTTCGCGATGGCCTGGAGCACCATCGTCTTACCCGCCTTAGGCGGCGACACGATCAGCGCGCGCTGGCCCTTGCCGAGCGGCATGACCAGGTCGATGACCCGGGTGGTGAGGATGTGCGGCTCGGTCTCCAGCCGCAGGCGCTCCTGCGGGTAGAGCGGGGTGAGCTTGTAGAACTCCGGCCGGCGCTTCGCCTCGTCCGGCTCCATCCCGTTGATGGTGTCCAGCCGCACCAGCGGGTTGTACTTGTCCCGCCGCTGCTCGCCGTCGCGCGAGGCGCGCACCGCACCGGTGATGGCGTCGCCACGCCGCAGGCCGTACTTCTTGATCTGCGACATGGAGACGTAGACGTCGTTCGGGCCGGCCAGGTAGCCGGTGGTCCGTACGAACGCGTAGTTGTCGAGCACGTCGATGATGCCGGCCACCGGGACGAGCACGTCGTCCTCGCCGACCTGCGGCTCGCGCCCGCCGTCGCGGCCACCATCGCGGCCACCGTCGCCGCCCTCGGCGCGCTCACCACGGCCACGGCGGCGGTCCCGGAACCGGCTGCGCCGGCCACGCCGGCCGCCGCTCTCGTCGTCGTCGCCGTCGTTGTCACGCTCGACGCGCTGGCCCCGGTCGCCGCGCTCGTTGCGGTCACGGTCGCCCCGATCGGCACGCTCGCCCCGCTCGTTGCGGTCACCGCGCTCCGCACGCTCGCCGCGGTCGCCCCGCTCGTTGCGGTCGCCCCGCTCGGCACGGTCACCGCGCTCGCCGCGGTCACTCCGCTCCGCACGCTCGGCACGGTCACTCCGCTCCGCACGCTCGGCACGGTCACTCCGCTCAGCGCGGTCACCGCGCTCGTTGCGGTCGCCGCGCTCGGCACGGTCGCCGCGCTCGGCACGCTCGCCCCGCTCCGCACGCTCGCCCCGTTCGGCACGGTCGCCGCGCTCACGGCCACGGTCGGCACGCTCGCCGGCCTCGGCCTCGTCCGCGCGCGTCTCCGCCGGACGAACCTCCGTCGGACGGACGGCCTCCGCCCCACGAGCCTCCGCCTCACGGACCTCCGCCGGACGGGCCTCCGCGGCCCGCGCCTCGGAGGTGGCGGCCCGGCTGCGCCGGGTCCGGCCACGGGGCTCGGCCTCGGCCGCCGCCGGCTCCGTCGGAGCCTGCTCCGCGGTACGCCGCCCGGCCGCCGGCCGCTCGGCGCTCTCGCGGACCTCGGCGCGGGCCTCTTCACGGGCGGGAGCGGCAGCGGCCTCGGCCCGCGGTCGAGGGGTCCCGGCGGTGGCGCCGCCCTGCCGCTCGGAGATCGCGCTGATCAGCTCGCCCTTACGCATGCGGGCCGTGCCCGAGATGCCGAGCGACGCGGCCAGGCTCTGCAGCTCCGGCAGCAGCATCGCCGACAGGCCGGTGCCGCTGCGCCGACGACGGGCGGGGGCGGCGGCGGTGGTGGCATCGCCAGCGACGTTGGAAACATCCGACGTCACGTCGGTGGTGTCGCTCAATGGATTCCTTCCCTCGATAGGCCGGGACTGCCCGGAGTCGAAAACAAGGTGGCCGGGCGGCCTCGGTGCACCCGCCTCGCATGGACGCGTCGCGGGAGTCTGTGACACAGCAGCCGGTCGGTTTCCCGACTCACCGAAGGTCGGTGAGCAGGTCTCGCCGTCTGCGGCGACCTGTGAAGACTGCGGTGCGGCGTGGGCCTAGGCAGGGGTGACGGGCTGACCGCCGAAAGCTTCGGGGGTGCGCCGACCCGCAGGGAGATCGCATGCTTCGCGGCTGTGCTAAGTCTAGAGCGTAATCAACTCTTCCGACCTGCGGCAACAGGGTCCCGCTCTGCGTGTCCCAGTCTACCCCGGGCAACCTGTGCTCCGCGCCCGTCTGGATCCAACCGCCAGACCTCCCAGCCTGTTCCCGGGTCGAAGCCCTCGGGCGGGCCGGTCAGGGCCAGGACGGTCGGGCCCGCACCACTGATCACGGCGGCCACACCGGCCTCACGCAGCGCTTTCACCAGGGCAGCGCTGCCCGGCATGCCGTCGGCGCGGTAGTCCTGGTGCAGCCGGTCGACCGTGGCTGGCAGCAGCAGACCCGGGTCGGCGGTCAGCGCGTGCACCAGCAGCGCGGCGCGGCCCGCGTTCAGCGCCGCGTCGCCGTGGGGCACGGTGGCCGGCAGCGCGGCCCGCGCGGTGGCCGTCAGGCCGCGTTCCGCCGGCACGAAGACCGTCGGTCGTACGCCGTCGGCGACCGGCAGCGACACCGCCCTGGCGCCGGAGGGCTCCGTCCAGGCCAGGGTGAAGCCGCCGAGCAGGCACGGCGCCACGTTGTCCGGATGGCCCTCGATCTCGGCGGCGAGGCGCAACGCGGCGGCGTCGTCGAGCCGGGTCTCGCCGTCGGTGACCAGCGCACGGGCCAGCAGCACGCCGGCGACGATCGCCGCGGACGAGGAGCCCAGCCCACGGGCCTGGGGGATGCGGTTGACGCACTCCACCGCCAGCCCGGGCGGCTGCCCGCCGAGCCCGTCGAAGGCCGCCCGCATGGCGCGGACGACCAGGTGCCGGTCGTCGGCCGGCAACTCCCCGGCGCCCTGCCCGGCCACGCTCACCGTGACGCCCCCCGCCGTCACCTCGGCGGCCACGTCGTCGTGCAGCGCCAGGGCGAGCCCCAGGGCGTCGAACCCCGGCCCCAGGTTGGCGCTGGTGGCGGGGACCCGGACCCGGACCGGGCCGGAGATGAAGTTCGTCGGCACGGGCTCATGGTAGGGCTGCACACCGACCGGGCGGAGCGCTGCCCGCCGGATGGGACCGGGCCGGACGGCCTCGTCACCGGACGGTGGTGGCACCACCGGTCCGCTAGCCTGGCCCGACCGACGGCGGCTGGAGGCGGGAATGCGCGAATTCGGGTACCTGGCGACGGCGGTCGTCTTCGAGGCGCCCTCGGTGCTGGTGCTGCTGGTCGGGCTCGTACTGGCCGCGACGGCCGGGGGGCGGCTGCCCCGCAAGCCCCGGCTGCTGGCGCTGTCCGGGCTCGCTGTGCTGCTGGTCAGCGCACTGCTCAGCGTGGCCTGGACCCTGCTGCTGCCCCGCGCGTTCAGTTTCGACTGGGGCTACTCGAACTTCCGGCTCATGAACCTGGCCTACGGCGGAGTGCAGGCCCTGGCGTACCCGATCGGGACGGGTCTGCTGATCGCGGCGGTGCTGGTCGGGCGGCGGGCGGGCGGCGCGGCGGCCGGCCCGTTCGGCGGACGACCGCTCGCCGGCGGCGGGCCGGTGCCGACCACCGCGCCGGTGCCCGCCGCCCAGCCGGTGCCGCCGGCCGAGCCGGGATGGACCGTGGGGGGCGGGGGCGACGTGCCGGCGCAGTGGGGCGGTCGTTCCCGGCCGGACGCGCCGACGGGCGCCGGGACGGACCAACCCTGACCGCCGGGCGGGTCAGCGGGCGGCGCTCGGGGCCGGTTGCGCGGCCGGGTCCGTGAGCGAGAGCCGGCGGGTGGCGATCCGCCAGCCGACCGCGTAGACCACCGTGACCAGGCCGCAGCTGGCCAGCACCACCCGCTCGTCCACGGTGTCCACCACCGCGGCCACGGCGAGCTGGCTGACCGAGACGGCGAGGGTCGCCAGCATCATGTCGGTGGCGAAGACGCGGCCCCGCAGCCGGTCCGGCACCTCCCCTTGCAGGGCGAAGTTCGACATCACCCAGTTGCTGCCGCCGGCGAAGTGGGCGACGAAGACCAGGGCCAGCACCAGCGGGAACCAGTTGGCGACCGAGGTGCCGAGGTAGGCCAGGCCGTAGAGGGACATCGACAGCGCCAGCCCGGGCAGCAGCCAGGCGCGGTTGGTCAGCACCCGGCGCATCAGGATCGGCCCGACGAGCGCCCCCGCCCCGCGGACCGCGAAGAGCAGCCCGGTGCCGACGGGGCCCACGCCGTACACGGCCGCAAGCAGCGGGAACACCGTCAGCACGCCGTTGCCGAGGCCCACCGCCGACTTCACGGTGACCAGCGCCAGCACCCTCGGCCGGTGCCCGATGTAGCCCAGCGCCTCCCGGATCGCCGGCCAGGTCCGCTGCACGGGCAGCTCCGCGTCGCGGGGCGCCTGCAACGGCCGGCGGATCAGCGTGGCCAGGCCCGCGGCGACCACCAGGCCCACCGCCGCCACCCAGAAGCAGGCGTACGGGCCGACAGCGGCGCTGAGCACGCCACCCAGGGAGGCGCCGACGACGGTCATGGTGCCCCAGGCCGACCCCGCGACGGCGTTGCCGGCGGCCAGCTCGTCGGGGTCGAGCACGTTGGGCAGGGCCGCCTGGGCCGCCGGGGAGTAGAACGCCTTGGCGACCGCCACCACGCCGATCCCGGCCATCGCCAGCCAGGCGGTCCCCGCGCTGCGGACGCCGAGCAGCAGCAGCACGCCGAGCAGGGCCGCGACGTTCGAAATGATCATGATCTTGCGCCGGTCGAACCGGTCCGCGATCGTGCCCGTGTACGGCAGCAGCAGCGCCACGATCCCGGTGTCGACGGCGAGCACCAGCGCGCCCCACACGCCGCTGCCGGTCAGGTCCGGCAGCAGCACCAGCAGCGGCACCATGACGAACCAGTCGGCGCCGAAGACCACCAGCTCCGCGAGGAACAGATTACGGAAGTTGCGGTTGCGGGTGAGGACCGAGACGGTGGACGGCACGTCCGGGACCCTACCGGGCGGTGACCGGCGGGCCGGGCGTACGGCGGGTACCTGACCGAACGCGAACACCCCCGGCGGGTGGGGACCCGTCGGGGGTGTTCGCGCACTGCCGTTACTCGGCCGGCGGCAGCGGGGACGTGCGGCTCTTCGGCAGCCGCAGCACCTCGAACTGGTCGGTGCCGTCCACCAGCGCGCCCGACGGCGTAGGCCGGGACGCCGGGGCGTCGGTGGCCTCCGTGCCGGCGGTGGACGGGGCACCCGCGGCGGGCACCGGGACCGGCTCGGCGGCGGGCGTCCCACCGTCGTCGCCGGCCGGGTCGCCGTCGCCCGTGCCGGTGGCCGGGGCCACCCCGCCGGAGCGGCGGGCCCGGCGGACACGGAACGACTCCTTGGTGTTCTCCGCCATGGCGTAGAGCGTCGGCACCAGGATCAGGGTGAGCAGCGTCGAGCTGAGCAGCCCGCCGATCACCACGATCGCCAGCGGCTTGGAGATGAAGCCGCCCTCCCCGGTGAGGCCGAGCGCCATCGGCAGCAGCGCGAAGATGGTGGCGATCGCCGTCATCAGGATCGGCCGCAGCCGGCGCCGGCCGCCCTCGACCACCGCCTCCTGGACCCCCATGCCCTGGGCCCGGTACTGGTTGACGAGATCCAGCAGCACGATCGCGTTTGTCACCACGATGCCGACCAGCATGAGCACGCCGATCAGCGCCGGCACACCCATCGGGGTGCCGGTGGCCAGCAGCAGGCCGATCGCGCCGGTCGCCGCGAACGGGATGGAGATCAGCAGGATCAGCGCCTGGACCAGGCTCCGGAACGTCGCCACCATGATCAGGAAGACGATCGCGATGGCGGCGAGCACGGCCAGGCCCAGGTCGGCGAAGGCCTCCTCCTGGTCGGCGCTGACGCCGCCGATGGCGAAGGTCGCCCCCGGCACGTCGATGCCGTCCAGCTTCTTCTGCAACTCCTGCGTGATGGCGCCGAGGTTCGAGCCGGTGGCCGTACCGGTGACGGAGACGCTGCGCTCGCCGTCGATCCGGCTCACCTGCTGCGGGCCCTCGGTCTGGGTGACGTCGGCGATGTCGTCGAGCTTCACCGGCCCGACCCGCATCGCGCGCAGTTCCTCCACCGTGGTCGGCGGCTTGCCCGCGAACCGCAGCACCACGTCCCGCTGCCCGTCGTCGAGCGTGACCTGCCCCAGGGGCGAACCACGGAACGCCTGGGCCACCACCTGGCCGACGGCGGCCTCGGTGAGCCCGACCCGGCCGGCGGCGACCCGGTCGACGGTGACGTCGACGCGCGGCACCCGCGTGGCGAGGCTGGTGGAGACGTCCTCGACGCCCGCCAGCCCGGCCATCGCCGACCGGACCTCCTCGGCGGCCCGGGTCAGCGCCTCCGGGTCGGTGCCCTGGACGACCACCTCGATCTGGTTGGCCGCCGCCCCGCCCTGGCCGGCGCCGAAGCTGACCTCACCGACGGCCGGGCCCAGCGCGTCGAACTCCCGGCGCAGCTTCTCCCGCATCTCCTGGGCGTCGGTCCCGTCACCGAGGGCCAGCGACCAGTTGGCGACGTTGTTGCCGCCGCCGCCGAACGGGTTGTCCCCGCCGCCCGCCGTGACCTGGTACGTCTCGACGTCCTCGGTGCGCTCCAGCACCGCCTCGATCTGCTTGGCCGCCGCGTCGGTGCCGAGCAGGCCGGTGCCCGCCGGCAGCTCCTGGGTGATGCTCAGGGTGTCCTGGCCGGAGTCGTCGATGAAGTTGGTCTCCAGCTGGCGGGACAGGCCGAAGGTGCCGAACAGCACGAGCACGCCGAGCCCCAGCGTGATCCACCGGGTGGCCCGCTTGCGGGTGGCGAACCCGATCACCGGCAGGTACGCCCGCTGCAACGGGTTGCGCAGCTCCTTCTCCTCGGCCGCCCGGCGCACCGCGGCGTCGTCCGCCGTGCCGCTCGGCGGCTTCAGGAACCAGTACGCGAGCACCGGGATGACGGTCAGCGAGACCAGCAGCGAGGCGAGCAGGGCCACCGTCACGGTGATCGCGAACGGCGCGAAGAGCTGCCCGACGAAGCCGCCCACCAGGGCGATCGGCGCGAAGACGGCGACCGTGGTGAGGGTGGACGCGGTCACCGCGCCGGCCACCTCGCGGACGGCGGCGAGGATCGCCTGCCGCTTCGGCTCGCCGTACTCCAGGTGTCTCTTGATGTTCTCCAGCACGACGATCGAGTCGTCGACCACCCGGCCGACCGCGATGGTGAGCGCGCCGAGGGTGAGCAGGTTGAGCGAGTAGTCGCCGATCCAGAGGGCGATCAGGGCGACCACCACCGAGAGCGGGATGGAGACCGCGGTGACCACGGTGGAGCGGACCGACAGCAGGAAGACCAGGATGACGATGACGGCCATGACCAGGCCCAGCAGGCCCTCGGTGGTCAGGCTCTCGATCGACTTCTCGACGAAGGGCGCCTGGTCGAAGACGACGGTCAGCTCGGCGCCGGAGGCCTCCCGCAGGTCGGCGAGGCGGTCCCGGATCTCGTGGGAGATCTCCACCGCGTTGCCGTCCGGGGAGGCGGTGACCGCGATGCCCAGGCTGTCCTTGCCGTTGGTGCGGGTGATCGCGGTGGCCGGGGCGAGCTGCTGCTCGACGGTGGCCACGTCGCCGAGGCGGACCGGGGCCGCCCGGCCCGTCGCCGGCGCGACCACGACGCCCCGGAGGTCGTCCAGCGTGGCGAGCCGGGTGCCGACCTGTACCGGGAGCGCGCGGGTGCCGTCGGTCACCGCGCCGGCCGGCACCGTCACGCCGTTGGTCTTCAACGCCGCGCCGAGGGCGGTCGGCTGGAGCTTCGCCGCCGCCAGCTTGGCCGGATCCGGGGTGACCACCACGACGTCGTCGCGGGCGCCGGTGAGGTCGACCGTACGCACCCCCTCGATCGCCTCCAGCTCGGGCACCACCGTGGCGCGCAGCTTCTCCGCGAGGACGCGCTGGTCGTCACCGCCGGAGGCGGCGAGCACCACCGCGGGCAGGTCGTCGGTGCTGCCGGCGATGACCTGCGGGTCGACTCCCTCGGGCAGCTGCGCGTCGATCCGGTTGAGCGCGGTCTGCATCTTGTTGACCACGTCGTCCAGGTCGGTGCCGAACTCGTACTGGACCTGGACGGTCGTGGAGCCCTCGCGGGAGGTCGAGGTGACCTGGTCCAGCCCGGGGATGCCCTGGAGGGCGTTCTCGATCGGCTCGGTGACCTGCGACTCGACGACCTCGGGCCCGGCGCCGGGGTAGACCGCCACGATGAAGGCCGCCGGGAACTCCAGCGACGGCAGGAGTTGCTGCTTCAGTGACGGTACGGCGAACGCCCCGAACAGCGTGGTCACCACCGCGATGAGGGCGATCAGCCCTCGGTTGGCGAGGCTGAATCTGGCGAGCAGCGACATCGGCGTGACTCACTCCTGAAAAAGGCGATTGGCGGGGGTACGGATTCTCCCCCACCCGGCCCGACCGGCCCCGCTCGCCCCTGCCCCAGTCCGATGCACAGGACTCGCCTGCGCCGCCCCGGTTTTCCTCCCGTCGACTCCACCGGCGCCGATCCGGCAGCGGCTCAGGCAAGGCGGATCCGCCGGCGGCTCAGGCGAGGACGATCCGCTGGCGGCTCAGGCGAGGTCGAGGCAGCGGGCGGCGGCCAGCGGGTCGTTGGCGATGGTGGTGGGCACGGGCGCGGTGGAGATAGCCCACTCCGGGTCCTTCAGGCCGTGGCCGGTGACCGTGCAGACCACCGTCGAGCCGGCCGGGACCCGACCGGCGGCGGCCTGCTGGAGCAGGCCGGCCACGCTGGCCGCGCTGCCCAGCTCGACGAAGACCCCGACCTCGCGGGCCAGCAGCCGGTACGCGGCCAGGATCTCCCGGTCGGTGACGGCGGCGATCAGCCCGCCCGAGGAGTCCCGGGCGTCGAGCGCCCTGGTCCAGCTCGCCGGGTTGCCGATCCGGATGGCGGTGGCGATCGTGGACGGCTCGCGGACCACCTCCCCGGTGACGATCGGGGCGGCGCCGGCGGCCTGGAAGCCGTACATCTTCGGGGCCCGGGTGGCGTTGCCGTCCCGCAGCTCCTCCGAGTAGCCCATCCAGTAGGCGGAGACGTTGCCGGCGTTGCCGACCGGGAGGCAGTGGATGTCGGGCGCGTCGCCCAACGCCTCGACGATCTCGAACGCGGCCGTCTTCTGGCCGTGCAGCCGGTCGATGTTGACCGAGTTGACCAGGGCGACCGGGTAGTCCTGCGCGAGCTTGGCGGCCAGCGACAGGCAGTCGTCGAAGTTGCCGGTGACCTGGAGCAGCTTCGCCCCGTGCACGAGCGCCTGGGCCAGCTTGCCCAGCGCGATCTTGCCCTGCGGCACGAGCACCGCGCAGGTCAGGCCGGCGCGGGCCGCGTACGCCGCCGCGGAGGCGCTGGTGTTGCCGGTGGAGGCGCAGATGATCGCCTTGTTGCCGGCCTCGACCGCCTTGGAGACCGCGAGGGTCATGCCCCGGTCCTTGAACGAGCCGGTCGGGTTGGCGCCCTCCACCTTCAGGTGCACGTCGCAGCCGAGCCGGGCGGAGAGCACCGGCGCGGGCAGCAGCGGCGTGTTCCCCTCGTGCAGGGTCACGACCGGGGTGGCGTCGGTGACCGGCAGCCGGTCCCGGTACGCGTCGATCAGACCCCGCCACATGTCGTTCTCCCTCGCCTCTACCGTCCCGCCGAGTCGGGCACGCCTCCAGCCTGGACCAGTCTCGCCGTGTGCCCGCCGGCGCACCCGCAGTTAACCATCAGGCGAGACGCGGAAGCGCTCGCCCCGCCGGCCGGGGGCGGCGGACGGACCCCGGTCCGCCCGGCCCGCACCGCCGGCGGTCCGGCGCGCGTCACCGGGCCCTGCGGGCGGACCGCTCAGAGCCCGCCCTCGACCCGCAGCACGCTCGCCACGGAGCGGACGATGTCCAGCCCGCGCAGCTCCCGCACGGTGGCGCCGAGCGCCGCGTCCGGCGCCACGTGGGTGACGATGACCAGGTCGGCGTCCTCGCCCCGGCCGGCCGCGCCGCCGCCCGCCGGGCCCTGCCGCACGGTGGCGATCGACACGTCGTGCCGGGCGAACACGCCGGCCACCGCCTCCAGCACACCCGGCCGATCGGCCACGTCGAGGCTGATGTGGTAACGGGTCAGCGCCTCCCCCATGGGCCGCACCGGCAGGTCGGCGTACGCGCTCTCGCTGGCCGACCGCACCCCGGCGAGCCGGTTACGGGAGACCGCCACCACGTCGCCCAGCACCGCGCTGGCCGTCGGCGCGCCGCCCGCGCCCCGGCCGTAGAACATCAGCGGCCCGGCCGCCTCGGCCTCGACGAAGACCGCGTTGAACGCGTCGCCGACGCTGGCCAGCGGGTGGCCCAGCGGGATCATCGCCGGGTGCACCCGCACGCTGACCGTCTCCCGCCCGGCGGCGTCGGCGCCCCGGGCGGCGATGCAGAGCAGCTTGATGGTGCACCCCATCGCCTTGGCGCTGGCCACGTCGGCCGCCGTGACCTCGGTGATGCCCTCGCGGTGCACGTCGGCCGCGCCGACCCGGGTGTGGAAGGCCAGCGAGGCGAGGATGGCCGCCTTGGCCGCCGCGTCGAAGCCCTCCACGTCGGCGGTCGGGTCGGCCTCGGCGTAGCCCAGCTCGGTGGCCTCCTCCAGCGCCTCCGCGAAGCCGGCGCCGGTGGCGTCCATGGCGGAGAGGATGAAGTTGGTGGTGCCGTTGACGATGCCGGTGACCCGGTTGATCCGGTCGCCGTGCAGCGACTCGCGCAGCGGGCGCAGCAGCGGGATCGCCCCCGCCACGGACGCCTCGTAGTAGAGGTCGCCGCCGCCCTCGGCCGCCGCGTCGTGCAGGGCGGCGCCGTCCTCGGCGAGCAGCGCCTTGTTGGCCGTGACCACGCTCTTGCCGGCCCGCAGCGCCTCCACCAGCCAGCCCCGCGCCGGCTCGATGCCGCCGACCACCTCGACGACCACGTCCACGTCGTCGCGCTTGATCAGGCCGAGCGCGTCGGTGGTGAACAGGGTCGGGTCGACGGGCAGGTCGCCCCGGTCGCGGCCGAGACGGCGTACGGCGATGCCGGCGATCTCCAGCGGGGCGCCGATCCGGGCGGCGAGGTCGGCCGCCTGCTCGTGCAGCAGCCGGACCACCTCGCTACCGACCGTGCCGCAGCCGAGCAGTGCCAGGCGCACAGGTGATGTCATCCCACGTCCAATGCCAGCAGGTCCTCTTCGGTCTCCCGCCGGACGATCAGGCGCGCCTGGCCGTCGCGCACCGCGACCACCGGGGGGCGGGGCACGTGGTTGTAGTTGCTGGCCATGCTCCGGCAGTAGGCACCGGTGCCCGGCACCGCGACAAGATCTCCGGGCTGCACGTCGGCGGGCAGGAATTCATCCTTCACCACGATGTCCCCGGACTCACAATGCTTTCCCACCACGCGGGCGAGCATCGGCTCGGCGGTCGACGCCCGGGACGCCAGCGTCGCGGAGTAGGACGCGTCGTAGAGCGCGGTGCGGATGTTGTCGCTCATCCCGCCGTCGACGCTCACGTACGTCCGGATCCCATCGACGTCCTTGACCGTGCCGACCTCGTAGAGGGTGAACACGGCCGGCCCGACGATCGCCCGGCCCGGCTCGATCGACAGGTGCGGGACCGCCAGCCGTTCGGCGGCGCACTCGGCCTCGACGATCCGGCGCAGCCGCTTCGCGAGGTCCTGCGGGGCGGCCGGGTCGTCCTGGGTCGTGTACGCGATGCCGAAGCCACCGCCGAGGTCCAGCTCGGGCAGCTCCACCCCGCGCGCGTCGCGGATCTGCGCCTGGAGGCCGAGCACCCGGCGGGCGGAGACCTCGAAGCCGCTGGCGTCGAAGATCTGCGAGCCGATGTGCGAGTGCAGGCCGCGCAGCTCCAGGACGCCCTCGTCGAGCACCCGGAAGGCCGCCTCGGCCGCCGCCCCGCCCGCGAGGGAGAAGCCGAACTTCTGGTCCTCGTGCGCGGTGGCGATGAACTCGTGGGTGTGCGCCTCGACGCCGACCGTGACCCGGATCAGCACCCGGGGGCGGACGCCCCGCTCGCGGGCGAGCGCGGTGAGGCGGCCGATCTCGTCGAACGAGTCGAGGATGATCCGGCCGACCCCGGCGTCGAGCGCCCGGGTCAGCTCGGTCACCGACTTGTTGTTGCCGTGGAAGCCGATCCGCTCGGGCGGCATCCCGGCCGACAGCGCGGTGGCCAGCTCGCCGCCGGTGCACACGTCGAGGTGCAGGCCCTCCTCGGCGATCATCCGGACCACGGCCCGGCAGAGGAACGCCTTGCCGGCGTAGTAGACGTCGACGCCGTCGAAGGCGGTGCGGAAGTCCCGGGCCCGGGACCGCAGGTCGTCCTCGTCGAGGACGTAGACCGGGGTGCCGAACTCGGCCGCGAGGTCGCGGACGCCGAGGCCGGCCACGGTGAGCACGCCGTCGCCGTCGCGGGCGACGTTGCGCGGCCACAGCTGCGGCACCAGGGCGTTGACGTCGACCGGGGTACGTAGCCAGGACGGCCCCCGGCTGCCGATGTCACCGTGCAGCGCACCGGCCTCGTGAGCACGCATCAGCGATCTACATCCTTTCCGGGGCCGAGACGCCCAGCAGGCGCAGGCCGTTGGCGATCACGGTGCGGGTGGCGTCGTTGAGCCAGAGCCGGGCCCGGTGCAGGTCGGTGGTCTCCTCGTCGCCGCGCGGCAGGATCCGGCACTCGTCGTAGAACCGGTGGTAGGCCCCGGCCAGCTCCTCCAGGTAGCGGGCCACCCGGTGCGGGCCGCGCAGCTCGGCCGCCGCAGCGACCACGGCGGGGAACTCGGCGAGCGCCTTGAGCAGCTCGTTCTCCTTCTCGTGGCCGAGCAGGTCGGGGCGGAACGCCTCGGCGTCGCCCCGGGTCAGCCCCACCTCGGCGGCGTTGCGGCCCACGCTGGCCGTCCGGGCCGCCACGTACTGCACGTAGTAGACCGGGTTGTCGCGGGTGGCCCGGGTCCACAGCTCGACGTCGATGTCGATCGGGGAGTCGCTGGAGTAGCGGGCGAGCGCGTAGCGGGAGGCGTCCACGCCGATCGCGTCGACCAGGTCCTCCAGGGTCACCACCGTGCCGGCCCGCTTGCTCATCCGGACCGGGGCGCCGTCGCGGACCAGGTTGACCAGCTGGCCGATCAGGATCTCCAGGTTGCGCTCCGGGTCGTCGCCGAAGCAGGCGGCCATCGCCTTCATCCGGCCGATGTAGCCGTGGTGGTCGGCGCCCAGCATGATCACGACGCGGTCGAAGCCGCGCTCCCGCTTGTCCAGGTAGTAGGCGCAGTCGGCGGCGAAGTAGGTCCACTCGCCGTTGGACTTGCGCAGCACCCGGTCCTTGTCGTCGCCGAAGTCGGTGGTGCGCAGCCAGGTCGCGCCGTCCGACTCGTAGAGGTGGCCCTGGTCGCGCAGCCGCTGGAGGGCCAGGTCCAGCTCGCCCCGGTCGTGCAGGTCCTTCTCGTTGAAGTAGGTGTCGAACTCCACCCCGAAGCCGCGCAGCGAGGACTTGATCTCGGCGAACATGAGCTGCACGCCCTCGACCCGGAAAACCTCCTGGGCGGCGGCGTCGTCCAGCTCCAGCACGTCGGGGCGGACGCCCCGGACGGCGTCGGCGATCTCGGTGATGTACGCCCCGGCGTACCCGTCCTCGGGGGCCGGCTCGCCCTTCGCGGCGGCGAGCAGCGACCGGGCGAACCGGTCGATCTGGGAGCCCGCGTCGTTGAAGTAGTATTCCGTCCCGACCTCGGCGCCGGTGGCGCGCAGGAGCCGGCTCAGCGCGTCGCCGACGGCCGCCCAGCGGACGCCGCCGATGTGCACCGGGCCGGTCGGGTTCGCCGAGACGAACTCCAGGTTCATCCGCTGCCCGGCGAGCCGGTCGCTGCGCCCGTACGCCTCGCCCGCCTCGACGATCGTGCGGGCGAGCTGGCCGGCGGCGGCCGCGTCGAGCCGGATGTTGAGGAAGCCGGGGCCGGCGATCTCCACCGACTTGACCCCCGGGGCCCGGCCGAGCTGCTCGGCGAGGGCCGTGGCCAGCTCGCGCGGCGGGACGCCCACCTTCTTGCTGAGCTGGAGGGCCAGCGTGGAGGCGTAGTCGCCGTGCTCGGGGCTGCGAGGTCGCTCGACCGCCGTCCGCTCCGGCAGGGCGGAGCGATCCAGGCCACGCTCGGTGAAGACGGCGTGGGCTGCGGATAGGACGACCTCGGCGAGTTCTGCGGGAGTCACTGATCCATGTTATCGGGGGTAGACTCGGCACCCGCGGCGGCGACCCAGTGTGTGAGACCGGCCCGCCGGATCCCCTGACCGACCGACCTGACGAGGCACGATGAGCATCAGCACACCGGGTGGCGGCCCCGAGCGGCGCCCGAACGTGGTCAGCACCGGCAAGAAGCCGGCAGCGGGCCGGCCGGCAGCAGGCGCCAAGACCGGGTCCGGCGGCGCCAAGCCCGGTTCCACCGGCGCGAAGACCGGTTCCACCAGCGCCAAGGCCGGATCCGGCAAGCCGACGGGCACCCGCCCCGGCGCCGGGGGCAAGGGCCGCAAGCCCATCGCCCCGGTGAAGGTCAGCCAGGGCCGCTCGTGGGGGCCGATCGCGCTCTTCGTCGCCGTGGGTGTGCTGGCCGTGGCGATCATCGGCTACGGCGCCTGGGCGACGTTCCAGGGCGCCAAGCCCTGGGAGGACCGGGCGGACGCGATCGACGGCATCGTCAACTACCGCGAGAAGGACAAGGACCTCGTGTCCGGCGGCAACCACAAGACGGGGCCCCTCACCTACACGGTGCTCCCGCCGGTGGCCGGCCCGCACAACGCGGCCTGGCAGAACTGCATGGGTGACGTCTACCCCGCCCAGATCGCCAACGAGCACGCGGTGCACAGCCTGGAGCACGGCACGGTCTGGATCACCTACCGCCCGGACCTGCCCGCCGACCAGGTGACGAAGCTCGCCGACAAGGTGCGGGGCAAGGAGAAGCTGATGCTCAGCCCGTTCGAGGGGCTGGACAAGCCGATCTCGCTCCAGGCGTGGGGCTACCAGCTCAAGGTCGACAACGCCGACGACGGCCGCATCGACGAGTTCATCAAGACGCTGCGGGTCAACGCCTCGATCGAGGGGCCGACCGCGCTGTGCAGCCAGGGCATCACCGCCACCGGCACCAAGCCGCGCGACGACGCCCAGCAGATGCCGCAGGGCTGAGGAGAGCGATGAGCATCCCGACCATGACCGCGACCAGCGAGCCGGCCAGCCCGGCTCCGGAGGAGCGGCGGTCGCCGGCCCGCTGGGGCACCGCCGCGCTGGCCCTGGCCGTCGTGGTCGGGCTGCTCCTCGGGTACGCCGGTGGCATGCTGACCCCCAGGCTCACCCGGCCGGGCGACGCCTCGGCGGAGGCGGGCTTCGCCCGGGACATGCTGACCCACCACGCGCAGGCGGTGGAGATGGGCCTGATCGCCTTCGACGAGGGCAGCGACCCGGAGGTCCGCAGCATCGGCGGCGACATCGCCACCTCACAGCAGGGCGAGATCGGCACCATGCACACGTGGCTGCGCTCGTGGGGGCTCGACCCGGCGGGCAGCGAGCCGCCGATGTCGTGGATGTCCGACGGCTCCGGCCTGGTCAGGAACGGCCTCATGCCGGGCATGGCCACCCCCGAGGAGATGGCGAAGCTGCACGCGGCCGAGGGCCGGGAGCTGGACGTCCTCTTCCTGCAACTGATGATCAAGCACCACCTGGGCGGCATCCACATGATCGACGGCATCCTCGACGTCAGCGACGAGCCCGACGTCGTCAGGACCGCGCAGACCATGAAGAACACCCAGCGCAACGACCTCACCAATCTCCAGAACGCGCTGAAGCGGCTGGGCGGCTGACCCCGCCCCCACCGCACGTCGCCCGATCGAGAGGTCCGCGTCGCCGCCGCTTCGTCCGGCCGACGCGGACCTCTCGCCATCCCGACGTCCCCTCAGCGACACGACCACCCCACGCCTCTGTCCGCTTTGCGCGGTAAGCGGCATCGTGAACGATCTACCCTATTGCGACACTAAGAGAGTTTTCTCCACACATATCGTGACCAGTTGCGATTCGGGCTCGTTGCGCAGGACGTGGGGGTTGCACTGAGAGACGCGCGGCGTTCGGTCACCAGCTGGTGCCGGCGCCACACCATCGGCGGTGACGGGGCGGTGGCAGCCGTCCGTCGCGGACAGCGGCAGGGCGAGCCGGGAACGCTCAGCCGCGAACAGGAGCTCGAACTCATCGACGTCCTGCGGGGCGTCCATCCCGACGAGCTGGGCCTGGACGAGGAGCTGTGGACGCGGCAGAGCCTGCACACACTCATCCAGCACCGCTTCGAGCCGTCCATGGACGCCGGGGCGGTGGGTGCGTACCTGCGGGCCTGGGGGCTGGGCCCCCGGGAGCCCCGGGAAAGGGCCTGTGGCCTCTGCGTCGGCGCGGTGGAACGCTGGGTGCGCAGCGAGTACCCCGCCATCACCCGGACGGCGCAGGAACACCTCGCCGAGGTCTACTGGATCGGCCGCGTACGCCTGCGGGGCACGATGCCGGCGGCGGACGTCATCTCCGCCGTCTCCTCCCGAGGCCGGGTGCGCTTCATGATCACTACCCCGTCGGTCGACCCGCCGCTGCCGCGCGACTTCGTGCTGCGGCTCAGCGGCGAGGAGCAGCGGACCGTGCACCTGATCGTCGACGGCTCCTGGCCCCGCAACGAGTGGCCCCGACGCCTGCCCCGCCGCATCGTGCTGCACCCGCTGCCGAGCTGCGGCCGCGCCGTCGCCGCCTGACCCCCGCGCCCGCCCCAATGGCGACCGGCCCACACCGCCCGGCACTTCCTTGACCGCTCCCAGCCGGCCGGTCGCACCAGCCCGCCACCTCGGCCGGCAACACCACCCAGCCCCAACGGCCGGCGACACCACCCGGCGACACGGCCAACCGTACCGACGGACGGCACCAGTTGGCCGCACCAGCCAGCGGCACCGGCGAGTGGAACGTCAGGGGTGCATCCGGCGCCCGGAGACACCCGTGAGGTTCCACTCGTGCCGGCCGGAGGACTTCCCGGCAGCAACATTCGACGCAGGTGGAACGGGGCGGCACCCGTCACCGGCCCTCCGGCGACCGGCACCAGCAGGGCGGGCGACACGAGGGCGCGCACCGGATACCGATTCGGCGTTCCGCGGAGACGTTTGCTAGTCTTCTCCAGTCGCTGAGCCCCCGTAGCTCAGGGGATAGAGCACCGCCCTCCGGAGGCGGGGGCGCAGGTTCGAATCCTGCCGGGGGCACCACACCACACCCAGTCAACGCATCGCTCATCCGACGTTGACTGTTCCCTCCGTCGATCTTCGAACGAAGACGACCACACAAACGCCCGACGACAGGTGTCGTCGGGCGTTTCCGTGTACCAGGGCTGCGGCGAGGCCGTTCCCGGCAGCGACGCGGGTGGCCTTCGACGCACGCCGTTCGAGCCCGTCCGGCACCCCGTCCCGCGCGCGAACACCGACCACCCAGCCGGCCCGGCCCGCGCACCCAGGTCGCCGTGGTCACGTACTGCTGCGGCCCGGGTGGCGCGTCACCCGGACCGCCGTCGCGCCCACAGCCGCCGTCCGCGCGGACACCGGCCGGAAGCAGTGCGGGCGGGCGGCACCGCATCGAGGAGACGGCGGTGCCGCACCGCCACGGGGTCAGTCGGCGGCGAGGCCGTGCAGGAAACCGTCCTGGTCGCCGACCAGCAGCAGGTCGCCGATGACGACCGGCGGGCTGTAGCAGTAGGCGCTGGTCGTCAGTTGCAACCGGGAGCGGACGGCCCCGGTGGCCACGTCGAGCCCGACCAGCAGTCCCGTGGTCGTCGGGGTCCACGCGACGCCGTCGTGGATCGCCGCGCCGGTGCTGACCGGGCGGGCGCCCAGCCCGGCTGTCCAGCGGGCCTGGCCGGTGGCCGGGTCCACCCGGGAGGCGGTGCGACCGCCGTCGTCGAACATCAGCACGTCGCCGCCGTCCAGCACGAGCTTCGGGGCGTAGACGTAGGAGCCGGCCACCGACCAGCGGGGCTCCCCGGTCGCGGGGTCCAGCGCGAACGCGCTGGCCACGGTGGACACGAGGACCAGCCCGGTGGGCAGCACCTCCAGGTTGTCCGCCCAGGGGCCGTAAATGAGACGGCTGTAGGCGGTGGTGCGGGTAGTGGTGGAGAAGGACCAGAGAATGGCACCGGTGCGGGCGTCGTGGGCGTACACGTTGCCGTCGCCTGCGCCGGCGTAGACCCGGGTGCCGTCGCTGGCGGCGCGCCCGGCGAACATGCCCTTCCCGGCCACCCGCCACACCGGGTCGCCCGTGCGCGCGTCGACGGCCTGCCGGGTCTCGCCGGCGGAGATCACCACGACGGTACGACCGTCGACCGTGGTGACCAGCGGGCTGCCGAGCACCGGGGCACCGGCGTCGTGGGTGAACCGGCGCCGGCCGGTGGCCGCGTCGAGGGCGTGCAGGCGGTGGTCGTCGGAGGGGACGTAGACGGTCCCGCCGTCGGGAGCGAACGCCGGCCGGCCGTACACCGCGCCGATCCGCGTCTGCCATCGGCGGGACAGTCCCCGGCGGGTGGGCCGGGCGCCGAGGACGTTCCCGCCGGTGGTCGCCGCGACCAGCAGGCCGTCCCGGGCCGCCAGGCCGGCCTGCACCGGCGCACCGAGCTGCTCGCTCCAGCGCAGCCGCCGGGCGTTGTCGGGGAGGGCGAAGGTGCGGGTCTGCTCGTGCCATGCGCCGTCGGCGTCGGTGACCCGTACGGTCATCCGGTGCTCGCCGGGCGGGAGCGACGTGAGGTCCAGCCCGCCGGTGTAGCGGCGGCCGGCCCCGTCGGGGGCCAGGTTGCGCCACTGGCCGTCGTCCTTGAGCCCGTAGGTGTGCTGCGGATAGAGCTGGGCCTTCACGTTGGCGGTGCGGGCGTGCGGGGCGAGCCGCACGGACACCGCCAGCGCGGCGCCCGCCGGGTCGAGCGAGACCGCCTGGGGTCGCTGCGCGGCGGCGGTACGCGGGCCGGCGATCGGGATGTCCAGCACCGCGCGGGACTCGGCGCTGCCGTCGGCGGCCCGCTGCACGGCCGTGACCTTCAGCACCTCACCGTCGGGCCCGTCGGTGCGCTGCACCCAGTAGTAGATCGCCGAGCCGCGGGTGTCGTCGACCGCCAACTGGGTCACCCCGTTGAAGCGTTGCACCTGCTCGGCGTGCACGTGCCCGGCGAACATGGCCCGTACGTCGTAGCGGTCGAGCAGCCGCAGCAGCCGCTCCTGGTCGGAGACGTAGTAGTTGTCGCCGCCGAACGGGAAGTGGCAGAGCATGACGATCGGCACGCCGCGCGGCACCCGGTCCAGGTCGCGGGTCAGCCACCGGATGCCGGACTCGCCGAACCCGCCCGGCTCCTGGAGCAGGTGGCTCGGGTCCAGCGCGACGAAGTGCAGGCCGTCGTGGTCGAACGAGTACCGGCTCGGCCCGAACAGCGACCCGTACCGTTCGCCGGCCGTGCTGTCCCACCGCCAGTCGTGGTTGCCCGGCACGTGCCGGATCCGGGGTCGCAGCGCCGCCGGGATGGTGTCGAGGTAGGTGTCGTACTCGGCCACGGAGCCGTGCTCGACGATGTCCCCGACGTGGCACACGATCTCCGGGTTCCGGGCGGCGATCTGCTCGTACGTCCAGCGCACGCCCTCGGTCCGCTCGGGCAGGTCCACGTCGATCTGCGTGTCGCCCAGCAGCGCGAACCCCGGCGACCAGGGCCCACCGGTTCGGGGTGCGGGCCGGCCGGCGGTCGCGGGCGCGGCGCCGACCGTGGCGCCGGTGGCCGCTGCGGTGACCGCGCCGACGCCCAGGCCGAGCAGACGGCGGCGGTCCATCGGGAGACGGGCGGGTTCGTTGGCGGTCGGCGATGGCATGGGTGCGGTCCTTCCGACGGGCGCGGGAAATGCCGGGAAGTGTGGCATGGGCCACGACCGCCGAACCAGCGATCTCCTGCACATCTCGCCGAGATCCGCAGGAGATCGTCAACATCGCCGGAGAAATGTTCGTTTCCTTGCAGGCCCGGGGTCACGCCACCTGGTCGGCCGGCGCCGTGGCGCGCCGTCCCGCCCGGTCGGCCGGGTCCGTGCCGGGCCGCCCCGCCCAGCGCAGCAGCGCGACGAACGCCAGCGCGGCGGTCACCGCCCCGCCCACCAGACGCACCCGGTGCCCGGCGACGAACTCGGCCGCGACCTGCCGCAGGTACTCCGGTGAGTGCGTGCCGACCGGGTCGACGAACATGATCTCGTTGCGCGGCCAGAAGAAGAACACGGAGAACAGGAACTCGCAGGCGACGAAGACCACGGCCGCGCCGGCGACCCACCAGCGCAGCCGGCGGTCGCGCCAGGTCAGCACCGCCGCGGCGAGGCAGGCGAGCACGACGGTCGCGCCGAGCGGCGGGAAGTAGTCACTCGGGCCGCCCGCCACCAGGAACTCGCGGGCCCGGTCCAGCGACGCCGGCGGGTCCCCGAAGATGTTCGGGTAGAGCATCACGGTCTCGGCGGCGACGCCGCCGAACGACATCATCGCCGTCCACACCAGAACGACGAGCACCGTCCAGGTGAGCCTGTCACGGGTCATGGGTCCTCCTGCCGATCCGTCGGCGCCGTCCCGGCGCCGTCGGCCGGGCCGTCCCGGCGCCGTCCGCTGGGTCGTCGTCGACGCTAGGTCGGCCGCCGCGGCCCGTCTGCCGTCCGACGGCGTGAAGGCGGGGTCGCCTGTGGACGTACGGCGGTGCGGGCCGGTCGCCCGTCCGCGCGGCCGGCCGTCGCCTCCCGACGTAGCCCGGACGGGCGACGGGCGACAGACGATGAGCGACGGACGACGGGACGAGCGACGGCGACGGTGACGGGCATCGGCAGGGCCGACGGTGGCGACACCGGCAGGGCCGACGGTGACGGGCGGGGCTGGCGCGCGTACGTCAGCCGGCGGCGCGGCGGGCGCGGGCCCGGCGCTTGCCCTCGTGCATGGCCTGCACCCGGGCCACCGGGATGGTGTGCCCCTCCGCGACCAGGTCCGCCGGGAGCCGCTGCGGCGCGGGCAGCCGCTCGGCCCAGGGGTCGCGTCCGGCGGTCAGCGCCGGGGCGGTGCGGATGGTGAAGTCGGCCGGGGTCACGTCGCCCAGGTCGGCCCAGTCGACCGGGAAGGAGACCGGCACGCCCGGCCGCAGCCGGGGACTGTAGGCGGCCACCACGGTCGCCCCGCCGGCCCGGGTCGAGTCGACGAACACCCTGCCGCCCCGGTCCTCGCGGATGAAGGCGGTGGTGGCCAGCGCCGGATCGAGTCGTTCGGCGCGGGCCGCCACCGCCCGGGTCGCGGCGGCCATGTCCTCCACCGTGGCGCCCTCCGCGACCGGCACGAAGACGTGCACGCCCTTGGCCCCGCTGGTCTTGACCGCGCCGGCGAGCCCCGCGTCGGCGAGCGCCTGCCGGACCAGCAGTGCCGCGGCGACCGCCAGCGCGAAGGAGTCCCCCTCCGGCGGATCGAGGTCCAGCACCAGGTGGGTGGGGCGGTGCAGGTCGTCGACCGTGGCCAGGGTGGGGTGGTACTCCACCGCGCGCTGGTTGGCGAACCAGAGCAGGGTACGCCGGTCGTCGCAGAGCGCGTACGAGATCTCGCGGTGCGACGCCTCGGCCCAGACCGGGGTGCGGGCCACCCAGTCCGGCGTGTACTTCGGCAGGTTCTTCTGCATGAACGGCGGCTGCCCCGGCCGGACCCGGATGACCGACAGCGGCCGGCCGCGCAGCTGCGGCAGGATCCGCTCGTGCACCGCGTCGAGGTAGTCGACCAGGTCCCGCTTGGTCGCGTCGGCGCCGTCGAACAACGGCTGGTCGAGGTTGGTCAGCGACACCCCGTCCCGGGTCTCGTCAGCGCCACTCATCCGACCACCTTCGCGGCCCGGGGGCCAACGGTCAACCGGACGCGGCGGGGCGAACCGCCGCGAACGGATCGCCGCCGGCCCGGACGACGTCGAGCATCCGCTGCGTGTGCCCGCGGGCGGCGGCGTACAGGCCCCCGCCGTAGCTGACCCGGGCCACCCCGAGCGCGGCCAGCTCCGGCACCGTGGGGGCGCCGGGGCGGGCGAGCGCGTTCACCGCCCCGGGCACGGCCGCCACCAGCTCGGACAGGATCGCCGGGTCGGCGAGCAGGATCGGGTAGACGCAGTCCGCGCCGGCCGCGAGGTAGCGGGTGGCCCGCCGGACCGCCTCCGGGAGCAGGGCCGCGGGCTCGCCGCCGCCGGCGAGGAAGACGTCGATGCGGGCGTTGAGCACCACCGGCACCCCGGCCGCGTCGGCCGCCGCCCGGACCTCGGCGAGCAGGTCGGCCTGCGCACCGGCGTCGACCGACCGGCCGGTACGCGGGTCGGAGTCCTCCAGGTTGAGCCCGACCGCACCGGCGTCGAGCAGGCGCTCCACCAGCTCGGCGGGGCGCAGCCCGTACCCCCGCTCCAGGTCGGCGGTGACGGGGACGGCGACGGCGCGGGCGAGGCGGGCCACGGCGGCGAACATCTCCCCCGGCGGGGTGGCCTCGCCGTCGGCGTGGCCGAGCGCCTCGGCGACGGCGCTGCTGCTGGTGGCCACGGCCGGGAAGCCGGCGGCAGCGACCTGGCGGGCGGAGCTGGCGTCCCAGGCGTTGGGCAGGATCAGCGGGTCACCGGGCCGGTGCAGCGTGCGCAGCGCCGCCGCCCGGACGGCGAGGTCGTCGGTCATACGGCGATTCTCGGCGGACCGGCGCCCGGGGCGCAGCCCCGTTCCGTGTCGACGGACCTTGCCGCTTCCGCCGCCGACGACGCACGGGCGACGCGGTTTGTCGGCGGGGAACACCCTCTGTGACCATGAGGGCGGAGCGTGAGGAGGCATGGGCGTGCCGCAGGGAAACAGCGACGGTACCGGCGGGCGGGCGTCCGAGGGGTGCGGGGCGGTCGACGGGTCCTCCGCCCCCGGCCAGGCCACGGCCTGCACGGTCCGCGAGGTGCTCGACCGGGTGGGCGGCAAGTGGAGCATCGGCATCCTCGTGGCCGCCTCCCAGGGCCCGGTGCGCTTCACGGAGCTGGAACGCCGCGTGGAGGGGATCAGCCGGCGGATGCTCACCCTGACCCTGCGCAACCTGGAGCGCGACGGGCTGCTGCACCGGAAGGTCCACCCGACCGTCCCGCCGAAGGTGGAGTACACCGCCACCCCGATCGCGCTGGAACTCCACGAGTCGCTGGTGGCCCTGACCCACTGGGCGGAACGGCACCGCAGCGCGATCGCCGACGCCCGGGCCAGGTACGACCGGGCGCACGACGGGGACCTTCCGCCCGGCCCGCAGGGGTAAACCCCCGCCGCGTGTGGGGAACGCCACGCCCTTCATCTGACCGATCGGTCAGGGTCTGACCGATCGGTCAGGCATGCTGGTCGGGGAGGTGGGCCGGCATGGCGCGGATGGTTCCGGAGACGCACGACGAGATCCTTGCGGCGGCGGCCCGACGCTTCGCGACGACCGGCTACCGGGGCACCTCGTTGCAGGACATCGCCCGCGAGGTGGGCTGCTCCAAGGCGGCGGTGCTCTACCACTTCGCCAACAAGGAGGCCATCCTCACCGAGCTGATGGCCCCGGCGATCGACGTCCTCCAGGCGCTCGACGAGCGGATCCGCGCGCATCGCGGCGCGGACGCCCAACGGGTCGCCGCCGAGGGCTTCGTCGACCTCGCGGTCCGTTTCCGCCGCGAGATCGCCCTGCTCCGGGGCGAGTTCCCGGAGCTGCTCAAGCAGCCCGCCTTCGCACACATCCAGCGGATGTCCGAGCGACTGGTCGACGCGCTCGCCGGGCACCCGGAACGCCCGTCCGCCCGGATCGTGGCGCTGGTGCTGCTCGCCGGCATCTCCGAGACCTGCGGGGAGTTCGCCGACGTACCCGACGAGGAGCTGCGCGCCGCCCTGCTGGCGCTCGCCCGGCGGGCACTGGAGCCCGTCGACTGATTCCCACCCAACCATCCACGACCGAGGACAAGGAACTCATGGCCACCCTGCTCTACCGGCTCGGCCGGGGCTCGATGCGCCGGCGGCGACTCGTCGCGGCGATCTGGCTCGTCGTACTCGTCGGTCTCGGCCTCGCCGCCGCGACCCTGCGCGGCCCGATAGCCGACAACTTCACCATGCCCGGCACCGAGTCGCAGCGCGCCCTGGACCTGCTCGCCGAGCAGTTCCCGGCGGCGAGCGGCGCGACCGGCACGATCGCGCTCAAGGCGCCGGCCGACGGCGCACTCGCCAGCCCGCAGGGGCAGGCCGTGGTGAAGGAACTCACCCAGGAGGCCGCCACGCTGCCCGGCGTCGTCGGCGCCGTCGATCCGTTCCAGGTGGGAGCGGTCTCCCCCGACGGCCGGTACGCGCTGGTCCAGGTCCAGTTCGCCACCGGCGCCGACGAGGTGACCGACGCCCAGCGCGACGCGTACGAGAAGGTCGGCGAGCGGGCCGAGGCCCAGGGCTGGGAGGTCGCGCCCGGCGGCGAGGTGCTCAGCAGCGTGCCGGAGGTCGGCTCGACTGAGGCCATCGGCGTGGCGGTCGCCGCGATCGTCCTGGTGGTCACCTTCGGTTCGCTGGTGGCGGCCGGGATGACGATGCTCAACGCGCTGATCGGCGTGGGCGTCGGCATGGCGGGTCTGTTCGCGATCAGCAGCGTGGTCGACCTGAGCAGCACCGCGCCGATCCTCGCCCTGATGCTCGGCCTCGCGGTCGGCATCGACTACTCGCTCTTCATCACCTCCCGCTACCGGCAGAACCTGATGGAGGGGCTGCCACCGGACGAGGCGGTGGGCCGCGCGGTCGGCACGGCCGGCTCGGCCGTGGTCTTCGCCGGCGCCACCGTCGTCATCGCGCTGGCCGGGCTGGCCGTGGTGAACATCCCGTTCCTGACGGTGATGGGTCTGGCCGCCGCCGGCACGGTCACCATCGCGGTGCTGGTTGCGATCACTCTCCAGCCGGCCCTGCTCGGCTTCGCCGGCCGCCGGGTGCTGCCCCGCAAGCTGCGCTCGACGGCGCCGGCCGCGGACGACCGGGCGGGCGACGCCGCCGACGCGGTCACTCCGCCCGCCGAGGACCGGTCGGGCTTCGGGTTCCGCTGGGCGCGCCTCGTCACCCGGTTCCGGGTGCCGGTCATCCTGGTCGGGCTGATCGGGTTGGGGCTGCTCGCCCTGCCCGCGCCCGACATGCGGCTGGCGCTGCCGGACGCGGGCACCGCGCCGGTCGGCTCGGCCGCCCGGGAGTCGAATGACGTGATCACCGAGGGCTTCGGGCCCGGCTTCACCGGCCGGCTCGCGGTGGTGGTCGCCGGTGACACCCCGCAGGCGACCTCGGCCGCCATTCCGCAGGTCACCGCGCTGATCCAGCGCACCGAGAACGTCCTCGCGGTGGCCCCGCCGCAGCTCAGCCCGGACGGCCGCACCGCGCTGCTCGGGGTGGTGCCGAAGACCGGCCCGACCGACGAGGCCACCGAGACCCTGGTCAACGACGTCCGCGCGGAGGTGGGCGGGTTCCCCGACGTCGACGTGCTGCTGACCGGGGCGACCGCGATCGGCATCGACGTCTCCGAGAAGCTCTCCGACGCGCTGCCGGTGTACCTGCTGCTGGTGGTGGGGCTGTCGGTGCTGCTGCTGATGCTGGTCTTCCGCTCGCTGCTGGTGCCGGTCAAGGCCGCGCTGGGCTTCCTGCTCACCGTCGCCGCCACCTTCGGCATCACCGTGGCGGTGTTCCAGCAGGGCCACCTCGCCGACCTGGTCGGCCTGGACACGCCCGGCCCGCTGGTCAGTTTCCTGCCGATCCTGCTGATCGGCATCCTGTTCGGCCTCGCGATGGACTACGAGGTCTTCCTGGTCTCCCGGATGCGGGAGGACTTCGTGCACGGCGACACCGCGCAGCAGGCGACCATCAACGGGATGGGGCACGGTGCCCGGGTGGTGACCGCCGCCGCGCTGATCATGATCTCGGTGTTCGGCGGCTTCGTCTTCCTCGACGACCCGGTCATCAAGTCGATGGGCTTCGCGCTCGCCATCGGCGTCGCCATCGACGCGTTCGTGGTCCGGATGACCATCGTGCCGGCCGTGATGTCGCTGCTCGGCAAGCGGGCCTGGTGGCTCCCCCGCTGGCTGGACAAGATCCTGCCCAACGTCGACATCGAGGGCGAGGGCCTCCGCGCCCACCTGGACGAGAAGTCCCCCGCCCACCCCTGACCCACCCCACCGCTCTCCCGCGTGTTGTGCAGATGCGCATCGCGCTGCGTCACCACCTTGAGTCGATCATGCAGTCGTGGTGCCCCGCACAACCGGCGAGCCCGGTTGGAACGGGCACCACGACTGCATGATCGCCGGGACCTGGGTGGGCCCGGGTCAGACGCCGGCCGGGTAGGTCTCCATCTCGCCCGGGGTGGTGAGGGCCGGGAGGGGGTGCAGGGCCGTGGTCTCGTCGCACCAGATCAGGGCGTCGTAGCGCTCCCCCAGGCGGGTCGGCACGTAGTTGCCCCACGACTCGAAGGACGGGTCGTAGACCACCCCGATCGCCCGGTGGTCGGCGGTTCCGGTGACCCAGCCGGGCTGGTCGTCGCCGCCGAAGACCAGCACGGCCCGCTCGGGCATCAGCTCGTGCAGCCGGTGCTCGACCGAGCCGGGGCGGGCCGGCGGCACCACCATCGCCTCGGCCGGCGAACCCCAGCGGGGCGCGGCGATCACCGTGCCCCGGTAGCCGCCGAAGCCGACCAGGACCACCTCGTCGGCGCCGTGCCGCTCGCGGGCCAACTGGCCGATGTTGACCATCCCGTCGGCGGCCATGTCGGTGGCCCGGGCGTCGCCGACGTGCGTGTTGTGCGCCCAGACGACGCCCCGCGCGCCCGGGCCGTAGCGCTCCAGCAGCCGGTCCAGGGTGTCCGTCATGTGCGTGTCCCGGATGTTCCACGACTCCGGCCCGCCGCCCACCATCGACCGGTAGTAGCGCTCCGCGCCGGCCACCACCTCCGCGTTCTGCCAGGCCGAGAAGCTGTCCGGGCCGTCCGCGACGGCCTGTTCGCGGGTACGCGCCAGCAGTCGCACGACCTCCTCCTCGCAGCGGGCGGAGACGAACCGGCTCGCCATGCCGTACTCCTCGACCCGCTTGCCGTACGGCTCGAAGCAGCGGTACGCGTCCTGTGCCGCCTCCAGCGATCCCGGGTCCTCCTCGCCGAGGTAGTCGAAGATCGCCTGCATGGACTCCCACAGGCTGTAGACGTCCAGGCCGTGGAAGCCGGCCCGGGCGTCCTGGGGCCGCTCCACGTTCCACGCCCGCAGCCAGGAGCAGAAGCGGGCCACCTCGGCGTTCGCCCACATCCAGGTCGGCCAGCGCTCGAAGCGCTCCAGCGCGACGCGCGGGTCGGCGGCCCCGCCCGGGGCGGCGGTCACCGAGCGGTGCACCCGGTCGCAGTCGGGCCAGTCCCCCTCCACGGCCACGAAGGAGAACCCGCACTCGGCGATCAGCCGGCGGGTGAGCTGTTCGCGCAGACGGTAGTAGTCGTAGTTGCCGTGCGTCGCCTCGCCGATCATCACGATCCGGGCGTCCCGGACGCGCTCCAGCAACGGGTCGAAGTCGCTCGGCGCGCCGAGCCGCTGAACCAGCATGCCGGCGGCTACCCGGCGCGCCGCCGGGGCAAACCGCCGAACGTCGATCGGCGGGCGTGTGCCGGCGGGCTGAGCGGGTAGGCCGCCGACATGACCGTCACCGGCGTGCAGTTGCAGGAGTACCTGGCCGGGCTCGACTACCCGGTCTCCCGGGAGGACCTGGTCCGCTGGGGCCAGGAGAACGGGGTCAGCACGGCGATGCTCCAGACGCTCCGGGCCCTGCCGGCGGAGGAGTTCGACTCCCCCGCCGAGCTGAGCGAGGCCCTGAACACGCTGGCCTGAGCTCAGCCCGGCAGGTCGACGGTGCGGCCCTCGGCGCGGGCGGTCTCGGCGGCGGCGAGCACGGCCACGACCTCGCGGCCGAAGCGCACGTCGCAGCGGTGGTCCCGGGTGCCCGAGCCGATCTCCTCCAGCAACTGGTCGATCGCCACCCCGAGGGCGGTCGCCGCGTCGCCCTCGCCGGCCGGCACGGTCTCGACGCCGTGCTCGCCGTAGAAGACGAACTCCTGGCTCACCGCCTCCTGCGGGGCGTCCAGGGTCAGCGACACCGTGCTGGTCGCGCCCCCGTCGTGGGTGAGGAGCAGGTGGACGAGCCCACGCGGCCCGTCCATCGCGGCGACGCGGGTGACCCGGCCGAGCACCGGCAGGACGAGCGACAGCGCGTGCGGGCCGATGTCCCACAGCGCGCCGTGCTCCCGGCGCCAGGGCGAGGCCCCGTAGGGGCTGCCGGGCCGGAAGATGGAGGCGAACCGGATCGCCTTGGCGGTGTGCCACCCGCCGACGGCGGCCGTCGAGGCGAGAAAGGCGGCGATGTCCGGCCGGTAGCGGCCGGTGAAGAAGACCACCGAGGCGACGCCCGCCGCCTGTGCGGCGTCGACCACCCGGTCGGCCTCGGCGACGCTCAACGCGAGCGGCTTGTCCAGCAGCAGGTGCCGGCCGGCGGTGGCCGCGCGGACCGCGATGCCGGCCTGGACGTCCGGCGGGAGAGCCACGGCGACCGCGTCGCAGGCGTCGATGAGCGCGTCGACGTCGTCGAACGCCGGCACTCCGTAGCGCTCGGCCAGGGCCGCGGCCTTGCGCGGGTCCCGGCCCCACACGCCCGCGAACGCGACCCCCGGGTGCGCGTGCAGCGCGGCGGCGTGCGTCTCGGCCGCCCAGTGACCGGTGCCGAACAACCCGAACCGCACCACGAGCACCTCCACCGTCGTCGCGTCACACCACGGTACCCGTGGCCATACGCCACACCGGACCCTGTGCCTGATGTCGTCGGCGCGCCCGCGCGGTGGTCAGGTGGCGGCTGATTCGGCCGCGCGCCGCTCCCTTCCCCGTGCCGCCCGGCCGGCACGTGCCCACCCCCGCCGCTGGGTCGTCGCGGACCATCCGCCGGTGACATGCCGTCGCGTCGGGTCTCCTCCTGTCCGGACGGCGATCCTGAAGGTCGCGTGCCTCAGCTCCGCAGGGTGGTGGTCAACCGTTCCGCGGCGAGCTGGGCTCCGTCGGTGCTGATGGCGGCGGCGAACGCCCGGGCGCGGGCGGCCACCTCGGGCCGCAGTGCGGCGCTGAGAGCCGCGGTCAGCGACTCGACGGTCGGTACCGCGCCGGAGTGCGCGCCGCCGATGCCGAGTGCGGACACGCGTCGCGCGAAGTAGTGCTGGTCGTAGACCTGCGGGATGACGACCTGCGGCGTCCCGGCCCGCGCGGCCGTGGTCGTGGTGCCCGAGCCGCCGTGGTGGACCACCGCGGCCACCCGCTTGAACAGCTCCTGCTGGTTCACCTCGCCGACGACCAGGCAGTCGGGCGCCCGGACGGCCAGCGAGAGGGGCGCCCAGCCCCGGGAGACGACCAGTCGGCAGCCGACCGCGCGCACCGCCTTGACGGCCGTCTCCAGCAGGCCGGGGGGTGCGGCGACACTGCCGAATCCCACGTAGACGCACGGCTCGTCGCTCGCGTCCAGGAAGGTCGCCAACTCGGGCGGCAGCGCCCGCTCGTCCGGCAGGAGCCAGGCGCCCGGTTGGTAGACGGTCCGGTCGGCGGCGTCCGGCCAGGGCGCCAGCGTCCGGTCGACCGCCAGCCACGGTTGGTCGGTGTGGATGTGGGCGCTGACGTCCTCGACCGGACCCAGTCCGATCGTCGCCCGGAGCGCGTTGAGCGGCGCGCCGAAGGTGTCGTTGACGTGCCGCTGGTTGGCGGCCCACAGCTCGCCGTTGTCGGCCGACGCGGGCGCGGGCACCTCCCCGAGGGCGGGCAGCGGCAGCGGAGCGTGGTGCGGCGAGGGAAGGGCCGCCGGGCAGAATGCCGTGAAGACGTACGGTATGCCCCGCTTCTCCGCCACGGTGCGGGCGGCGATCTGGAGGCCGGTCGACGCGACGACGGCGTCGCAGTCCCGGGCCGCCGCCGACAACACCTCGAACTGGATGCCGATGGAGGACTCCGCCAGCTGACGCACCTGCGCCGGCGACGGGCGGGGTACGGCGGCCCGCGGCCTGGGCGCCGCCGACCTGCGCCAGGGCGGACCGACGGGCACGAAGGGGATCTTGAAGGTGGCCACCCACCGGGCGAAGTCCGGTGGGGCGCAGAGGCGAACCTGCAGACCGAGAGCTGTCAACCGCGATGCCAGCGCCACCAGTGGTTGGACGTCGCCACGCGACCCGAGGGTCGACAACAGTACGCGCAAGATGCTCGCCTTTCCGGCTGTAGCGACGGATCCGGGCACGGTGCAGCGAGCCGGGGCCCGCACGTCGGGCCCGGCCGCACCGTCGATCTGCTACCTCGCCGGGGGACGCCCCGGCGCCTGTGCCGTGGGTCGTGCCCGGGCGGGAACCTGGCCGGGCACCCGGCGCGTGACGCCGGCCACGGGCTGGCGGGCCCGTAGCGTCAACACGTCACCGAGCCCCTCGACCGCGCGCAGCTCGGCCACGTACTCGGCGGCCTGTGCCTGGCGCAGGTAGTCCAGCGTCTGCGGGTCGGCGGCGCACATCCCCGGTGTCGCGTCGGCGGTGGCGACCAGGTGGACCTCGCCGGCCAGCTGCACCGAGGCGGAGATGAACTGGCAGAGCTCCGGCCACAGCAGGTACCGCCAGAAGTCGACGCTGACCACCGCGTCCATGCTGCCCGCCGGCATGGGTGGGGCCACGCCGAGCAGGTGGAAGTTGGCCGGCCCGACGGGAGCGGAGTAGTCGTAGGTGAGGGCCGAGGCGGGCAGCCTCGCCTCGGCGCGGCCGGTGCCGATCCAGAGCGCCTTGGGTCCCCGCAACTTGCCGGCGAGGCGCGCGACGGCGGGTCCGATGGCGCAGGCCGAGTGCTCGACGCACTCGTCGACGAGCGACCGGTAGTACAGGATCCGCCGGATCGCCTCGTACCCCATGACCGCGGTGAGAAACTCCCATTCGAGGCAGGGGTACAACCTGGCCGCCTGCTGGAAGTTGGCCTTCATCTCCATCCAGTTGCGGGTGATGTTCTTGTGGTGCGGCAGGTGGACGACCCGGGCCTCGTCGTCGTAGCCGAAGTTGACGCCGTCCGGCAGGCTCCGGTCCACGCGGTAGAACAGCTCGACGTCCTCCACGCCGTAGCTGAGACCGAACGCCTCGCGGTAGCCACCGACCTTCGTGAAGAGCGCGGTGGAGAGCGAGATGTTGTGCGTGTAGGCGATCACCCAGCCGGCCCGCAGCCAGTCGCCGCCGTCGTCCGGGAGTCCCGTCGCGAACCGCAGGTCGCCACCGTGCGGGAAGGCACGCGCGATCGTGTCCGACTCGCCGGCCAGCACGGCCGGGAGGTCCGCGAGGCCGATCTCGTCCCGCCGGCCGATCAGCACCGCCGCGTTGCCGGGCGTGTCGTGCCACGCCAGGTGCCTCTCCAACAGGTCGGGCACGGCCCACGAGTCGGCGTCGAGGAAGACGAGCAGGGGTGCGGTGGCAGCCCGCGCCCCCTCGTTGCGGGCGGTGGAGCGGCCCTTGCGCCGGGGGAGTTCCACCACGCGCAGGCGGAGGCCGGCGCCTTCGGCGAGGGCCTCGGCGTACCCGTCGGACGATCCACCGTCCCGGACCACGATCACTTCGAAGCGCTCCGGCGGCAGCGTCTGCCGGGTCAGCGCCCGCAGGGTCAGCGCGAGGCACTGCGGATCCTGGTAGGTCGGCATCACCACGCTCAGCGCCGGGGGGATGGTGGGCAGCGACATGGCGATCCTCTCCGTCAGACGAACGTGCCGTCCGAGTGTGGCGACGATGGCCCGAGAATAACGGTCCGCGACATTCCGCTTACCCGCGAGTAGGGGTCAATAGGGGTACCCCACTGTCCTCTGGCGACATTCGTTGCCGCCTCGGCGGAACACGCTCCCACGCCCACCGGCCCGACGCCGTCGGACCACCGGGAGCCGGGACGGACCGCCGGCGGACCCCTGACAGGAGGCGGCGGGTGACGGGGTGTACTACGCGGGTTAGTAGGCTGTGCCGGTGACCGAGACACACCCCGGACGACCCCGATGACCAGCGCGGCGTCGGCGGGTTCGCCGGTGGACGGGCTCCTCGCGACCGCCTCGATCGTGCTGTCGCTCCTCGTCGCTGCGTGGGCGCTGGTCGCCACGCTGCGGCACCGCGCACCGGACCGGGTGCAGTTCGCCGGCCTGGCCGTGCTGGAGGTGGCGCTGCTCGCGCTCGCGGCGGTGGCGCTGGTCGCCATCGGCGGCGGCGAGCGACCGGGCGAGCCGGGAGCCTTCTTCGGGTACGTCGCCACGGTGGTCTGCCTGCCGCCGCTGGCCTGGGTGCTGGCCCGGATGGAGCCGACGCGCTGGGGCTCGGCGATCGTCTGCGCGGTCTGCCTGGTCACGCCGGTGGTCGTCGTACGGCTCCAGCAGACCTGGGAGGTGCTGGGTGGCTGACGTACGTGCCCCGGAGGCGACGCGGACCAACGCCGGCCCGGGGCGGCTGCTGATCGCGGTCTACCTGCTCTTCGCGATCGCCGCGACGAGCCGCGCGGGCCTCCAGATCGCCACGAAGTTCGACGAGGCGCCCGTGGCGTACCTGCTCTCGGCGCTCGCCGCGGCCATCTACATCGTCGCGGCGGTGGGGCTGGCCCGCGCCGGCGCCGCCGGCCGGCGCGTCGCCCTCGCGTGCTGCGCCGTGGAGCTGGTCGGGGTGCTCGGCGTCGGGGCCCTCAGTCTCGCCGACCCGGAGCTCTTCCCCGACGAGACGGTCTGGTCGCAGTTCGGCAGCGGGTACGGCTACATCCCGCTGGTCCTGCCGGTGCTCGGCCTGCTCTGGCTCTGGCGCACCCGCCCCGCCCCGGCGGCCTGACCCCGGCGGGCGCCGCCCAAGGTGTAAGGAAAGGGCCCCTTCCTAACGCATTGCGTCAGGAAGGGGCCCTTCCTCACACCTCAGTCCTTGGGGCCGCCGGCCACGTAGATCACCTGGCCGGAGACGAAGGAGGCGCCCTCGCTGGCCAGGAACGAGATGCTGTGCGCGACGTCCTCGGGGCGGCCGACCCGGCGTACCGCGATCTCCGACTCGGCGTGCTTCTGGAGCGCCTCGAAGTCGACCTTCATCCGGGCGGCGGTGGCGGCGGTCATGTCGGTGACGATGAAGCCGGGCGCGACCGCGTTGACGGTCACCCCGAACGGGCCCAGCTCGATGGCGAGGGTCTTGGTGAAGCCCTGGAGGCCGGCCTTCGCGGCGGCGTAGTTCGCCTGGCCCCGGTTGCCCAGCGCCGAGGTGCTGGAGAGGTTGACGATCCGGCCCCACTTCGCCTCGACCATGTGCTTCTGGGCGGCCTGGCTGAACAGGAACGCGCCGCGCAGGTGCACGCCCATGACCGTGTCCCAGTCGGCGTCGGTCATCTTGAACAGCAGGTTGTCGCGGAGCACGCCGGCGTTGTTGACCAGCACCGTCGGGGCGCCCAGCTCGGCGGCGACCCGCGCCACGGCCGCCTCGACCTGGGCCCGGTCGGACACGTCCGCGCCGACGCCGAGCGCCCGGCCGCCGGCCGCCACGATCGCGTCCACGGTCTCCTTCGTCGCCGACTCCTCGATGTCGACCACGGCGACCGCGAGGCCGTCGGCCGCCAGCCGCCGGGCGGTGGTCGCCCCGATCCCCCGCGCCGCGCCCGTGACGATGGCGACCCGCTGCTCCTCCGACATGCCTACCTCCCGGTAACTTACGCTCGATCGAAGGAGCTTAACCCAGCCGTACGCCGACGCCGGCCCGGCGCGGGACGTCGGTCACGAGCATCGCCCGGCTACTCTCGCCGCCGTGGAGGCAGTGGAGATCGAAGCACCCGTCGTCGGGGTCACCGTCTATCCGGACCGCGCCCGGGTCACGCGCCGGGGCAGCACCCGGTTGGCCGCAGGTGAGCACCGCGTACGCGTCGCGCCGTTGCCGATGGGCCTGCGGCGGGACTCGCTGCGGGTCGGCGGGCGGGGCGCCGCCACCGTGCTCGGCGTGGACGTCACGACGTGGCGGCAGCCGCGCAGCACCGACGGGCAGGTCCGTGAGCTGGAGCAGCGGAGCCGGGAACTTGCCGACGCGCTGGCCGAGGTCGACGACGCGTGCGAGGTCGAGGCGCAGCGGGGGCAGTTCCTCACCCGGCTGGCCGACCGGGCCGGCGGCACGTATGCCCGCGCGCTGGCCTCCGGTGACGCCGCCCCGGCCGACGTGGCCACCTTCGCCGACTCGGTCGCCGGTCAGCTCGCGGACTCCCAGCGCCGCCGTCGCGCGCTGGCCCGGCAGCGTACCGACCTGACCGAGGAGCTGGCGGCCGTCGAGCGGCAACTGGACGCCACGCGCGGCAAGCGGAGACCGGACCAGCTGGTCGCCGAGGTGACCGTGTCGGTGGACGCCGACGACGACGAGCTGGACCTGGAGCTGAGCTACCTGGTCGACGGGGCCCGCTGGCAGCCCTCCTACGACCTGCGGCTGGTCGACGACACCATGACCGTCACCTGGTTCGGGCTGGTCAGCCAGGACACCGGCGAGGACTGGCCGGAGTGCGTACTCGAACTCTCGACGGCCCGGCCGGCGGCGGCGACCCGCGTACCCGAACTGACGCCCTGGTATCTCGACCGGCTCCGGCCGGTGCCGCCGCCGATGCCGAGGGCGGCCAGCTTCGGCGCGATGCCGGCCCCCGCGGCGCCCGACGGTCCGCCCGCCGGGGCCGTGGCCCGGTCCGGCGCGCCGCGCCCCGAGATGCGCGAGAGCGTGGCCACCGTCGAGCAGGGGGTCACGGCGGCCACCTACCGGCCGGCCCGCCCGGTCGCGGTACCGGCGGACGGCAGCGCCCACCGGGCCACGATCGCCGTGCTGGAGCTGCCGGCCCGGCTGGACCACGTGACCGTGCCGGTCCGCGCCACCGAGGCGCACCTGCGCGCGACGGTCCGCAACACCTCGGAGCACACGCTGCTCCCCGGCCCGGCGGCGGTCTTCCACGGCGCCGACTTCGTCGCGGCCACCCGGCTGCCGGTGTGGGCGCCCGGTGAGGAGACCGAGCTGGCGCTCGGCGTCGACGACCGGGTACGGGTGGAGCGGAAGCTGGGCCGGCGCGCCGACACCCGGGCCACGCTCGGCTCGACCCGGCGGCGGGACGTGGAGTACCGGATCAGCGTGGCCAACCACACGCCCCGCCCGGCGAGCGTGGAGGTGCGCGACCAGCTGCCGGTGTCCCGGGACGAGGCGGTGGTCGTGCGGGAGTCCACCCTCGTCCCGCCGCCGGCCGAGCGCACCGAGCTGGGCGAGCTGACCTGGCGGCTCCGGCTCGGGCCGGGCGAGAGCGGCGAGATCGCCATGGGTTTCCGGGTCGAGATCGCCAAGGGGGTCGAGCTGGCCGGCTGGCGGGAGTGACCGGCCGTCCGCCGGGGTGGGGCGGACGGCCGTCGACGTGGTGGCCGGGTCAGAAGCCGCGGCCCCGGCAGAGGCGGATCCACCGGTAGCCGTAGCCGGCCACCTTGAGCCGGTCGAGCTTGCCGACGTCGCCGTAGTTGCGGTCGGCGAGGACGTCGATGGGCAGGTCCGCCTCGGGCTCCAGCATGCTGAGGTCCACCTCGGCGTCGGTGGTGCCGAGGTTGTGCACGAAGAGCATCGTGCCGGTCCGCCCGTCGGCCCGGTGCGCCAGCACGCCGGGTGGCATCGCCACGTCGATGTGGGTGGTCGAGCCCGAGCCCACCTCGGGGGCCTCGCGCAGCGTACGGATCATCCGCTCGAACCAGGCGAGCAGCGACTTCTGGTCGCTGCGCTGGGCGGTCACGTTGACCTTCTCGTACGAGAACTCGCCCTTGTCGATCACCGGGCGGATCAGCTTCTCCGGGTCGGCCGTGGAGAAGCCGGCGTTCGGCTGGTACGACCACTGCATCGGGGTGCGGATCGCCTCCCGGCCGGGCAGCGACAGGTCCTCCCCCATGCCGATCTCCTCGCCGTAGCGCAGCACCGGCGTGCCGCGCAGCGAGAACTGCAACGCGTACGCCAGCTCGATGCGGCGGCGGTCGTTGCCGAGCATCGGGGCGAGCCGGCGGCGGATGCCCCGGTCGTAGATGCGCATGTTCTCGTCGGGACCGAACTGCTCGTACACCTGGTTGCGCTGCTCGGCGGTGAGCCGGGAGAGGTCGATCTCGTCGTGGTTGCGCAGGAAGGTGGCCCACTGCCCGCCCTCGGGCAGCGCCGGGGTGTCCCGCAGCGCCTCGATGATCGGCTCCGGGTCCTGCCGCGCCAGGGCCAGCATCAGGCGCCCGTTGAGCATGAAGTCGAAGAGCATGTGCAGCCGGTTGCCCGAGCCGCCGCTGTCGGCGAAGAAGGTCGGCAGCTGGTCGGGCTCGACGTTGGCCTCGGCGAGCAGGACGGCGTCGCCCCGGCGCCACTGCACGTGCTGGCGCAGCTCGGTGAGGAACTCGAAGTCCTTCGGCGAGTTCGGGTTGCCCGCCTCGGTCAGCTCGATGATGAACGGCACCGCGTCCATCCGGAAGCCGGAGACGCCGAGCTGGAGCCAGAACGAGACGATCTTCTTGATCTCCTCGCGGACGGCGGGGTTCGTGAAGTTCAGGTCCGGCTGGAACTTGTAGAACCGGTGGTAGTACCAGGCCTTGGCGGTCCGGTCGTAGGTCCACGTCTCGTGCTGCTCGCCGGGGAAGACCATGCCCTGGTGCCGGTCGCTCGGCTCGTGGTCGGCCCAGACGTACCAGTCGCGGTACGGCGAGTCCGGCGAGGAGCGGGCGGACTGGAACCACGGGTGCTCGTTCGACGTGTGGTTCACGACCAGGTCGATGATCACCCGGATGCCGCGGTTCTGCGCCTGGTGCAGCAGTTCCGCAAAGTCGCCGAGGGTGCCGAAGCGCGGGTCGATGTTGTAGAAGTCGGTCGCGTCGTACCCGTCGTCCCGGTTGGGCGACGGGTGGATGGGGTGCAGCCAGAGGCAGGTCACGCCCAGCCGGGCGAGGTAGTCCAGCCGGCCGATGAGCCCCCGGATGTCGCCGACCCCGTCGCCGTCGGAGTCCGCGTACGTGTCGATGTCGAGGCAGTAGACGACCGCCTCCGAGTACCACCTGTCAGCCATACCGGGCTAATGTCTCCGATCCCGGCCGCCCGCAAACACCGGGGCCCGGCGCTCCGCGTTCCCCGGTGGCCCGGCAGGAGGGCCGGCAGCGCGACGGCCGGGCGGTGCGGGCACGACCTCGCCCGCACCGCCCGTTCGGCGGGCGCGGCCCGTCAGGTGGCGATGTCGACGTCGCCGACCTGCCCGCCGCCGGCCATCGTCAGCCACCCGGCGTAGATGCCCTGCTTGGCGAAGAAGTTCCCGCCGCCGACGAACGCGAACCAGTCGTCGCCGCCGACCGCGACGTCGCTGACCTGCCCACCCTCGGCCAGGGTGAGCCACCCGCCGTTGATGCCGTCCTTGGCGTAGAAGTTGCCGCCCTGCACCCAGCCGATCCGGTTTCCGGAGAGCACGACCTTCGTCGCCCCACCCGAGTTCACCGCCTGCCACGACGAGTACAGGCCGTCCTTCGCGTACAACACCCCCGCCGAATTGACGAACGCGAACCGGTCACCACTGACCGCGATGTCCCGCACCTGCCCGCCCCCGGCCAGCGTCAACCACTGCCCGTAGACACCCTCCTTGACATAGA